>CAKZHE010000129.1 GCA_936920195.1 uncultured cyanobacterium | reverse complement strand
CGTTCCCTGTTCCCTATTCCCTATTCCCTGTTCCCTGTTCCCTGTTCCCTGTTCCCTATCCCCTAAAACTCCGTTCCCCCAAAATCACTAGGGGCAGCATTATCGCGCTTGGAACCTAATAAATGAAGGCGCTCTACTTTAATTACTGGTTTGGAGCGGGCTTTGCCAGTCACTCGATCGTTCCAAGTTTCAATTTTCAACGACCCTTGCACCCCAATTAAACCCCCTTTTCGTACATAATTAGCAGCTATTTCCGCTGTTTTGCCCCAAATTTCCAGATTGAACCAATCAGGCTCATCCTTATTGCGGCTAGCGCGATCTACCGCTAAAGTCAAATTACAGACCGAGTTACCAGTTTCCTGAAAATACTTAATTTCTGGATCTCGACCAGCCCGACCAACTAAATTGACCACATTGATAGTCATAGTCCCACCTTAGTACATTTGTTCTAAATTGTAGTTTATCGCAAAAACCAGTGCGATCGCTTTTAGCGCTAGGCTTGGCCTAATCGCTCTTAGCACTGGGCTTGGCGCGATCGCTCTTAGCACTAGGCTTGGCCTAATCGCCCAGACCCCGCACTAGGCTTTTATCCGGACGCAATACATACTTACCAGAATAATCCTGGCAGACTAGCGACCAGAAGATTTTGGCGTAAATTTTTCTGTATCACTAGACTGAAGATAGAAAACGTAATAGAATCCACCTCGGTTACAATCTGTTTACATTACCGTCACAAACAACAGCATTTCACTTTGGGGGCAAAGAAACGCGTGGGTTTTTTCAGTCGCTTTTCCTTATCCCGGGACATGGGCATTGACCTGGGAACAGCAAATACCTTAGTTTACGTATCCGGTAAAGGCATTGTTCTCCAGGAGCCATCCGTTGTCGCGATGGATCAAGATCTCAAGATACCTTTGGCTGTGGGCGAAGATGCCAAAAAAATGCTAGGGAGAACTCCTGGCAACGTGGTAGCCCTCCGTCCCCTCCGCGACGGCGTAATTGCCGACTTTGATACCGCCGAATTAATGCTCAAGCACTTTATCCGCCGAGTTCACGAAGGTCGTACCCTCGTCTCTCCTCGGATTGTTATTGGCATTCCTAGCGGCGTTACAGGCGTAGAAAGACGAGCCGTCATGGAAGCCGCATCTCAAGCTGGAGCCAGAGATGTTTACTTAATTGACGAACCAGTTGCCGCTGCCATTGGTGCTGGCTTGCCCGTAGCCGAGCCTACAGGTAACATGATTATCGACATTGGTGGTGGGACAACTGAAGTGGCAGTTCTCAGCTTGCAGGGAACCGTACTGAGCGAATCAGTCCGTGTTGCTGGCGACGAACTGAGCGAAGCCATCATGCAGTACATGAAGAAAGTTCACAACCTAGTCATTGGGGAACGTACCGCCGAAGAAATCAAAATTCACATCGGTTCCGCCTACCCCACCCACGATGACAACGATGTGACTATGGAAGTCAGAGGTTTACACCTCCTGTCGGGATTACCCCGCACCGTCACCATTAAAGGCCCAGAGATTCGGGAAAGTATGTCCGAACCTCTATCGGTAATTGTCGATGCCGTCAAACGCACTCTGGAACGGACTCCTCCCGAACTAGCTGCCGACATCATCGACCGAGGGATTATGCTCGCTGGTGGTGGGGCTTTATTAAAGGGTTTAGATACCCTCATCAGCCACGAAACCGGAATTGTTACCCACGTTGCTGCTGACCCCTTAAGCTGCGTCGTGTTAGGCACAGGTCGGGTGTTAGAAAACTTCAAACAACTGGAGCGGGTATTTAGCGGGCGTTCTCGTAATATCTAAAGGTCGCTTTTTTGACTCCCGTTACAGCCGCCAGGTTTGTAGGGAGAAGGCTAATCGATTCAAGTCGCCATAGCCGTCCAAGGAACTGACTAATGAAATTGGGATCAACAAATAAACCGCTCGCAAACATTTAGTTTTGAGTTTTGAGGATTGAGCCGGAAATCAAATCCCAACCTGCAATTTACACCTCGCCAACTCACAACGAACTCAAAACTCATCACTATTTTATGTTTACATTACGTCGCTGGTGGGACCGGCATGGAATTCAAGTAGTCATTACAGGCGTTGCCCTAGGAGGTGCTTGGCTATTACAGCAAACCCAAGGTGCTGCTCTACTGGAAATTTATCAGTTGCTCTCTCGTCCTTTTCAACCCAGCCAAACCCAAATAGAAAAGCTGACTAATGCGCGGGTATTAGAGCTACAAGAGCGCTTGGTAGAACTGGAAAATCAAAACCAAAAATTAAAGGGACTGCTGGATTATTCTGGTAAAGAAAAGCAAAAAAGTAAACCTATTTTTGCACCAATTATAGGGCGTAGTGCCGATCATTGGTGGCAGCAAGTCACCCTTGGTCGAGGCACCAATCACGGTATCAAAGAAGGTTATATAGTGACCGCTCCTGGGGGGTTGGTGGGCAGAATTGATAGCGTGACTCTAAATACCAGTCGCGTGCTGCTTCTGAGCGATACTACCAGTCAGACGGGAGTCGTAATTAGTCGGACTCGGTTTATGGGGTTTATGCGCGGACAAGGCTCCAATCGGGCAATTATGCAGTTTTTTGATAAGGTGCCAGATGTCCGGAAGGGAGATCCGGTTTCTACTTCCCCTGTCAGCGAACTATTTTCGCCAGGGATACCAGTGGGGAAAATAGTTTCTTTGAACTTAGATAAAAGTCCGGCACCGGAAGCAATCGTTGAACTGACAGCCCCAATTAGCTCTCTAGAATGGGTTAGTGTTTACCCCAAATAAGGTTAGAGGGTATTTGGTTGGCAGCTGTTGATTCAGCTGCTAGGAGGAAAAAAATAAAAATGTGATGATAGAAGTTTCTCGCTTGTCACCTGTATCTCGTCAATTGCTGAATGCGGCAGTAACAGCAGGCTCGGTATTAATTTGCTTGCTTTTTCTGCCTGCTCGCTTGCCAGGAATGGAGTTATTGGGGATTAGCCCAAATTGGCTGTTAATTTGGGTGGTCGCTTGGAGTGTGAAGCGCACTGCTTTCCAAGGAGCGCTAGCTGGGTTGGCTCTGGGATTAATTCAGGATGGGATGACATCACCCCATCCCACTCATACTGTGAGCCTGATCGTAGTGGGTATTTTAACAGGGCGGATTCAAAAACAGCGCTATATTCAAGAAGATTTTATTTCAGTGGCATTAATTGTTTTTGGGATGGCGGTGGTAGGAGAAACTATTATTGCCCTACAATATAGTTTCTATGCCGAACGGAACCTTGGGGAAATTTGGACTTATCATCAGAAAATTGCCCTAGCTTCGGCAATTCTGAGTAGTTTGTGGGCTCCAGCGGTTTATTATCCGCTAAATCGTTGGTGGGAAAAAATGAGTTTGCTGGAGCAAAGTTAAAAGGTTATAAATTGTGAAAGCTGTTCGGTCGTTTCTCCAAGTTTTTCAAAGCCGGAAAATGGCAGCCTTGTTATTTTTGGGCTTTTCATCGGGATTGCCACGGGGTTTAATTAGCCAGACTTTACCATCTTGGTTGACGGTGGAAAAAGTTGATTTAGAGGCAATTGGGTACTTTGGTTTAGTGGGATCACCCTATTTTCTGAAGTTTTTATGGTCGCCATTTTTAGATCGATTTGTGCCGCCATTTTTAGGACGGCGGCGGGGTTGGCTGGCAATTACTCAGGTAGCTTTGCTGATAGCGATCGCTATAATGTCGCTGCAAAATCCCACCCAAGGATTACAATTATTGGCAGTTAATGCCCTACTGATTGCCTTTCTCGGTGCTACTCAAGACATCGCTGCTGATGCCTATCGTACCGATGTCCTAGACACCCTAGAAATGGGGGCGGGAGCGGGAGTATTTGTTTTAGGTTATCAAGTTGCGTTATCAGTCGCTTGGGTAGCCTTTGGATTAGCTGACAGTTTAACTTGGCCTACAGTTTATCTATTCATCTCCCTGTTGATGCTTTTTGGTTTATTCAGTGCCATTTTTGCCCCAGAACCAAAAACCGAAAGTCCCCCAGAATCCTTAGATGCTGCTGTAGTGCAGCCATTTCTAGAATTTTTCTCCCGTAAAGGGCAATGGAAGGCTTTGTTAATTTTGGTATTTATCGTTCTCTATAAATTAGGCGATGCCCTAGTTAACAATATGTCCACGCCCTTTCTGTTGCAAACTGGTTTCAGCCAAGGCAATATTGGCGATATTCAAGGCGGTATGGGGATTTTGGCGAAGATTGTGGGGACGCTCAGTGGGGGGGCATTATTAAGTAAAATTGGGATTAATCGCTCTTTGTGGGTCTTTGGGATTCTGCAAGCAGTGAGTAACTTAGCCTATTTTGTCTTGGCTCAAGTCGGTAAAGATTATTCTGCGTTGGTACTAACAATTAACATTGAAAATTTTTGTGCGGGGTTAGGAACAGCGGCTTTTGTAGCTTTCTTAATGAGCCTTTGCAACCAGCAATTTTCGGCAACTCAGTATGCCCTACTTTCTAGTTTAATGACAGTCAGCCGGGATATCTTGGCCGCTCCGGCGGGCAAGTTGGCACTGATTACTGGTTGGCCTAACTTTTTTTTAATCAGTACCATAGCGGCATTACCAGGATTATTGCTGTTGCCCGTATTTGCCCCTTGGAATGCGGTTTTAGAATCGGCAGATTCAGAAGATCAAAATTAGGTTTGTAGTTGGGCTTTAGCCCCATCTTAATTAGGGCTAAAGCTAGGCTGTGACTTTGTAAGTTTTTGAGCAATTTTATTCATACAATAACTATGTCATCATACTGGGTCTAAATCATTAACCCAAGTAGTTAGTAGGGGCGGGTTAACTCAGATCTTTGATACCCACCAACAAATGATCTAAACCCGCCCCATACACCCTCAAATTTACCATTAATTGACTTCATCGATGCCGTCGGGGGCGGGTTTATTCAGGTTATTGGTGAATATTAAAATTCATCCCCAAACCCGCCCCTACATAAATCATGGTCAATCAAAAGGACTTGGTATTGGTTGAAAATCCCGCAACTGACTACCTAGAAACTGCATGAATAAAAAACCATAAAAACGCACAAAGTCAACAGCCTAGGCTAAAGTCCAACTACGAACTGATTTTAATCCTTTGCTAAAACACCATTTAAGAAAATATCGGCTAATCCTTCTGCCATTTCCTTCATATCGTGGGGATTGGCTCCATCTTCTAGGATAGTGCTATGGCTGAATCCGGCGACAGCAAACATTCCCAAAAATACATGGGCGACTATTTTGGGGTTCATCTGTCGATAAATTCCCCTATCCATAGCAGTTTGAAAGAAGGCTTCGGCAACTACAGTCATTTTACTAATAACTTCGGTCTGAATGCGATCGCGCAAATCTGGATGAAACTGCGCTTCCATAAAACAAACCTTCAACATATCGGCATTTTCATGCAAATGTAGCATTCGCCGCCGCATGACTTGGGCGACTGCTTTGTAGCTGCCCATTTCGCTCAATTCTGTCAACAAATCGGTAAGAATTTCAATCCAGCCTTGAGTAGCAACTTCAATTAAAATGGCTTTCTTATTGGAAAAATGCCGAAAGATAGTCCCCTCTGCTACCCCAGCTTTTGAAGCTAAATCGCGAGTAGTTGTACCGTCATACCCGTGGTGAGCAAATAACCGCTGTGCGGCTTTTAAGATCTTGGTACGAGTTTGTTCTTCAGATTGAAGCGGACGATTGAAAACTGTCATAGAGTTTGGGCAGATAGTATGGGTTGATACAGACATCTTGACACCACTACAGCCTCAATTAGCGCCTTGGCTGCAAATCTACATCGAATTACTATTTGAGCAATTAAACCTAGCTTAAAAAACTGATGGGGCTTTTTAAACCTGACTCTAGAAGGTTTGCAGACTGAACTTATCCCCTGGAGTGGGCTTTGGCTACAAACTCTGTCAGGGCTATTCTGCCCTATGGCTTTATGAAATCTCTCAAATCTTTATAAAAAATAAACTTCTGGGGGTTAATTGACTAAAGATAAATGAATATCCGTTGTCAGTATGAGATAGAAACAAGCTAGGAGTCCATTTAGATAAGATCGGGAATTGGAATGAGTATTTTCCCCTGCCAATCTAGTCAACTGCCGATATATTAGGAATAATGCCTGGAATTTTGTAGCATATGAATCAATATCGTCAATTCTGTTTGTTAAGGATTTCAGCCCCTATTACGGCTGTATTTTGGCCTCGAATCCAATGGCGGCAAAGGGCAAAGGTTTGGGCGAAGCTCTGCGCTAGCGCTAGCGCGATCGCCTTTTTTAGTATCCTTTTACTACTTTGGGCAATGCTGCCCCTGACGGCGGCGGCACAACTGAAAAATCCCCCCCAGGCGGGAGAGTCGATTCAACCCTACTTAGACCGCGTTATCCAGAAAGTAACGGAATTTCGGCTGGAGAATGGTCTAAAATTTATTGTCCTAGAACGCCATCAAGCCCCAGTGGTTTCTTTTTTGACCTACGCTGATGTTGGCGGCGCTAATGAACCTGATGGCAAAACGGGGGTAGCCCATTTCCTGGAACATTTAGCTTTTAAAGGCACTACCCAGATTGGAACTCGCAATTGGCAGGCAGAAAAACCCCTGCTAGAGCGTTTGGATGTGTTGGACAAACAAATTCGAGCCGCGAAAGCCCTAGGTAAATCCACAGAAGCGGCTAAACTGCAAACTGAATTCCAGCAGGTAGAAGCGGCAGCGGCTAAATATCAAAAACAAAATGAATTAGGACAGATTGTGGAACAGGCTGGTGGTGTGGGGATTAATGCCAATACTTCCACCGATGCCACGCGCTATTTTTACAGTTTTCCATCCAATAAATTGGAATTGTGGATGTCCTTGGAATCAGAACGATTTTTAGATCCAGTTTTTCGAGAATTCTATAAGGAAAGAGAAGTAATTCTGGAAGAAAGACGGTTGCGGACGGATAATTCCCCGATTGGACAAATGGTAGAGGCTTTTGTAGATAAAGCTTTTACTACTCATCCCTATAAACGACCAGTAATTGGGTATAACCAAGATATCCGCAATCTGACGCGGGAAGATGTGCAACTGTTCTTTGATACTCACTATATTCCCAGCAAATTAACCATTGCGATTGTGGGAGATGTGAATCCCAATCAAGTCAAGGAATTGGCAAAAACTTATTTTGGGCGGTATGCTGCCAAGCCAACTCCCCCAGAATTAAATATTGTTGAACCTCCGCAACAAAAGCCCCAGGAAGTAACTTTAAAGCTGGCTTCGCAACCTTGGTATTTGGAAGGATACCATCGTCCCGGCATTAATCATCCCGATCAAGCGACCTATGAAATTATGGGGCGGTTGTTGAGTGAAGGACGGACTTCTCGGTTGTATAAATCTTTGGTGGAGCAGCAACAATTAGCCCTAACAGCCCAGGGTTTTAGTGGATTTCCGGGAGATAAATACCCCAATTTGATGCTGTTTTATGCCTTGACTGCTCCTGGTCATTCTACTGAGGAATTGGCGGCAGCTTTGGGCAAGGAAATTACCAAATTGAAATCAGAACCAGTATCTGCCCAAGAATTAGAGCGGGTAAAGACTCAGGCTAGGGCAGAATTATTGCGATCGCTCAATTCTAATATGGGGATGGCGCAATCTCTGTTGGAATATGAGGTCAAAACTGGCAGTTGGCGGAACCTGTTTAAACAACTAGATGCGATCGCCTCTGTCACCCCAGCCGATATTCAAAGGGTAGCTTTGGCAACTTTCCAAACCCCAAATCGCACGGTGGGACGCATTCTCACAAAAGAATAGGTTGCTAATTCACCCCAGAGGAGAAAATTAACCCATGTCAATTTTTCGACGCAATCAAGTAAATTCCAGTCTAGAAAGACCAAAATTTAAAGTTAAAATTAGCCCCAAAAATCCTTGGTTTTGGCTGTTAACTTTGACCTTTGTAGTCTTAACTTCTTGGCTGCCAGCGATGGCAGGGACGGCGCGGCATTATACCGATTTGACTTTTCCCACCTTGCCTGCTATTAAGTTACCAGACTACGAGCGCTATCAATTAAAAAATGGGATGATTCTTTATCTGATGCCAGATAAGGAATTGCCCCTGGTGAGCGGTTCCGCGATAATTCGGACAGGCGATCGCTGGGAACCAGATCCCAAAGTTGGTTTAGCGGATTTGGTGGGAACAGTAATGCGGACGGGAGGCACTAAACAACACTCGCCAGATGAATTAAATCAACTTTTGGAACAAAAGGCGGCATCGGTAGAAACGGGAATTGGGAAAACTTCGGGCAGTATTAGTTTTAGCGCCCTCAGCGAAGATTTACCAGAGGTATTTAGCCTGTTTACCGAAGTTTTGCGCGAACCTGTTTTTGACCAAGCTAAACTAGATTTAGCCAAAAAACAAACTAGCGGTCAAATTGCCCGTCGCAATGACGATCCGAATGATATTGCCGGACGGGAATTTGAAAAACTGATCTATGGCGATCGCAGTCCCTACGCCAGGACAATTGAATATAGCACTCTTGTAAATATTTCTCGTCAAGATTTGCTAGATTTTTATCAGCAATATTATCACCCCAACAATATGATTGTGGGGATTGTGGGAGATTTTGACAGCACCAAAATCCGCCAACTGATTGAAGACAAGTTGGGAGATTGGCAACCAAATCCCGATCTACAATTACCTCCTTTACCCCCGGTAGAACAAGTTAAACAGGGGGGAATTTTCTTTGTCGATCGTCCCGATTTGAGCCAAAGTTCCATTCATATCGGACATTTAGGGGGACAGTTAAATAGTCCAGATTATGCTGCTCTTAGTACCATGAATGGATTGATGAATGGTTTTGGCGGTAGATTGTTTAATCAAGTGCGATCGCGCCAAGGTTTAGCTTACTCAGTCTACGGTTATTGGAGTCCTGAATTTGATTATCCAGGGACTTTCATTGCGGCAGGACAATCCCGTTCTGATGCCACAGTTCCTTTTATTACCGCTGTTTTAGGGGAAATTAAACGTCTGAGATCTGAACCCATCACGGCGGCGGAACTTGCCTATGCGAAAGAATCGGTTCTCAACTCCTTTGTGTTTAATTTTCAAAAACCTGGACAAACTCTCTCTCGGTTAATGCGCTACGAGTATTATGGCTACCCTAGCGATTTTATTTTCCAGTATCAAGCCGCAGTTGCGGCGACAACGGTGGCAGATGTGCAACGAGTAGCCCAAAAATACTTGCAGCCAGAAAAATTGGTCACTTTAGTGGTGGGTAATGGCAAAACGATTCAGCCGCCCTTAAGTAGTTTGGGATCGGAAGTTACAGCCATTGATGTCACCATTCCTAGCCCAAGTTGAGTTAGTAGTTGGGGAAGATCGGTAATTACACAATTGCTAATCTTTCCCAATTTGATAAATTACTTAAATTTTAAGCGATCAAGTGCTATAGTAAATTCAATATTAATCGCCAAACGCCAAATTGATTGTTTATGTTGGACAAATTGAGAACATCGCAGCTTGCTAAATACTTTTTAGTGACAGCCCTAGCGTCTTCTAGCACTTTAGCGATCGCTGCTCTGAATACGCCTTTAGTTCGCGCTCAAATCGAGACAGCAGGTTGGCAAAAGGGGAAAGCAACTGCGATCGCCCAAGCCAACACCATTTATGTTAATCCCCAAAGTGGCTCCGATAGTGGCAGTGGCAGTAGCGAAGGCAGTGCCTATCGCACCATTAGCTATGCTCTGCAACAAGCATCCTCTGGGACAGTCATTCAACTTGCTCCCGGTGAATACAAAGTTGAGGATTCCCCCATCCAACTAAAATCCGGGGTAATCCTGAGAGGTAACGAAAACCAGCAAGGCCAGGGAGTCGTCATCAGTGGCGGCGGAACCTATACTAGCCCTACCTTTGCGTCTCAAAATGTCACCATTGTGGCAGGGCAAAATAGCCAAATCCTCGGTGTTACCGTCACCAATCCCAAAATTCGCGGCACTGGAATTTGGGTAGAATCTACTAATCCCGTCATTCGCAATAACACCTTCACCAACAATAATCGTGAAGGAATATTTGTCACAGGCAGCGGTGATGCTAAAGTCGAAAATAACCAGTTTGTCAGAAATTTAGGCAATGGTATTTCTGTGGCTCGTCAAGCTAGCGGCGAAATTCGGGGCAATACTTTCCAGCAAACTGGGGATGCGATCGTGATTGGTGGCACTGCCACCACAGTAGTTGCTAATAACCAGATTCGCGAGAATCGCGACGGGGTAGTAATTACCGAGCAATCTCGCCCCACCTTACAAAACAACACCATCGAAAGCAACCGCGATTATGGGATTGTTACCATCGACCAAGCCAAGCCTAACTTAGTTAGCAATACTTTACGTGGTAATGGTAACGACCAGTTAGCGGCAGTACCAGCTAGTCCCCCGACTGAAAGTCAGCCCGAAACCCCTGTAACCCAGCCATCTACCCAACCAGTAGCTTCCGGCAATGGTCAGATTTCCTTCCTCTGTGTAACCCAAGGCAGCGGCTATGCCACCATCGTCCAGCGGGGTAGCGCCACAATTCCCCTCCCGATGATTCTGTGGAATCGCACCGATTTAGGGGGAGAAATGACTCCGAAAGATCGGTGTCAAATTGTTACCGAGCGGATTAACAAAAAGGTTGGTCAACATGGGGGGAATTTAGATAATTTGCTGTTTACCGTTGGGCCAGTTAACGATAAGCAAGTAGTTTGCTTAATTGATACCAGTGAAGGCGGTTGCAGCAATACCAACATCATCTTTACTCTCAGTCCCGAAAATGCCAAAAATCCTGGCAAAGTCCTTAAGGCGCTAGTTACCTTTACGGTGAATGGTTCTGGAACTGCCGTGCAAGAAACTGAAGAGGTTCCCACTGCTCCGTTGAAACCATTAGGTGACAACTTACAGCCTTCCCCTGGACTGTGGTTTGTGGGATCGTAGAAATTCAAAGTTCAAAATTTTGAATTGAGATCTAGTAGCACGTTTAGTCTAATTTGCTAGATTTCGATATATATTGGAGACGTTCCGGTGGAACGTCTCCACCTCCCATTCCCTGTTTCCCCGTTTTCCCTATTCCCTTGAACTGGTTCCTAGGCTCTGCCTGGGAACCGAATCGCGAGGCTCTGCCTCGCTTTTTCATCCGAGGCAGAGCCTCTCAATAGGCATTCCCAGGCAGAGCCTGGGAACGAGTGATTCCCCGTTTTCCCTATTCCCTTAATTCGCTTATTCCCTATTCCCTGTTCCCTATTCCCTGTTCCCTGTTCCCTGTTCCCTTTATCCCCTGTTCCCTTTTTCAAAATGAATGGATTTCTGGATACTTACGGTCCGTTGATTGTTTCAATGGTAATGGGGGCATTGTTGGGACTATCGCTCTACTTACCGTTGATGACAGGGCAATTATCTCTGGCTAGTCCGGGATTTTATGCCTTGGGTGGATATATTGCAGCTATTTTGTCAACCCAAGTATTTCGGACTACGGAAGCTTTATTTCCGATTCCCCTACTATTATTGGAAATGCTAATTTCCGGCGCAGTTTGCGGAATTGTGGGCGTATTAATTGGGATTCCGGTATTGCGGTTGCGCGGGATATATTTAGCCATTGCTACCATCGCCTTTGTAGAGGTATTGCGGGTAATTTCCCTCAATTTAGATTTAACTGGTGGCGCAGTGGGAATTTTTGGCATTCCCCAACCTTTTCAAACTCCAATTGAATATTTATGGATTGTCATCCCTTTGCTGGCGATTAGTATGCTGCTGCTGTATCGCCTAGAAAAAATCAAAGTGGGTAGAGCCTTTATTGCCATTCGGGAAGATGAGTTGGCAGCAGGAGCAATGGGGATTAACCCTACCTATTATAAAGTGCTAGCTTTCGTTTTAGGAGCAGTATTAGCAGGCATTACCGGAGCTATTAGCGCCCATTTCTTGAATACTTGGAATGCTCGCCAAGGTACATTCGATGCCAGTATTATTTATTTAGCTTCCGTTTTAATTGGCGGCACAAGAACCTTTATTGGCCCAGTTTTGGGCGGGATGGTGTTTACTGCCTTGCCAGAAGTGTTGCGAGCGATCGCCGATGTGCCAAACTTACCAATATGGTTGGCGCAATTTCTCCGCGACGGACGATTAATCATTTTTGGCTTCCTGATTGTAATTGGAACCATTTTTTTCCCCCAAGGCTTAGTTACCCCAGATTTATTCAAGAAGAAAAGAGGGAAGATGAACCTGTAACTCTATCAGTAGTGGCGTGGCAAGACTAAAATGTTGCAATAGAATCATTGGTTTCATCGGGTTCAAAAACTGGATAAAGATGCT
>CAKZHE010000128.1 GCA_936920195.1 uncultured cyanobacterium | reverse complement strand
CTCTATTAGTAGGGTGTGTTAGCGCAGCGTAACGCACCATAAACGCTATATGCGGAGCAACTGCGTAAGTCCTGTCTAAAATTCCCGCTCGCACGTGGCTGAATCTTGCCCAGAATGCTTAGGTGTGGCAGTTGATACTTGGGCAGTCAATACAATCTTCCCAGCGGGATTTACTACCCATCCTTGAGCTTCAACTAAAGGAGAACTGGGTAAATTAGACGGAGAAATTGGAGATAAAGTAACTGATTCTGGAACTCTGGATGGCGGGAGTGTCGCCCAATTTACTAATAAACTATCCTGGCTGAGAGTTTCTTCCGGACTGGGAGGCAATCCTCCCCTACCACTGAAAATAAAACTATTGCCATTGCCACCTAAATTAGCTTGACAACTATCTTTAACTGTTTCTACATTGGAAAACTTGGTTGGCAAGCTAGTTAATCCCTGGGAAGCATCAATTCCCGGAGTGCTGATGGTGACATTACCATTTACCCCAAAATCGGAACTGGCAGTAATATCGCTTCTGGAAGTCAGAAAAGGGCGAAATTGTAAACCATAAATTCCATAGGTAGTGACATCAATATTTCCCCCTCTACCTTGAAAGGTATTGGCAATGATATCGCTATTTTCAGATGACACCGCAATCACAAAAGGCGAATTAATGGTAATATTTCCCCCGTTACCTGTTCCTCCGGCAGTGGCAGAAATAATCGAATTCCGCCGCATCAAGATGAAATTTTTGACTTGCAGAAAAATATTACCACCTTCACCAGAAATAGTAGCAGCAGTAATCGCCCCTTGATGATCGAGAAAAATTGAGTCGGCATTGATTCGCACTGCGCCAGCATTACCAGAACCCTGATTTAGGGCGCTGACACTAGCTCCATTGGCAATACTTAAACGACTGGTATTAATGGTGACATCACCAGAGGAGCCAGAAGGTACTGCTGGCAATTTAAAGAATTGTCGAGTGGCAGCAGGAGCAATGGGAGCCGCCGAGGAAATACTATCAGGAAAACCATTACCGGGGAATACCCCACTCAATTCGATAGATTCTTTGGCATTGACAGTTACGCTGCCGGCATTCCCACTAGCAAAGGTGTTCGCAGTGACTAAAGAACCATCTCCCATCACTAATCTGGAGGTGTTGATTACTAAGCTACCTGCATTGCCAGCACTAAAAGTAGCAGTACCAATGGCACTTGGTTGCAAAACTATCGGGGCAACTCCCATCAATTTGATCGATTCAGTGGCATTAAGCGTGAAATTTCCCCCATTACCAGTGGCATAGGCAATAGTGCCAACATTGCCACCATCTAAACCAGTGAATCTTTTGGTGGTAATGGCAAGATCTCCGGTATTGCCAGCAGCGAAAGTTCGGGAAACAATGACGCTAAAAACAGACGGATTAAGGGGATGAAAACCACTAACTTCAACTGCCTCAGAGACATTTAAATTTAAATTTCCAGATTGGGCAGCACTAAAAGTGTTGGTGCTGATGGATGCACCATCTTTAACTATAAGTTGCTGGGCATTAATTTCGAGGTTGGCACTATTACCAATCCCAATAGTTTGAGTAAATATGCTGCTACGAGTCTGGGAATCAGCAGCTAATCCAATTAGTTCGACATTACCAGTGGCATTAATAGTTAAATTTCCTAGGGGTTGGCTGGCTTGGTTGGTAATGCCAATGAGGGAGCCATCTTGAAGAGTAACATTTCTAGCTTGGATGGCGATCGCTCCCCCATTATTCCCCCGCCCATCTACGGCTGACTTTTGAGCTAATCGAAGATCTTGAAAGCTTTGCCCCGGAGCATAACCTAAACTCCAGCCTTGCGCTACAGGATTAAACGCCACGAAACCATTCCCCACACTACCTAATTCAATTCTGCCCTGGGGTGCGGACAATATCCCCCCTTCTAGATTGATGTCGCCGCCCACTAAGGCAAGGGTTTTCCCCGGTTGAACTTCCAATTTAGTGGTACTGGGAATCCCGATGACAGGACTACCAAGGTTAGTTATAAAATTGTGTCCTGTGCCTTGAACGGAAATTGCCGCCGGATTCTGTCCAAATTGTAGGCCAATAGGGGCGCTCATGGTCAGTAGCGGAGGAGTTTCCGGATTGCTGGCACTAAATTCATTGCCATCGGCAAATTTGATACTATTAGCTGTCGTGGCGAGGAAGGAGCCACCAATATTTAATTTGGCATTACCAGTAAAAATAATTCCATTAGGATTAATTAGAAATAAGTTAGCCGAACCATTAGCACTTATAATCCCATCAATTGTGGAAGGAGAGTTACCAGTCACCCGACTAATAATGTTTTGGATAGTAGCAGTATTGTTAAAGTAGGCTTGCGTATCTACCGAAAAGCTTTCAAAACTGTGGAAGAGATTTGTTCCCGTGCTGTCGGTAGTGCCACCAGTAATAGTACAAATTGTCCCGGCACAGGGAGCCAGAGAACCATTAACGAGAGTTCCCACTGTGCCATCGGCGGTAACTTGGGCTTGCGCTAAGGCAGGAAAAAGCAACCAGGTAAATAGCCCCAGGGAAGGCGGGATTTTTTTGCTCGCACGTTTTAATTTAGCAGTAGAAATTGTGAGGAAATGGCGTAGCTCGTTGGGGGGAATTTCATATTGGTGATGGTTGAACATTTAAGGCGATCGCGTTCAGCTAAAAAGATACCAATACCAATACCATAACCTTTCAAGTTAATTGATCTGTTGAAATCAATGAAGAATATTTGGAATTTGGTCAAGAAATTGCTAATTTGAGTCAAGAAACTGCTATGTGTAGTTTAAATCTAAATCTTTAAGTTATTAATACATTTTTGATTTATTCGATCAACCATTGATATTAACTTGTTCATAACAATACTGAAAATAATAAGTTTTTTAATTCTATAGCGCGTCTGAATCATAAGCGTCCCCGTGCTGCTACACATCGGGGCAACCACGGGGGGATTGCCCCTACAAAACACTATATGTAGATGGTCTGCGTAAGTCCGGATAGCGTTGATGGTGCGTTACGCTGTCGCTTTAGCGTTAGCCATGCCGATAGGCTATACACACCCTACGGATAAAGAGGTTATATAAGTATTAGCACCAATTAATTCGGCTGATGTTTGAAAAACAACTGGTAGGCTTTCTCAATCCGCTGACAAATATCTTGTACCGCTTGAGAACCGACTAATTGCCAGAAAG
>CAKZHE010000127.1 GCA_936920195.1 uncultured cyanobacterium | reverse complement strand
TATTCTAGCAATAGGGGCAACCACGGGGGGATTGCCCCTACAAAACGCTATATATAGAGGGTCTGCGTAAGTCCTGCCAAAGTCAACAGCCTAGGTTCTGCCTCTTGATGTCGGTTCCTAGGCAGGAGCCTAGGAATAAATTTTGATTGTCACCAATAACCTCATAAACCCACATCTCCACGCTCTTTTTTGTTTAAGCCTTGACAACAATAATTGAGTCTCGCTTTAGTAAATTTAAGTCAGAATTTATCACTTTCCAACCCACCTTAGATGCCACAGAGGACATGGAAGATTGATTATTTCTAACCCACCAAATTTCATCATCTTTTTTATTTTTAAAATCTATGGGAACTCCACCTTTTTTCCACCCATATTGATCAAGTTTTTCCCAATCAGAATACTGATGAACAGCAATACCACCTTTTTTCATCTTAGGTAAAATATTTTTCAGTATTTCTTCAATATGTTCTAAGTTATTATGACACAAAACTCCCATTGACCAAAAAAAATCAAAATAATTATTAGGAAAATTGACATAGGAATTATCTTGAATTTTATGACAAATTAATCTCCCCGAATATTTATGAGGAGTTAACCATTTTTCTGCATCTTGAAAATCAACAGTATGCAATTTACCTTGAGGAATATATTTAAGAATTGCTCTTGTCCAAGAACCTTTTCCTGGTCCCAATTCTAATACAATTGAATCAGATTTTAAATATGGTAAGATAGCTTTAAAAAAAACATCACGATAAGAGCCACCAATAAGCTTTTCTTCTCTTAATCTTCTCAAATTAGGAATACGAGACAATATATTTCCACTATCATATCCATAATCAAATTCTTTTTTTAACCAGTCTAATGTAGGCATAAATTTAACTTCCTAATTGTAATTTACAAATTTCCTTTGATGGTCTAAATCTAATTGGACTGTTTTTTTTATCAAAAGTATGATCTTTTAATATTCTTGCTTGTCCAGCATTGGCGATCGCTTTTCTTTCTGGCCGATCTTCTGGTAATCATTTTAGCTTTTCTACGCATTTATTAATATTACAAGAAGTTACAATTTTCGCTCTGGTGAAAAAGCTATAGTGGGCGATCGCCCAAAATAAAAGGACAGGAATATGGCTCCTGTCCTCAGATTCGAGTAACTTTTAGTCAGCTAGCTTCAAAAATTCAATTCTGCTGCTTGCACTTTCTCGAATTGTTTCTTCTTCAGCACCAACAACAGTTGGGAAAGCATAATCGCCGCAATGAAGGCAATCAGCCACTTGATCCGAACGGGATTTTGGAGGACAATTTCCCGGTCTACTTGACCGAAACCACCCACATTAGGATCTTTAGTTAGGGGTTGACCAGCTTTAACTTCTTCTCCTTGAGCCACAATCAGTTCTGGCCCTAGGGGAATCTCATCAACTACAGTATTGCCATCGGCAGTTTGAATGCTGATTTCGCTACCATCTTCACCGAGATCGGTAATTTCTAGCACTTTCCCCGCCGCTGAAGCATTGTAAACTGCGTTATTGGTTTTGCTACCCGTGGGATACACTTGTCCCCGTCCCCGGTTGCCGCCGACGTGGACAGAATACTTGCCGAAATAAACGCCTTTATCTGTGCCGGGGTTGGGAGACAAAACTGGAAAAACAATTTCTTGGTGTTCTTCCCCTGGAATTGGTCCAATAATTACTACATTGTCCTGCCCTTCCGAGTAGGAAGTGAAGGTTAAACCCTCGGTTTTTTCCTTGATTTCTGGGGGAATCCGATCTTCAGGGGCAATCTTGAATCCGGGAGGCAGCATCAATACTGCTCCGACATTCAAGCCACCTTTAGTCCCGTCGCCAGTGACTTGCTGCACGCTGGTGTCATAGGGAATTTTGACTACCGCTTCAAATACTGTATCTGGCAGAATGGCTTGGGGAAGTTCCACTTCAGTGGGTTTTGCACCCAAATGGCAGTTAGCACAGACAAGTTTGCCCGTGGCTTCGCGGGGGGTGAGGGGGGAAGTTTCCTGGGCCCAAAAGGGATAGGCGGCGGCGGATTGGGGAAGAGCTAAATCGCTAACGAAGAAAAATGACAGAATGGCGATCGCGAGCATCACAGCTTTAATGGCTGCTTGCTTGCCGCCTTGGGATATCGCCGATAAAGAGGCTGTTTTCATTTCTAACCAGATGCTGCAATTCAGTATTAATTCAAAACTCGAAAATGCCTAACTCCACCAAGGGGCTTCCCCGTTGCGGAAATCAGTTTCTGTCCACGTGGTCAAAGATAATTTATCGTCGGCGACGGTGGCATGGGCGAGGGCGAGGGAAAGGGGTGCGGGACCTCTAACTACCTTACCAGTGCTGTCATATTGAGAGCCGTGGCAGGGACACATAAACTTGTTTTCAGCGGCATTCCAGGGGACTACGCAGCCTAGGTGAGTGCAAACAGCGTTAATTCCGTAATTAGTAATCGCTTTGTTTTCATCCAGGACAATGTAGGTGGGATCGCCTTTCAGTCCTTGGGCAAGAGTGCGATCGCCGGGATTGTGGCTGGCGACGAATTCGCTCACCACAATATCATTACCTAGGGCATCTTTGGCTGTTACCCCACCACCACCGCCACCACTGGAGGGGGGAATGAAGTATTTAACTACCGGATAAAGCGCTCCTAGCGCCGTGCCAGTAATCGTTCCAAAGGCCAGAAAATTCATGAATTGACGACGACCCATATCAGGCACGTCAGCAGAACCAGACAGTTGAGCCATAAGTGAACGCTTGATTGTATATTTTTGCAAACAGACCTGAGCTAAGACCGAAAATTCCTTAACCCTGTATCAGCAAATAAGGTAATAAAATCCCTGATTGCCAGGGGCTTACAGCTTGGCTAGGGGTATTATTACATTTTTTGACGCGCCGATCGTAATTCGGGTTAAGTTAGGGCAAGCAAAGGGAAGAAGAAAAATTCTTGATTCCGGCTAATCGGGGCATAGACTGTCAGGAACTCAGGGCTAAAGCCACTGAGCTTGTAAGAGCAAGTCTCAAAGCAGGCTATTCTGACCAGACCACCCTGAGCATAGTGGTACGCCCTTGGCGTTGCCGTTGGCTAGGGTAGCCGTTATTGGGGTCACGACACCGGAGAATGCGACGCTAGTTTTCCGCTCTGTCATCTGCAATTAAACAG
>CAKZHE010000126.1 GCA_936920195.1 uncultured cyanobacterium | reverse complement strand
GTTTCGCGGGGGGTGCTGGGCGCGTGGTGTGGGGTTGTGGCTCTGGGGGTTTGGGGCTGTCTCGGTTCCCCCCCCTGTTCCCTGTTCCCTCTCCCCCCCCCTGTTCCCTGTTCCCTGTTCCCTGTTCCCTATTCCTTAAACTGAGGCAAGGAGAGGGTAAAGCAAGTTTTATAGGACTGCGAATTTTCTACAGGATGACTAGAAACAGCGATCGCCCCATTCAGATGCTGTACTAAGGACTTTACCAGAGCTAGACCCAATCCAGTTCCCGGTAGCACTTGTCCTGTTGCCTCCTTGCCGCGCCAAAACTTCTCAAAAATATGAACTTGGTCATCAGGAGAAATGCCAAAACCCCAGTTAGAGATGGCGATCGCTACCTGATTAGCATCGCAGGTAGTTTGAACCGTGACAACCGTTTGAGCGTGGGAATACTTACCCGCATTGGTAAGTAGTTCTAGCAAAATCCGATTGAGACTTTCATAGTCAGAAGCCAGCCATAGGGGTTGCGGGGGCAAATTCACTTCTAGATTTAACCCCTTATCTGCCCATTGCTGGCGAAAAACCTGCCCCAAATCAGCGATTAACTGCTTGAGATCAATTTTTTGGGATTGAAAAGGCAATTTCTTGGTTTCTAGCTGTTGCAGCGCCAATAAATCATTAATCAGATTAATTTCTTGGGTGCATTGCTGGTCAAGAATATTCAAGTATGATTTGCGCTTTTCCTCTGGCAGTTCCATTTGCTTCAGCATCCGAATTGCCAGATTCATCTTGGTGAGAGGCGTTCGCAATTCGTGACTCATGGCATTGAGGAATTCATCCTTAATCTGATTCAGTTGCCGCAATTGGTCAATTTGCTGCCTGGTGGTAGCGTATAGTTTGGCTTGGACTTCTAAACTGCGCTGTAACTGAGCAGTGCGCTCCTCAACCAGATTTTGGACTTGTCGGAGAGTTTGGGTTTGAATAATGGCGCTACTAGCTTGAGCGCTCACCCAATTCATTAACTCTAGTTCCTCCGGCTGCCATTGCCGAGGCTGACTTTGGTGCAGCACCAAGAATCCTAAGACAGTGCCTTGATGTTCTAGGGGAATCATCAGGATGGCAGTCCAAGGCAGGGCGCTCAAGGGGGAGGATTGATTGGCAGTAAAATCAGTATCTGATAATTTGTGGCGATCGCCAATCGCTAACGGCTGGGGAGCAGTAGTTAAAGCTTGCTGACAGAGGGGACAGTCCGATAGCCAAAACGACGAATTTAACAATGATGGTAAAGAATTGGCAGAAGCAATATTTCCGGCATCCCCACTGTACTCCGTACTGAGGGGATTAAACCATTCATAAGCCACAGTAGCTTTCGCTTTTGCCAGCCGCTTTAAAGAAGGACTATGAAATTGTAGGTCAGTGTATTTTAATAGCAATAGTAAGCCCCCATCCACTTGCAGAGCCTCCGCCGTCCCAGAGTTGACCATTTGCAGGATGCGATCTAGGTCTAAAGCGCTGTGAATAGCTCTAGTTAGTTGGTTTAACAGGGTTTGATATTGGGTAGTTGCCCGGACTTGCTGTTGCAGTTGGGCTTGATACATCGCCACTGCTACCGATTCCGAGACTTCTTTCAACAGTTCTTTTTCCAATTGACTCCAGTCATGGGGATGCTGCCGTCCGAGGGCAATTATCCCATTGGCTTGTCCCTGAAACTTGGGGGCAATGCCCAGAATTGACCTAACTGACAAATTTTCTGGCAAAAATAGTTCTTGAAATTCCGCCCCCTGAGTATCGTTAATTCCTAGGGGTTCGGCTTCAGCAAGAATGGCTTGGGCAATAGGATATTTAAGCAATTGCTGTTCGCTGGCTCCGGTGGGCAGATCTTCAGTATGCCAAAATACGGCTGGAGGGGATTCGCGATTGGGCGAAGCCCAGCGCCCTTGGCGATCGCTCGCATTTACCACCGCTAGCCAGCAAGCATCTGCCTGAAAAACTTCTGCCAAAAGTTGCCCGATTCTAGGCAGTACCATACTCGGATTGGGACTTGTCAGAATCAGCCGAATAATCTGTTGTCCTATACGAACGGAGTCTGCCTGGTACTGCATAAATGGGGTTGAGCGTTCCTGCGTAACTAGTTGTTCCACAAGTTCAGACAGAGGTGAAGTAGACAGAACTGGTTTTTTTTTGAATTTTAGGAAAATTTTTTTGCCTGGTACTTTTTAGTTTTGATTTTAGTCCAATCATCTCTGTTATTGTAATTGAGTGCTGTATCCAAAACTAACCAAATTCTGTCAGAAGAGACACCGGAGCAGCAAAAGTGTAAAGTTTTGGTTATGTTGATTCTGTCGTTTTCAAACCTCAGCATATCCTCCTAAGTGTTCCCTGACTCCTTCTGTTTCTACCAGACTGGAGACTGCGATTCTGTAAATTGTTCCCGATGAATTGAGATCTCAGATTTTGGGCTGGAGTTGCTGCTAGTTCGAGGGCGATTAGGCTAGTGTCTAGTTCCGGGAGCGCCTTCTCTGGGCTTCTTTTTGGGCTTTTTCACTATTTTGGCGATAGGCGGCAATCCGGTTTTGCGCCGTCTGATAGCGAGGATCGCTAGCCGGGACTAAATTCATCAAATCGGCGGCTTTTTCCCACTTAGAGGCTAAATCCAACCACTGAGCCGAAGATTGCGCCGTTTTGCCTGCGGCTGAAGCCTGTTCTGCCAGTCGCACAGCTTCGACAAAACGATCTGGTCCGCGATTTACTGGCGCTGGCTGTTTGGGGCCAAACTTTTCATACAGCAACCATCCCGCAAACAAGGAAACCAACACCAAACTTGCCCCACCAAAGATCCCCAGCCAAAATTGATTGCCCTTACGCCCCCAGGTGGCGGTAGAGGTAGGATAGTTGCGAGGGGGAGTTTTTTTAGGTGCAGGTTCGCTTTGAAAGGCTTCTGCCAATTGTTTGAAGATATTGGGTTGGGCAAGGACAATTTCTTCTGACCAGAGCAATTGACCTTCGGGATCGCGAGTAATTTCCTCTAGCCAGAGTAATTGCTGCTCTCGGACAATCCGACTGTTGATATTGACTCGGCGAATATTTCGCGGGGCGATCGCTTCCAGTATCCGCCGAATCTGCCCCACCAAAGTAGTTTGGGTTAATTGTTCGCTGGTAGCCGCTTCACACAACAGTTGCAGCACCCCATCGGCAAACATGGCTCTGGTTCTGACTCCAGAATCTGCCAGCTTTTCATTAAGAACCTGAATAATTGCCGCGACACTGCCCTGACGCGCTTGTCTGGCAATATCATCCATTGGATCTGCTCTGTTCGTTGGAGACATGAATTATTCTTATCTTCAAGATCTGATTTTTTAATTTAGATTATCAATGTTTAATGCCCTGATTGTCTACTTTCACCCCCGCCCAAGAGCAAATCAATGATTGGCTCGAAAATGGTACACTACAGAAATACTAAAGATCTTGAGCGCTAACTGAGAACTGCATCATGGGTAAAAAGATTCGCGGACAAATCTTTGTTTTGGACGATAACATTGATACCGATCAAATTATCCCAGCGGAATACCTCACCCTGGTTCCCTCCAAACCAGATGAATATGAAAAACTGGGCAGTTACGCTCTCATTGGCTTGCCAGACCGCTACGGCAAGTTTATCGCGACCGGGGAAACAAAAACTCAATACCCCATTATTGTCGCTGGAGAAAACTTTGGTTGCGGTTCTTCGCGAGAACACGCTCCGATCTCCTTGGGAGCCGCTGGTGTTAAGGCGGTAATTGCCCAATCCTATGCTCGGATCTTCTTCCGCAACTGCGCGGCAACCGGAGAACTCTATCCTTGGGAGTCGGCAGAACGACTGTGCGAAGAGTTGGTGACTGGGCAAGAAGTGACAATTGACTTTGAAGCCAATCAGTTGATTAACCATACCCTGAACTCAGTTCGTCCCCTGAAGCCTTTAGGAGAAGTTGGGCCAGTAATTGATGCTGGGGGGATTTTTGCCTATGCCCGGGAAACAGGTATGATTGCCCAAAAAGTTTGAAAAAGTCAGGTTAGCCGAGGAAAATGCCTTTGTGCCTCTGCGCCTACCCCAAAAATCCGCTAAAATGCTAGTCCCATAACTGCCAAAAAACCTATTTATGCTGCTCAAATCTACCACCCGTCACATTCACATCTATACGGCTGTAGTTGAAGATAATGAACTCGTGCCAGCAGATCAAGTTTTAACCCTAGATGTCGATCCCGATAACGAACTAAACTGGAACGAAGATACTCTTGAGCAGGTCTATCGCCAGTTTGACAATTTGGTGGAATCCTACAGCGGGGAAGATTTGACAGAATATAATCTCCGCCGGATTGGATCGGATTTAGAATATTTTGTGCGATCGCTTCTCCAAAGCGGTCAAATTAGTTACAACCTCAACAGCCGCGTTCTCAACTACAGTATGGGATTGCCGCACGTTGGGTAATTTGGGAAAGGATGGGGTGATGGGGAGTTGGGGTGATGGGGTGATGATGGGGTGATGGGGTGATGGGGAGTG
>CAKZHE010000125.1 GCA_936920195.1 uncultured cyanobacterium | reverse complement strand
TTCCCCGTTCCCTGTTCCCTGTTCCCTGTTCCCTGTTCCCTGTTCCCTGTTCCCTGTTCCCTCTCCCCCCCTGTTCCCTCTATCTACCCAGCAGTCACAGTAATATTACCAGTCATCCCTGCCTCTGTATGTCCGGGAATGGTACAGCGGAGATTGTAATTGCCTGGTTTCAAAGGCACTAAAAACCATTCTGCCTCTGCTCCCGGCTTGAGTTCTAGTTCGCGGATACTACCCTTAATTTCCACTTTGCCCGCTTCTACCTTTTGAGTCCAACTGCCATCGGCAAAATCTTTGGCAGTAAAGTAGTGTTTTTGAGAGCTAGGATTGTGGAGCAGCAACTTGTAACGCTGACCTGCTTTGAGTTCCAATTGATTTGGGAAAAACTTCAACTCGTTGGCACTATTCCCCAAGCTCACCTCTAATTCTGCCACAGGTTGGCTGAGAATATTGTTAGAGGAAGCCGCGATCGCTTCTGTTCCCCAACTCCAAGTTAGTACCGATATAACTACCGGGAGCAAACATATTAGCCGGGATTGCCAGAAAGATGGGTTGAGGTTGCGCGATCGCTGCCATAATTGCCGCCATGTATCTACAAAAAATCGCATCATAAAAAAGCTGGTAATTGATGTGGACTGGTTTTAGATTCGGAATTCAGAAAATTATATTGATCATTGTACTCAAGAGCTAGGCATTTAGGATGGTTAAGCCGTAGTTCTCGGCTAAAGCCCTGGCTGCATAAGGATTAAAGAACCCGAAAATTAGGCCATAATCGCCCTGCTTCTTTCCTATCATTCATATTGCCAAGAGTAACTGAAACATCATTCAAATTGGCAAAGTTCTATATATGGCGGCTAGTTTTCCATTTGTGTATCTAACAAGAAATAGATCTTTGCTGCCTTAAAATTTACTTTTGTATTTAAATATTTTTTCGATGGGCTTTTAGAAAATATTTATATTTACTAAGGTGGGAGAAAAATTTGCTCCTGGTTATTGCGTATTTTCTTTCAAAAAAGATAATTTTAGGAGTAAATTATGGTCGTAAATATACTGTTTGAACTTGGTTTTGACGTGAATTATGATCGAATCAAATCAGGGGCAAATTATGCCAATCGTTAGGACAGCGAAATACTGAGACTAATTTTAAAACTTTTGAGATTTCAAGACTTTACCTCTATCGGTAGGGTGCGTTACGCGATCGCTAATCGCTAACGCACCAAGAAACTCTATGCAAATTAGCGGCATAAGTCCTGTTCATATAACAACTTTTTTTAAAGGATTAAGGAGCTTAGTCTTGTGGACATTCTCAACTTTAATAAATTACAGTTAGTTTCCACTCAACTTGAGACAAAAGATTGGAAATTCCAAGAAAGATGTCCAGTTTGTAATTGTTTGAATTTGATCAAAGGAGAATTTATCCCCGGAGATGCTTATCAATTTGGTGATGCCACCATTCCCTTTCCTCCTGAAGGAATTGCCATTAATAAATGCCCAGCTTGTCACTTATACTATAAATCAGCCATTCCTACAGGATCTTTGTTGTCAAAAATTTTTAGTACAGAAGCAGAGAAAGTATGGTCAGACAACTATGACTTTGTTGATGAAATCGCTGAAATTACTAAGTTAACCAACAGCCAGAGTTTAGATGTCTTGGATATCGGGGTAGGAAATGGCTGTTTGCTCAAAAGTTTCAAGAAACAAGGAATTAACGGGAAAAGATCGGGCTTAGACGTAGTTAAACATCAGAAACTGGATCGATATTTGCACGGAGAATTCATCGAAGGATTAATTGATGATCCTGAATTGAAGTGGGAAGGAAAGCAATACGATTTGGTAACGATGTTTGATGTGATAGAACATCTTTACTCCCCAATTCAAGCTTTTAGGAATCTTCAGAATCTTATCAAAACTGGTGGGTATCTGACGATTGAAACCGGAGACGTAGAAAATTACTGGCCTCAAACCTACGATCCGGCAAACTGGTGGTATGTTAATTTATTTGAACATCATGTTTTTTGGAGTCAAAAAACACTTGTGCAAATTGCTCAACAACATGGTTTTTCAGTGATTAGTTGTACAGTGAAGCCTCATAAAACCAGAAAGAACGAAAAATGGTTGACTAAAATCAAGATGTTGGTACAGGTGTTAGGTTATACTCTTAATCCCCACCTCTATATGCAACTGAAGCAATATTTTGGGAAGAAAGTGATTCAACCTTGGAATCCGCTTGCCAAAGATCATTTACAGCTAGTTTTGCAGAAAACGGCATAGTAGTCAGCTTTTTTGGTAGTTAAGTCGGGCTGTTTTGAGTAAAACAACAGCCTGATTTAGCTTTTCTAGCGCTTACTTGGGCAAGATAAATATAGATCGGGGCTATATTTGTATTGACGCTGAAGATTTTTTATGCTTAAATCAAAATGAATCTTTTGTGGGATTGATTTGACATTTAATTTCTGATCCAATGAAAAAGCATTTAGACCTGAATCGCTATCGACCTGATATTGATGGATTGCGAGCGATCGCTGTGATTGCAGTTATTTTATTTCACATTAATAAAAGTTGGTTGCCTGGTGGTTTTACTGGAGTCGATATATTTTTTGTGATTTCAGGCTATGTGGTCACATCCTCCATTATTAATCATCAGAGCAATAGTATTTTAGATTATTTTCTGGGCTTTTACACCAGGCGAATCAAAAGGATATTTCCGGCCTTAATTGCTTGTGTCACAGTCACAACATTGCTGGCAATAATCTTTTTGCCAACTTCAGAAGTATTGGAACCAATGCGTTCGGCAATTTGGTCGCTGATTGGGTGGAACAACAACTTTTTAATTGGGACTAGCCTAGATTATTTTAATGCCGATCAAAGTTTGAACCCATTTCTGCACACATGGTCTTTAGGAGTGGAAGAACAATTTTATTTGGTTTTCCCTATATTTCTGCTGATAATTTATGGTTTAAAACGACCAATTGAGAAAAAGCCTAACTTTAAACTCTGGATTTTAATCAGCACTATTGGCATTTCGGCTATCCTCTCAATGGGGCTTTCTTTTACCAACACCACTTGGGCTTATTATTTCATGCCCAGTCGATTTTGGGAAATGGGAGCGGGGGGGTTACTTTTTATCTTACTCGCTCAAGGCTTTGACTTTAAATTGAATTCTCATTCTCTGATTAATCCATCTCTTCAGCTAGGTGCTTTTCTATTGATGGGAATATCACTATTTGCCATCAATGACAAAAGTCAATTTCCCTTTCCTTGGGCATTACCGTCTGTGTTAGGAACTGTCATGTTTATTGCCAGTGGAGCAGTTGAGAATAACTTAATCAATAGGTTAGTGGGTTCACGTCCCTTGGTTTATATTGGCAAACTTTCATATTCTTTGTACCTATGGCATTGGCCAATTTTGACATTATTTAATTGGACGGTTCGGCTGGATTCAAGTTTAAATGTGGTAATTGCTCTATTAATGACATTTGCTTTTTCTTTGGCTTCCTACTATTGGATAGAAAAACCAATCCGAGAATTTAAAAAAATCAAAATTCCAGATGGGAAAATTCTATCCATAGGTTTAGGTTCGCTGGCGTTGGCAATTGGCACAATATATATTGGTTTTAAAAATGAAAAGTTTTTAGAGAAACTTTCGCTGAGACAGTATCCCAAAGATGCTCAAGCTTATGAAAAAGGTAATTGGAAAGATCCAAATTCACCGATGATGCCAGATTATCCCCAAATCACGTCAGGAAATTGTATGTTTCCGAAAGGAGATTATTATTCTCTGGATAAGGTTAAGCTTAATTTGTGTGCTACTCAGCCAAGTTCCAATCGTACTCAAACAATTTTCTTAATCGGTGATTCTCATGCCATTCACCTTTTCCCGATGTTCCGGGAAATGTTTAAACAAGATCGATATATCAGGCTATTAACCACTTGGAAATGGAATTGTGTGATTAGCGATTCGTTGGATATTATGATATCGGAAAAAAATCGGGGATACTGCATTGAGTTTACCAAAGGTGAGATTAACAAGGCAATTAAGTTACTCAAACCTGGGGATATTGCGATTATTTCTACAAGTCTGAATTTGCAAATAACTGGACTTGCGGTTGCTCTCAAGGAAAGGAATTCCAAGGAAAGAGTGAATAACTTGGTGATGAACGGGATGAAAGTTGACCAAAAAACTAAGTTAAAAGAATATGCTAATTCGCTGAAAAGAATTGCCAATCAATTTTCAGCGGCTGGAATCAAAACTATCTTATGGGTAGACAATCCGGAAGTCAAAAGAAATCCTTTGGCCTGCGTAGATTTGTGGTTTTGGGAAATTCCTAAAGAGAATTGTTCTTCAGAAAGAACTATTTTTGAGCAAATGCAAAAAATTGTTCTGGAGGTTTTTACAACGGTTAAAAACTCTAATCCAGATGTTTACATATTTAATCCTAATGATATTTTGGCTCCCAATGGGGAGTTGAAGCTGATTGATGATAATGGTTTATTTGTAATGGAAGATGAGAATCATATTTCTCAAGCTGCTGCGAGAAGTCTGGCTATTCCTTTTTATGAATTTTTGCAAGAAAATAATTTAATAAAGACAAAAAATCAAAGACCTAAATAAGTAGGTGGTCAGAATTAAAAGACTATCCGCCAAAGTTTGTAGTTTACTCGTTCCCAGGCTCTGCCTGGGAATGCCCATTGAGAGGCTCTGCCTAGGCTGTTGACTTTGTGCCTTTTTA
>CAKZHE010000124.1 GCA_936920195.1 uncultured cyanobacterium | reverse complement strand
CCCAGGCTCTGCCTGGGAATGCCCATTGAGAGGCTCTGCCTCGCTTTGTCATCCGCGAGGCAGAGCCTCTGGAATCGTTTCCCAGGCAGAGCCTGGGAACCAGTTCAAGGGGAGTCATAATATTGGACAAGGTTATTGCATGAATAAAATTGCTCAAAACTCGCAAAGTCAACAGCCTAGGCAGAGCCTAAGAACCAGTGAAACATCTTCTTGATTCCTTAGCTTTGGTTTTGCAGTTCTCCAGTCTTAACTGGGAGCAATACAGATTGGTTGCCGCGCTGGACTTTAATTTGTAATGTTTGTCCCAGGCGACTGTTTTCAACTAAATTTTGCAACTGTTCGGCAGTGGTAACTGGTTTGCCGTCAATTTGCAGAATGACATCACCGCGCCGCATTCCAGCCGCCGCCGCCGGAGTCTTCGGTAATACTCGGACTACCAACACACCATTAACTTCGGGGACTACAAAAGGTGAATTGGGGTCTTGATTATTTTCAGCGGCAATTTCGGGAGTCAAGCTGACCATTTGCACCCCTAAATAGGGATGGGAAACTTTCTCTCCTTTGACTAATTGAGAGGCGATCGCTTTGGCTTTGTCAATAGGAATAGCAAAACCAATTCCCATAGCATCGGCGCGAATGGCAGTATTAATCCCAATCACTTCCCCTTGGTCATTTAATAAGGGACCGCCGGAGTTGCCGGGATTAATGGCAGCATCAGTTTGAATAAAATCTAAGCGTTTGTCGGGAATCCCTACCTGGGCGCTAGAACGCTTCAGGGTGCTAACGATGCCCAAGGTAACTGTATTATCTAGTCCTAGGGGATTACCGACGGCGATCGCCCAATCTCCTACCCGAACTTGATTAGAATTTCCCAAGGGGGCTACGGGCAAGTCACCGCCGCTGACTTTGACAACGGCAATATCTGTAACTTGATCTTCACCTTGGACTTTGCCTTCTAAGGTACGTCCATCTTTTAACGTGACTGTCACCTTATCCGCCCCATTCACTACATGGGCGTTGGTGAGAATAATCCCATTCCGATCGATAATAAAGCCTGACCCTTGACCGCGCAACCTTTCCTGTTGGGGACTGCGGGAGGAATATTCATCGCCAAAGAACCGCCGAAAGAAAGGATCATCAAAAACAGGGTCAATCTTCCGGGTAACAGTCCGCTCAGTGTCAATTCTAACCACGGCATTACCCACTCGGTCTACGGCAGCAGTAACAAAACTGCCGCCAGTGGGGGTAATAGCAGCTTGTAGGGCAATCTGAGTAGTTTTGGGGGAAATTTGGTCGGCGCGAGCTGGTGGTACTGCCCCGAAGAGCAGGGTGGTTCCTAGTAAGGTTGCCAATATATAGCTGCTAATTTGACGGCAGGAAACAAAAAGCTTTGTAAGTCCCATAGGATTAACTAAATCGCGATCGCAAATGTTTCTGGGGAAACTACGGCTCCCTAGTGTTATTCTGCCAGTTTCTTGCGAAGGAGTGGTGTAGTAATCTTACGCCAAATACCAAAAACTGTATATGAGAAATGCAGCGGGCAAGCCCACTGCATTATCTCCAATTTGTCTGCGGTTAACCGCAGCATCGGCGGACGACCGATTTAATTGCTATGTCAGTGTGGTAAGATCCTCTAGATCATGATTCTTTACTTACCCTTGGATCATCACAAACTCCTCTAAATTATAATTCTTTCCTACCCTTGGATCATCACCAGGCAAAACTGGGAGAGGATTTACCAGGGACTCTCCCCTGTATTGTAGCAAAGATGAAGCCAAAGAGACCTAGCCATGAGTTTTCGCGTTTTCGACAAGCAATATCTCCCAAGAGACTTGAGGCATATAGAAAATCACCATCGGATAAAGAATTAGACTTACTAGCTACCTATCTATGGAATATTGGTCTATGTGAAGCTTTTTATCCTGTCCTTCATAGCTTTGAAGTTGCTTTAAGAAACAGTTTACATCAGGCAATATCACGATCATTTTACGAAGATTGGTTGGATAAAATAGACTCAAGAATATTATTTCCTGAAGAGGTGCAATCAATTCAAGCTGCCATTGAAAGTCTAAATAAAAAAAATCAGATTATATCAACAGGAAATTTGATATCAGAGCTTAATCTTGGCTTCTGGGTATCTCTATCGTATGCTAAATATGAAAAAAAGGACAAGCTGTATCCCAAACTATTTAATGATAAAGAGTTTTTGCCTTATCTTCCAAAAACACAACGCACTAGAAAGACACTTTCTAGTACATTTACCTCAATAAAAAAACTGCGAAATGAAATCTTTCACCACGATCCTATATGGAATAAGAGCAATCTAAAAAAAGAATATAACCATATACTTGAAGCAATTCAATGGATTAGTCCAATACTTTATGAGACCACTAAAAATATCTCTCGTTTCCCAGATGTTTATGCTCAGGGGCGTACTATTTATGTAAAAACTCTCGAAGCAATTATGTCAGATTGTGAAATTACGCCAATGTGAAAATACAGAAAGTTAGAGATGCTGGGGCTGTAAACATTTTACAGTGCCGAATGCAGAGCGATCGCACTCCGGGAATTTAGGCCAATACGGTTCAGTTAAGTATGCAATCATAAATCAAAGAACGCAAAAGTTCGTAGTTGGGCTTTAGCCCTAATCCGGAGAGGGCTGAAGCCCAACTACGAACTTAGTTAACTGAACTTGCTATACAGGCTACTTCACAACTCCTAAAACCGTCGCTACCTCAGATTTACCAATTTGAGGAACCAAGAAATCTTGAGCATAAATTTGGGGATTTTCCGCCGCCAGTTGGGTATAGGCTTGACGCATCTGCGTATTAATCGCCACCGTCTTCACGTCGTAAATCTCTGTCGCTAGCTTGGGATACAACCCAATCCCGATAATCGGCACTAGGAAACAGGCAGCAATGAAAACTTCGCGGGGTTTGGCATCAGTAAATACTGCTTGGGCAGGTAAAACGCAGCTAGTGCCAAAACAAACCGCATCTTGACTTCCCAACCCTTGATCCTGAATATCTACATTGCTCAAATCGCAGGTAGGGGAAATATCGCAGGTAGGAACAGCACCAGAAGCATAGAATATTTGCCGCAACATGGACAGCAAATAAATTGGGGTGAGGATAATTCCCACGGAAGAGAGGAAGACAGTCACCACCCGGAAAGGCGAACTATAGATATCGCTACTTGTCATCCCGACAAACACCGCTAATTCGCTAGCAAAGCCACTCATTCCCGGCAGCGCCAAAGATGCCATTGCTCCCATCGTAAACAAGGCAAACACCTTCGGCATCACTTGCCCAATACTACCCATTTCATTTAAGGCCATAGTATGAGTGCGATCGTAGGTGACACCAGCTAAAAAGAATAGTACCGAGGCAATTAAACCGTGGGAAATCATCTGCAACATTGCCCCACTGATTCCCAAATCGGTAAAAGAGGCAATACCTAGTAACACGAAACCCATGTGGGAAACTGAGGAATAGGCCAAACGGCGTTTCATATTCGTTTGGGCAAAGGAGTTAAACCCACCGTAGATAATGTTGATCGCTCCTAACATCACCAAAATGGGAGCAAAATAAACATGGGCTTGATCTAACATTTCCATGTTGAGGCGGATTAGTCCGTAACCGCCCATTTTCAGCAATACTCCTGCCAATACCATTGATACGGGAGATGAAGCTTCGCCGTGGGCATCCGGAAGCCAAGTATGGAGGGGGAAAATCGCTAACTTCACGCCAAAGGCAATCAGCAATCCAGCATAGAGAGGCAATTCTAGGAATAGGGGATAATCCTTCAGGGCAAGTTCTGCCATATCGAAGGTGAAATTATTGCCGTAGAACGCCATACCCAGGGCAGCTACTAGAATAAATATTGAAGCGGCTGCCGTATAGAGGATAAACTTGGTGGCGGCGTACTGGCGCTTATGTCCACCCCAAATCGAGATCAGTAGGTAGACGGGAATCAATTCCACTTCCCACATGATGAAGAACAGCAGCAAATCTTGGGCGACAAATACGCCGATTTGGGCAGAATACAAAACCAGCATCAGAAAGTAGAACAGCCGAGGTTTGACATCAACTTGCCACGCCGAAAAAATCGCCAGTGTCGTGACCAATCCTGCCAAAAGCACCAAGGGAACAGATAAACCATCGACGGAAACTGACCAGCTAATGCCTAAACTGGGTATCCAAGCATACTTCTCTGCCAGTTGAAAAGTCGCAGTGCTGGCATCGTAATGCTTCCAAAAGGCATAGCACATCAAAATAAAGTCAGCGATCGCTACACCCAGAGCATACCAACGGATGCCTTTGCCGTCTTTATCCGGCAGCACAGGAATGAGCAGGGAGGCAACCAGGGGTAGAAGGATAATGGCACTCAGCCAGGGGAATTGCGCGGATATCATTAAATTGAGCAAAAATACTTATTGGCCTACGAAATTATTCTACTAAATTTTTTAACATTTTGTTTATAAAAATTTACTTATTTTCGGTTCCCTTTTTTCTGAACTGATTTGCGGGGTGATAATCGCCCCCCTAACCCCCCAACTTTGGGGGGAACAGGATAGCCGAAGGCTCAAAGTCCCCCAGCATTGGGGGATTTAGGGGGCGCTCCGGCTCAACTTTTAAACTGGTTGCTCTGCCTCGCTTGGTTATCATCCGAGGCAGAGCCTCTCAATGGGCATTCCCAGGCAGAGCCTGGGAACGAGTAAT
>CAKZHE010000123.1 GCA_936920195.1 uncultured cyanobacterium | reverse complement strand
CCAAATTTACCATTAATTGACTTGCTCGATGGGTGTGCGGGGCGGGTTTATTTAGGTTATTGGTGAATATTAAAATTCGTCCCCAAACCCGCCCCTACATCAATCACCATCAATCAAAAGGACTTGATATTGGTTGATTAATTACCTATCATTGAGACGCGCTATAGAGGCGTTGCGTAAGTCCGGTTAAAAAGGAAGGAAAAGAGATCTTCAAGGTATGCTTTTTTAAGGGAGAAAAGTTTTTTGGCTAAAGCTTGGCGTTTAATTCCACTGCTGGCAGCGTCGGGAAGAGTGCAGATGGCAATCGATGGCTGGTTAATGGAACAGCACTATTTAGGATTGCATCCCCCAACGTTGAGATTTTATACTTGGTCGCCAGCAGCAATTTCTTTGGGCTATCATCAACGACAATGGCCTGAGTTTTGGCAAGATTTATATTGGGGCGGTAAACCAATTGATTTAGTTGTTCGCCCCACTGGGGGCAGGGCGGTATTGCATCAAGGTGATTTGACTTATATGGTGGTGATGTCAGGATTGACTGGCAGCCGTCTGGAAGTGTATCAGAGAATTTGTGAATTTTTGATTGTCGGTTGGCGATCGCTCGGCCTAGATCTTTTTTATGGTACTGCGGGCAGAGGCTATATTCATCATCCTAGTTGTTTCACTACCGCCACCGGAGCCGATTTAGTAACGGCTGAAGGGGCAAAGTTGATTGGTAGCGCCCAATTGCGGCGGGGTAATGTGATTTTACAGCATGGTTCCATGCCCTTAGTCCAAGATGCCGATCTATTTGCTCAAGTGTTTGGCGAGGAATTAATGCCAGTGAAATTGCCCATTCATCAACCTGGGGAAATGCTTGTCCAAAAAGTGATTGAGGCGCTAACAATGGCGGTTAGTAGTTGTTGGGAAATTCAGCTAGTGGTGCAGCCATTATCAACTGAAGAGTGGCAAGCGATTGAAAATTTTGATGCCCGATTTGCTCAAACTACCAAATCTCCACTGCCCCAGTAGAGTATTTATACCCATTACCTGGTACAATGAACCCAAATTTGTCGTCTTTCCCGAATCCTGACCTCTGACTTTGATGGCAGAATGGTAAATTAGCGATAAATTTGAAGGATAAAAAGTCTTGGCGATCGCAAGGCTTGAGAGACGGGGGTGTTGAACTGGGATCTTTTTAGGAGGAGAAAATTGTGGTGAGGAGCGATTCTCGAAAGCAGGCAATGAGCAAAACACAGAAAGGCAGAAGTTTTTATTGGTTACTTCTGCCTTTTTATCTTTTAACAGGGAATATTCCGGTTTTGGCTGCGGATAACGTTTTGGGCGTAGTCAGAAACTCAGAAAATGCTTCCCAATGGTCAGGAATTACGGCTCGCCTGCAATCGAGCGGCATTCCTTACTGTGTGGTTGATTTACAACAAGTGAGACAACCTTCAGATTTCGGGAATGTGCGGGTGCTTTTTTTACCCAATGTGGAAACCATCGCCTCTGGACAACTACAAGCGGTGCAAGATTGGGTGCGGCAAGGGGGAAAAACCATTGCCAGCGGACCGGTGGGAACCCTTTCTCAACCGGATGTGCGGAGTAACTTGCGATCGCTCTTAGGTGCTTACTGGAGTTTTTCCCTTAATGGTCCTACCACCATTGAACCACTATCATCCGATCGCTGGTTTAATTCCGCAGAATTGGCTGGCACTGTACGCGGCGGTGTGATCATTCCTTCCGAATTGAACAGTCAAACCACTGCGATATGGCGTTCTAACCAAAATCCCCCAGCCGTAGTTGCCACCGAACAATCCGTCTTTTTTGGTTGGCGTTGGGGGATTGATGCGGTTTCTCCCTCCCCCCTAGATAGTGCTTGGTTAAAAGCAGCGCTGAATCGCTACGGTGCTTTACCTCCCGCTCAAGTTGCCAATGCCAACGGCACAGAACAATCTTGCTTAACTGGAACCGCCGTTGCGCCGCCGAATAATGCGATCGCCGCTAACAACCCTAAAATAGAATCAACCCCCACAGTCCGCATCCCTCCCCCCAATCCCATCACGGCTCCGGCAATTAGCGCCCCCCGACTCTCAATTTTAAATCCCCTCCCCAGTCCCCAAGCCAGTCCTTCCCTACAAGCGGGTGATGTTCCCATTGCCCCACCTGTTCTAGAAATCAAACCTGGTTCCCAACCCCTGCCCCCATCAGAAGTTACCGCGATGCGGAACGAACTGACAAATATGATTGGCAGATTTGAAACCGCTCTCCTCAGTGCCAATGCCCTCAACGGAGCCACCCTTGCCAGCAATCCATCCAATCTCAAATCTACCGTTGCCATGTCTGCCTCAGAAAATAGATTTTTAGCCTCGGCAACCAGGGCGGTGGAACGGGCGAAAGACAGCTTGCAGACATTTATGCAACTAGCTCAAAAACAAGATTTTAATGGCGCTCGCCAACAGTGGATTCAAGCACGGCGGATGCTCTGGGATAACTATCCCACCAACCATAAAATTGCCGAAGCCGAAACTCGCGCTCTGTGGTTAGATCGAGGGACAATTGTCGCAGCCAAGTCAGAACAGGATTTAGCCCAAATTTTTGATCGGATTGCCGCCGCAGGGATTAACACTGTATTTTTTGAAGCCGTCAATGCCAGCTATCCCATTTATCCCAGTCAGGTAGCCCCAGAACAAAATCCCATGACTGTGGGCTGGGACCCCCTAGAAGCCGCTGTAAAGTTAGCCCATGCGCGGGGGATTGAGTTGCACGCTTGGGTGTGGATGTTTGCCGCCGGGAATCAACGGCACAATGTTTTACTAAACAAACCCGATGATTATCCCGGACCAGTTTTAGCTGCCCATCCCGATTGGGCAGCAGTAGACAGACAAGGGGGAATGCTACACCAACCCTCGAAAAAGATGTTTCTCGATCCTGCCAATCCAGAGGTGCGCCAGTATCTCAGCAATTTGTTGGATGAGATTGCTAGTCGCTATCAAGTCGATGGCATTCAACTAGATTATATTCGCTATCCTTTTCAAGATCCCACTAGCGCCAATCGTTCTTTTGGTTACAGCAAAGTAGCGCGGGAAGCCTTTAAACAACAATATGGCATCGATCCGGCGCGCATTTCCCCCAGTCAGCGGGATATGTGGCAAAAATGGAATGATTTCCGGGTACAGCAGGTGGATTCCTTTGTGGCGGAAGTTTCCCAGCGAATGCGTTCCAAACGTCCAGAATTAATTCTTTCCGCCGCCGTGTTTGGGATGCCTAGGGAAGAAAGGTTAGCAGTAATTCACCAAAATTGGGAAGCCTGGGCGCAACGAGGCGATATTGATTTGATGGTGCCAATGACTTATGCGCTGGAAACCAACCAGTTACAGGATTTAGCCCAACCGTTACTAGAAAAATCAGCTTTGAATTCTACCTTGGTGCTGCCGGGAATTCGGTTATTAAATTTGCCCGATGCCGTCGCCATCGATCAAATCCAATTATTACGGAATTTGCCAGCGGGGGGCTATTCTCTCTTTGCCTTTGAGAATCTGAATCCGCGCTTGCAATCAGTTTTTAACCGCACGCAGGGGAATGGTACTCAGCCATCTGCTGAACCAATTCCCTATCGCCAACCTTTCCAGGCAGCGGCAAATCGCTACAGTGCTTTGCGACGCGAATGGGATTTTCTGCTGGAAAGCAATCAAATTGCTCTTTCTGAGCCAGTTCTCAGTCAGTGGAAGCAGCAGGTAGCCGAACTATCTAAATTACTGAATGAATTGGCAGAAAAACCAGAAAGCGATCGCCTCTCTGCTGCTAAATTAGCTTTAACAGCGTTCCGTTCCCAATTCTCCCAATCAATGCAATTGCAAGCCACCCAACAACCCTATCAAGTCCAAGTTTGGCATAATCGTCTAGCTACCCTAGATAGATTGCTCGCCTATGGAGAAAGAGTAGTTTTGCAACGTCAAGGAGCAGCCCTCTCAAATCGCTAGGGAATTGTAGTTTGAATTATCCCAGTTCGTAGAGACGTTCCGGTGGAACGTCTCCCCGGTTGGTTCCTAGGCTCTGCCTGGGAACCGATATCCAGAGGCTCTGCCTCGCTTTGCGCTCATACGAGGCAGAGCCTCTCAATAGGCATTCCCAGGCAGAGCCTGGGAACGAGTAGCCTGGGAACGAGTAAATGATTAAGATGATTCAGACGTGCTATAGAGGTTGTTGATTTTGGTGCATTGACAATGATTGAAAAGACAACGAGTGGAAAATCGGAATCTCTCAACTATCAAGATGTGGTTTCTCTGACTGACCCCCAAAGTGTTTTTGTACTCTCTCAGCCAACTTTTCGGGTGTCTGAATTAGTGTCGGCAATAGTGGGCGAGACTGAAGCCGGGGAGACTAAAGTTGAAAAGACTAAATCGGGGCTGGATGTACCAGAGTTTTTAAGAGGAAGACGACCCCCTTTTGATAAAAGTCAATGGGCAACAACTGGAGTGGCAGCAGAAGTTTTAACTAGCTCTAAAGGTTGGCGGAAGGGTAAAGTTCGCCTGACGGTTGAGTTCATCCCTGATGAGGATGTAGATAGACCAGAGGAGTAAATTAGAGTGTGGTGATTTTGTTACATTATCCCTTAAAAGGGGATTTAGGGGGATTTCAACTTAGAACGGTAGCCATAAATAAAAGCCAATTTACGGTTCAGAAACTGCCTGAACAGAAAACCTCTAAAAATCCCCAAAGTTAACAGCCTAGCAAGAGGCTAAACTAAGATCTGTGAATATGCTCTTTGACTAAATTCCTCCATGAAAGGTACTACTCGCAAGATAACTAAAAGGAGTTTCAAAGCATCTCTAGAACATCGGCAGCAAGTTTATGTTCTCAAAGGGGCAATTAGCTTGCGACAAGGGATATTTCCCAGCGAAGTAGAAATTACCAGTATCAATGATATTCCTAGCCATCAAATTTTGCCAGGAATGCCAGAAATTCCTTATACTTATACCTTTCAGCGCCCATTAATTTTACCTGCTCGCCCCGTGGCAGCTTCCTTTACTCGGAAAATGGACGGCACAGCCATCCTATTTTCGGCCTTGCAATTACCTGATGGCGAAGTGGCAGTATTTCCCCGCACGCGAGGAATGGTAACTATTCAAGATACCCCTTGGCGGCCTTTCCGAACTTTAATGCAGCAAGTTGCGAACGAGGAATTACTAGCGGCAATTAGGGCGGTTTGCCTTCAACAAAAAGCCACTTTAGTCTTCGAGTTGTGGGGACATCAAAACCAGCATACCGTCCAGTACGATCTACCTTTAAATTTATCTTTACATACTATGATTAAAGGTAGAATGGCGGTGCAACCTTGGCGGTTATTAAAACAGGTTGCCACTGCTTATAAAATTCCCACAGTTGAGGAATTATCGCGAGTTAAACAAGGATTAAGCGCAACCGAATTAATCCGTTTGGGAGAGGAATTAGTTAGCCAGCAAGAACAAGAAAACAATCCAGAATTGGGGTTGTATCGTCAAGAAGGTGTGGTGCTAAATGTGGAAACTCCGGGAACGGGTTTGCAATGGAAATTTAAACCGCCTTCTATGGAAGATTATCATCGAATTGCCAGGTCAAAAATCTGTGAAATTACAGTCTTTCATGCCCTTTGGGAATTAGTAGATCGGGGAGAAGAAGTATCATTGCTGAGTTTACAACAGAACTTATTGAAAGAGTATGGTCAAGAGGCAGTCAGCGAACAAGAGAGTTTGATTGCTAGTCAATATTGGTGGTGGCTATCTAAATACTATAATACTGAGTAGGATTGTCTCATCCAAAAACCTGTTTGTGAAGTTACTTTGGCAAAAATTAACCACTTGAGAAATATTATGACAGCAGATTTACAGAAATTTTACCGAGCCACAAACCCTACTAAGACTCTGGCAGCAGAAAATCCCGAAGATCGCAAACTTTATATTGATTTTTCCCCCGTGCGCGGCGGTAAAGTAATTGAGGAACTGAAGGACAATATCACCTTCTTCTCGCCAGATGAACCCACCTGCGTACTATTTACTGGACATATTGGCTGCGGCAAGTCTACGGAGTTGTTACGACTGAAGCAAGAACTAGAACAGGATGCCTTTCAAGTGGTCTATTTTGAGTTGCAGTTAGAATTGGAAAGAGAAAAAGAGCAGCGGCACAAAGTTTTTCTACTTATTGATTTTTCATTGCTTATACTAGCCGCGCATTCTTTCCAGCAAAGTCATCATTAATAAACTCAACAAAGCTTGGGTTTGTTCCTCTTGGCTGAGTTCATTTAATTGTTTAACTATAAATCTTCTTGACAAGAAAGAAGGTTGCTTTTCCAACGTCATTACTAACGTGCCATCAGCGCGGGAAACTGTGTAAGCAGGATTGAAGACATAACCGCTCAACAAACCGATAACTGGAATTTCGACAAAAAAGGCATCTAAAACTTTAACCCAGGGATTTTTTTCGCGAATCGTCATGACAATGGTTTCGCCCTCAAAGATATCATAATGGGCTGTCCAAATAGAGCGCAATCCCCGCCGCTTGACTGCTCCCAGAATCCGCCCTTGAGTATCGGTGAAATTGTAGCGAGCCGAGAAATCAATAATCCGATCGGCATTAATGTTATATAAAGGCGATTTTTGTTCAGCATCGGCAAAAACAGTTATGGCTTCTTTAAGTTTAAAAAGTTTCTGTTTGACGTAGGCAATGAGCGTACCTTGAGCATCAGTGACCGAAATTTGAGGAGCAAAAGCCCAGATTTTGAAAGTCAATTCCAGAGGATAATGATACATAGGTTTAAGTTATGGGGCTAAGGATTGAGTCTAGGCTGTTGACTCTGCGAGTTTTTGAGCAGTTTTATTCATGCAATAACTGTGTCTGGCATTCCCTAACTGGTTCCCAGGCTCTGCCTGGGAACCGATATCGAGAGGCTCTGCCTCGCTTGGCACTCATACGAGGCAGAGCCTAGGCTGTTGACTTTGTGCCTTTTTAGGAGTTTTCTGCTCATGCAGTTTCTGCTCTGTTTACTCGTTCCCAGGC
>CAKZHE010000122.1 GCA_936920195.1 uncultured cyanobacterium | reverse complement strand
ACCTCTATTAGTAGGGTGTGTTAGCGCAGCGTAACGCACCATAAACGCTATATGCAGAGCAACTGCGTAAGTCCTGTTTTGAATTGAATTAAGGCGCTAAAGATCGAATTTTATGAATAACGCAGATTTACCAACCTCTAACAAAGACTATCGCCCACCAACCGGAACATTAGTGTTATTGGCGATCGCTTTTCTGATTTTGAGCGTTTTTGTTCTTTGGGCAGCAGGCGTTTCGGAAATTGCCCAAGTTTTTAATTATCTCGCTTTTTGGCAGCAGCATCCCCCAACTTGGTTGTACATACCAAATATTAGCGACAATTATTTGTGGTTGCCAACGGTAGGGCTTTTTTTCGCTGTTTTATTGATCGCCAAGATTTCCCCCGAACAACAATTATGGTCGCGGTTGGTAGTGGTATTAATTTTACTAGGTTTGATTGGGCGATATCTGCTTTGGCGATCGCTTGCCAGTTTAAACCTAAATACGCCTTTAAATGGCTTTTTTAGTTTATTGCTCCTAATTGTAGAGTTGTATTTTACCTTTCGGATTGGTTTCCAAGCCTTTTTGCTTTTACAATTCAAAGATCGTCGGGAAGAAGCGGAAAAAAATGCGATCGCAGTTACATCAGGAAAATTTACTCCGACCGTAGATATTTTAATTCCCACCTACAACGAACCCGCCCATATTATTCAGCGTACCGTCATCGGTTGTCAAGCCCTGGAATATCCCCAGAAGAAAATCTATGTTTTGGACGATACCCGCCGGGAAGAAATCAGGCATTTAGCCCAGAAACTCGGTTGCGAGTATCTTACCAGACCAGACAACAAATATGCCAAAGCGGGAAATTTGAATCATGCGATCGCGCAAACCTCTAGCGATCTAATTGTAGTCTTCGATGTAGACTTTATTCCCACCAAAAACTTTTTAACCCGTACCGTCGGCTTTTTCCAAGACCCCCAAATCGGGTTTGTACAAACCAGTCAAGATTTTTACAACGCCGATTTAATTGCCTACAACCTAGGATTAAGTGACGTTTTACCCCACGCTACCGAAAACTATTACAGTCACTATCAATTACTGCGAGATGGCGTAGATTGTACCGGATTATCTGGCAGTTCCCTAGTTTTAAATCGGGCTGCCATTGAAAAAATTGGTGGCTTTGTCACCACTTCTTTAAGCGAAGATTATTTCACCGGAATTAGTCTTTCCGCCCAAGGCTACAAATCAGTTTATTTAAACGAAAAACTCAGCGCTGGTTTGGGAACTGAAAACATGACTGGCAACCTGACTCAGCGGTTGCGCTGGAGTCGAGGCACGCTGCAAGGCTTCTTTATCAAAGAGAATCCCTGCACCATTCCCGGATTAAAGCTCATCCAAAGAATCACGCATTTAGAAGAAGGCTTATTTAGCTGGATTGGCGATTTCCCCCGCCTTTGCTTGTTATTAACTCCCTTTCTCTATACTTTAGGAATTGTTCCCATCCAGGCAAGCTTGCCAGAAATTCTCTATTTCCTCTTGCCCTATTACTTAGTTTACTTCACTGCCTACACTTGGCTGAACCGCAAAACCCAATCCTTTTTAATTGGAGATATTTACACTTCCATCCATTGCATCCCTTTATCCCTCAATTTGTTCAAAGTCCTGCTCAATCCCTTTTCAGAAGGATTTAAAGTTACTCCCAAAGGTGTATCTCGAAATGCTTCAGTTTTTCATTGGGATTTAGCCTCGCCCCTAATTGGATTGTTAATTATCAACCTGATTAGTTTTGGCGGCACTATCTACCAATTTTCCGTAAATCAAAACCAATTAGCGGCAATTGGAATAATTTGGAGTGCCTACAATCTGCTGTTAATTAGCTGCATATTAGCTAGTTTGTTAGATGCGCCTAAAGTCAGCGTTGAATGGTTTAAATTATCGAAACCCATCGCCATTAAGTTTTTAGAAACTGACTTTTCGCCCTTATCTGGAACCACTACCGATAGCGCAAGCGTGGCGACAGCCATAATTTCCGAATTTGGCATCAAAGTCACCCTCAATCAGAAAATAGACCATCTGTCGCTACCAGCACCTTTGCTAGTAGAGTTTAAAGATGGCGCGCTTCGCGAACAAATCGAGTTCTCAGGAGAGATTGTCAGCGTCTCTACAGAGGCTGAATTTCCCCAACTGGAAATCAAGTTTAAAAATCTCAGTTTAAATCAGCAGCGATACTTAGTCGAAACTTTGTTCTGTACTCCTAGTCAATGGCAGCGCCGAGAAACTCCAGGAGACTTGCAAATTTTGTGGTTATTATTAAAAAATGTCGTCACTAAAAATAAATTCCGTTCCACTGGTTCTTAGGCTCTGCCTAGGCTGTTGACTTGGCGAATTTTTGAGCAATTTTATTCATCCAATAACCGTCTCTAATATTATGACTCCGCTTAACTGGTTCCTAGGCTCTGCCTGGGAACCGAATCGAGAGGCTCTGCCTCGCTTTGTCATCCGAGGCAGAGCCTCTCAA
>CAKZHE010000121.1 GCA_936920195.1 uncultured cyanobacterium | reverse complement strand
GCTAACAGGGAACAGGGAACAGGGAACAGGGAACAGGGAATAGGGAACAGGGAATAGGGAATAGGGAAGAGAGGGAAGAGAGGGAAGAGAGGGAAGAGAGGGAAGAGAGGGAAGAGAGGGATAGTTTTCAGGGTAGATGAGAGATATTATCCGAAAACTATCCTGGGTTGAGGGGCTTTTAATTCCTGAAACACTTCTTAATGAACTTTTGCAAAGTTTCTCAGGAACCTTAGTTGCCACTCTGGAAAAACATCAATAGGAAGATGCTGGCGGCGGTGACTGCCAATAGTAACCCAAAGCCAATTGATTGCCCCAAAAGCCGAGAAGATGGTGCAGCTTTCATATTTTTCAGGTGTTGTATTGTGGGATACCAATAAACTAAGGGCGATCGCGCCCAATCTGCTCATAAACGCAATTTATTGTCAATTAAATTAATATTTCTTCATTAATCACTCATTTTAACCCCAGATAATTCTCGACGCTAAGTTACAAACCTTGAAGTTATGTAGCCTTTTGTAGAACAGCGCTAACCTGCTGAGGTAAACTAAGCGATGATTCTGGTCTAAGCGGTCAAGAACAATCGTTTGGAGTCTTTATTTCATGTCTCATTCCGTTAAAATCTACGATACCTGCATTGGCTGTACCCAGTGCGTCCGTGCTTGCCCTACCGATGTGCTAGAGATGGTTCCTTGGGATGGCTGCAAAGCTGCTCAAATTGCCTCATCTCCCCGTACAGAAGACTGCGTAGGCTGCAAGCGTTGCGAAACTGCTTGCCCTACCGACTTCCTGAGCATTCGGGTGTACTTGGGCGCAGAAACTACCCGCAGTATGGGTTTAGGCTACTAAACCACTACGCTAAGATTTTGTTCTCAGTGGAGATTCCTCAATCTAGCTGGGAACAGATTTGCAGAGGAAGCCTAGCTTCCTCTGTTTTTTGTCGGAATGGTTGTCGATCGTCCTGTAACCAGGTAAAGATAATCTAGGATAGTTTTACAGCCCTTTGTGGTTTTGATTGTCCCTCGCCTTGGCAGGAGTTGAGTTTTAAATGTGCGGAATAGTTGGCTATATTGGCACTCAAGCAGCTAAAGACATTTTGCTAGCAGGCTTAGAGAAACTGGAATATCGCGGTTACGACTCAGCGGGGATTGCCACGGTGTGGGAAGGCGAACTCCATTGCGTCCGCGCTAAGGGTAAACTCTACAATCTCCGGGAAAAATTAGCACTAGAAGAAAATCCTGCCCCCATTGGCATTGGGCATACCCGCTGGGCAACCCACGGCAAGCCAGAGGAATATAACGCCCATCCCCACATGGATACTGCCAAAAGATTGGCGGTGGTGCAGAATGGGATTATTGAAAATTATCGGGATTTGCGTGAAGAATTAAAGGGCAAGGGGCAGGAATTTCGCTCGGATACCGATACGGAAGTGATTCCCCACCTGATTGCAGAATTTTTGAGTCACGAAAGTATTCGCCAACACTCTGCACCCTTTTTAGAAGCGGTGCGGGAAACGGTAAATAAATTACGAGGAGCCTTTGCGATCGCCGTTGTTTCTGCTGACTACCCCGATGAATTAATTGTGGCTCGCCAACAGGCTCCTTTGGTGATTGGCTTTGGACAAGGGGAATTTTTCTGTGCTTCCGATACCCCGGCAATTGTCCCCTATACCCGCGCTGTGCTGCCCTTGGAGAATGGGGAATTGGCGCGGCTGACAAATTTGGGGGTGGAGGTATATAACTTCGCTGGCGATCGCCTGAAGAAAACCCCGCGCACTTTGAACTGGAACCCGATTTTAGTCGAAAAACAGGGTTTCCGGCACTTCATGGTCAAGGAAATTTACGAGCAACCGGGGGTAGTGCGAGCGGGTTTGGAAGCCTATTTAAACAGCGAGTGGCAACCATCCGATCTCAAATCGCCCTTTAATCTGAATTTACCGCCATCATTATTTGAGAATTTGCAACACATCCAAATAGTTGCCTGCGGTAGCAGTTGGCACGCTGGATTAGTCGGGAAATATTTGTTAGAACAAGTGGCGGGGATTCCCACCACGGTGCAGTATGCCTCGGAATTTCGCTACTCGCCGCCGCCGTTAGTTCCCAATTCCCTATTGATTGGAATTACCCAATCGGGAGAAACTGCGGATACACTGGCAGCGATCGCTATGGAAAAACAGCGTCGGGCTAATCTTACCCCAGAATTTCAACCCCGCCTTTTAGGAATCACCAATCGGACAGATAGTTCCATTGCGGCTCTAGTTGCCAACCTGATTGATACTCGCGCCGGAATTGAAATTGGGGTGGCGGCAACTAAGAGTTTCATTGCCCAATTGGTAGCCTTTTATTGTTTGGCCTTAGATTTAGCTTACCAACGGCAAAGCATCACTCTAGAAAGATTAGCCGCCATCATTGCCGAATTGCGCCAATTACCTGCCCAAATTGAAATCATTTTGGAAGGTCAAGAACGCTATATTGAAGAGTTGAGTCACAAATTTAGTGAAACCCAAGATTTCATCTTTGTCGGGCGCGGTATCAACTTTCCCATTGCCTTAGAAGGGGCATTAAAGCTGAAAGAAATCAGTTACATTCATGCCGAAGGATATCCTTCCGGGGAATTGAAACATGGTCCCATTGCCCTGTTGGATGCTAAAGTTCCGGTAGTAGCGATCGCCATGCCTGGAAATGTTTATGAAAAAGCCATTTCCAATGCCCAAGAAGCCAAGGCTCGCGACTCACAATTAATTGGGGTAGTGGCAATGGAAGATCGAGAAGCGGCAGAAATCTTTGATTCTTTGCTGCCAGTTCCCCCGGTAGATGAGTTACTGTCACCAATTTTAACCGTGATTCCCTTACAACTTTTGGCCTATCACATTGCGGCGCGGCGCGGCATGGATGTAGATCAACCCAGAAACTTAGCTAAATCTGTGACAGTAGAATAACTAACAACCAATACTAGTATTGTGTACGATGCATCTTTAGATGATAAGTCGTACAATCTCTCCATGTATGATGACACCTGTCGATTCCTTGCCGAACATTTCTCCGCCGACTTTGCTAGTTGGCTGCTGGGAAAGTCTGTCACCCTGACAGAGATCCAACCCTCTGAACTTTCCCTCGATCCGATTCGCGCCGATGCGATGATTCTGCTTCAGTCTGACGAATCCATCCTTCACATCGAGTTTCAAACGCTGCCAAAGGAGGAAATCCCATTTCGGATGTTGGATTATCGGGTTCGAGGGCAGCGACGCTACAAGGGGAAACCCATGCGGCAGGTGGTGATTTACCTGAAGCCTACTACTTCTGAACTCGCTTATCAGACTAGCTATGTGCTAGAACGCACTCATCATGAATTTGATGTGATGCGGCTGTGGGAGCAACCTGCCTCACTCTTTCTACAATATCCTGGACTACTGCCCTTTGCGGCATTAGGACAAAGCGAAAGTCCAGCAGAGATGTTGCGTCAAGTAGCTCAAATTGTAGACCAGATTGAAGAACCAACAACACAAGCGAATCTGATGGCAGCCTCAGCAATTCTAGCTGGGTTAAGATTGGAAGAGGACGTAATTTATCGGTTGGTACGGAGGGACATCATGCAAGAATCTGTGATTTACCGTTCTATTCAAAGAGATGAGAAGCGAGCGATCGCACTCAACTTTCTCCGAGATGGTCTATCGGTTGAAGCCGTTGTCCGTGGAACAGGGTTATCAATAAAAGAAGTTCAGCAACTTCAACAGCAGGTGAACCAGCCTGCACAAGGTGAAGCCTGATTGCGTGCAGGAGGGTGCTTGTAGAGATACGGGAAGTAATGGAGTATCAACTCGGTTTGAATGGCGCAGTGGAGTAGTTGATCTCGATCAAAGCACGGAAAATACTTTTACTACCGTTTTATTGCTAAATTAGGAGAAACTCCAATGGCAACCAACACCTCTTTAGAAGAAAGAATGGCAGCAGTAGAAGCAGCAATTACCGAATTGCAGAAACAAGTTGCAAATCCTCAAGCGACAAATTGGCTACAAGGAATTACGGGGTCTTTCAAAGATGAACCTGCTTTTGAGGAGGTACTGGCTTACGGACGAGCAATTCGTCAAGGAATTGCCCCTTGTTTCATTTGATGTGGGTGCAGCTAAAACATTTTGAGGAGATCCTGCAATGGATAATCCTGGTTCGCTGTGAGTAGGAAGAGAACTTTTATAGATGCTGATGTATTAGATCATTTATCCTAGAAATCAAATAATGCCAGGATCGAACGTATATGGGTGTTACGCGATCGCTAGTTAAATTAGCTGTTGGGGCTGGCTGCGCGTTCGGTAGCTTGGTGTGTTCGCCAATTCTTACAGAAGCGGGAATTGCTTGGGGAATAGTCTTAGCCACTTTTGTAGGGAATGTGGCGATGAGTAGTACCGCAAATGCGATTGATGCCTTAACCGCAGGGCAAGATTCGGATCAAGTATCCCTAGAGAATAAAGATTTAACGAGAGCAGTGGGAAAGGCCATAGCCGCTGTCATCACTATAGCCGCCAAACAGCACCGAGGCAAAACCCACGACAACTTAGAAAAAATCGCCATCCAAGCCAAAAATAATTGGGTGAAAATTGCCCAACAGGAAATCACCCAGCAACGCTATCCCCAATTAAGAGAAGCTAAACTCGATCAATTCCTCACCCCGGAAGAATACAATCTCACCCAAAACGGCAACCTTACCCCCCAAGACTGGCAGGATATTTTCATTCGCTTAAACATGGCAGCCTGTAAAGGGGGTGGCTTTCAACTCCCGTCAGAAGTCTATACCCAAGTCGCTGAATTACTCCATACCACCTTTCCCAAAGCTTTACGAGAAACCCTCAAAGAAGACTTTGCTAAAGATGGCAAAGCCTTTGCCGGATTCACCTTGCAGTTACTTACAGGGATGAAAGCGGAACTGGCACAACTGCAAAACAGCAATCTGGGGGTGAATGCTGCCGAATTGTCGCAAATTCTCCAACAGTTCCAGCAGTTAGAAACCCAGTTACGGGGAACTGTCGCCCAGCAGCAGGCATTTTTTAGCCAAATTTCCCAAGACATAGATTCCGGTTTTGCCGAAGTCTGTCAACAGTTGGGGGTGATGGAAACCAATATCACCGGATTGTTACAGAATTTAGAGAAAAGGCTAGATGCTTTAGATGAAAAGCTGGCGAGACTGGAAGCACAAGGCGGAAAGCGGCAGCTATCTAAACAGGAGTTTCGCAGCCGTCAGGCGTTATTGTCTCAGATGGGGACTGAAGTTGAAAGTCGTTTGGCACAGTCATTACACCATGCCGTTTTGCTGAATTTGGGCAAGGAACAGCAACCCCATCAGGTGCAACGCCCTTGGGATGTTTCGCTGAAGGTGGGGGAACAGCGAGCGTTTCAATTACCCGCACAAACGAGCATTCTGGAGGTATTTGATAATCCAGCTATTAGCGGCAAGTTTCTGATTTTGGGCAAACCGGGAGGTGGGAAAACCACAACGTTATTAGAGTTAGCCCAAGCGTTGATTGAGCGAGCCGAAACGGATAGCGATGCACCCATCCCGGTAATTTTAGAGCTTTCCGAATGGCGGACAATTACAAAAGGATGGTTTGGGAAGAAGGAAGAATACGACCCTTCAATCAAGGAATGGATTCTCTCTCAGCTTCGGAGTAAAGGAGTTAGTCAGGAAATCGGAGAGCAGTGGATTAGGGAAAAGGAGTTAGTGCTGCTTTTGGATGGTTTGGATGAATTGCCATCGGAACGTCAAGCGAAATGCGTCCAGGCAATTAATCAGTTTTTAGACAGTGAATTTTCTCCTCTGCATTTGGTTGTAGGCAGTCGCAAGGAGGAGTATGAAGAATATAAGGATATTTTGCACTTAAATGGTGCGATTTGTTTGGAAGATTTGACAGTAGAGCAAATGCGTCATTATTTTGCCAGTGTCAACCTTGGAGAGTTCTGGGAGAGTATTAAAGATTCTGAGAAGATTGCTAATTTTATTCGTCAGCCTTTGTTTTTGGCGATCGCGAGTATTGCCTATCAGCAGATTGACGTTGAGGAGTGGAAAAATTGTAATACAGAGCAAAATAGTATTAATTACTTACTGGAAATTTACCGAATTGAAATGCTTAATGGAGAAAGGAAAAGCAAATGTTATAAGATAAAGAATTTACCCAAATTTTCAGTTACTCAAAACAGGTTAATTCGGCTGTCTCAATATTTGGAAATAACAAAAATTACTGAAAAAGAATTTATAGTGCAAAAATTGCAGCCTTCTATTGTATTTAAAAAACAAGGAAATTTTGATTTTGAAATTTTTATATTTGTATTTTTACTGCTAGTGCTAGTGCTAGTATTTATGATTTTTGGAAAATTTTCTATGCCTGATCATAATACGTCACATTTTATTTCTATCATGGACTATTTAAGTTTCATATCTACTTGCTTTACTGGTTTTCTGGTTTTAATGGGGTTGCCGTTATTAATAGGCACAAGCTTTAATTATTTTACTGAATTTAGAATAAATGGTAATACCAAAACGAGTAAAACAATTAATTTTGTTCACCAACTGTTTTTATTTATTCACCTGATAGTATTTTTATTAACATTTCTTTTATCTATTATTATCTTTACTTTTTTTAACTATAATACTAATGAGATTTGGATACACTGGATATACTGGAATAATCCTTTGGTAAAATCTTCTGTATCAGGAATATGGTTAGCTTTTTTATTTTATGGGTTATTTTTTGATAATGATAAGCCCATTAAACTTATTCAGAGATTAGGTCTAAATTTGTTGATAACATTGGCAATGTGGCTTGTAGGAATGATGTTTATAGTGTTACCCTTTTTATTTGAATTGATTTCATCAATAGTTCAAAAATCTCCAGTATTCTTGCAAGAAAATATTTTTAAATCAGCTAATTATTTATTTTTTTTATCATCAATTGTTACTGGTTTAGCTTTCGTAGCTGGTTTTTTATCGAAAGAAGAAGACCTACAAGAAACTAGAATTCAAAATTATATTTTGAATTCTTTTATAACTTCTATAATTTTATTTATAGTAGGAATGCTTTCTGGAATCATTCCTAACCTAAGATTTGGTATTGATGTAGCACTAGGCGATGGTATTATTTTAGGCTTGATATTCAGTCTATTTGCAGGATTACCTTGTATCCAATACTTGGGACTACGCCTTAACCTTTGGTGGAATGGCTATATGCCTTGGAACATTACCCGTTTCCTTGATTATTGTACAGAACGCCTAATCCTGCAACGAGTCGGGAACCGCTACCGCTTCATCCATCGCCTGGTTCAAGAACACTTCGCCAACCTAGAAATCCAAAAAGAGTAAAAATTTGGGAGTAAAAATCAATTGAACTTTGATATTTTAGGAGAAATTGATGACATTGAAATCATTGCTGTTAATCGCTCAATTCGAGAACTCGACCGATTACAAAAAAACTATGGCTCTGGACGCTGGCGCAAACTAAAAGGTATTGCCACTATCCAACTCGAAGATGGGACAATATGTAAAGCATAAATTCACTGGTATGAAGCCCACGGCATCGGTAAAAAATAATTCAAGATCAAATATATTTTGGAGTAAGGATTATGCAATTTGTTGTTTGTATCAATAACACAGATTATTCAGCTTCCTTAGAAATTCGCAAAATTTATCAAGTTGTACCCGACTCTCAAGCCAACAATCATCATCAGATTCGCATCATTGATGAATCTGGAGAAGACTACCTATACCCCAGTGATTATTTTATGGCTCTGGAGTTATCAGAACCCCTTCAACAAGCTCTAGCTACCTGCCTCTAAAATCAACCTTGATGCCAATATAGGAAAAACTCCAATGGCAAGCAACACCTAACGTTTTTATCCATCGCATTGCGCTAAAATATCCACAGAAACATACCTAAAAAACTCCTACCATGCTCAGTGCCACTGTCACCGACAACGGACAAATTACCCTGCCTCAAGAAATTCGCGATCGCCTCAAGCTGGTTAGCGGTAGTAAAATCAGCTTCATCATTGATGAAGATGGGCAAGTTAAACTTTTTCCCCTGAATGCTTCTGTTGAAGAACTATCAGGCATCCTACACCGACCGGGCATAAAAAAAGCTACCCTCGAAGAAATGGATATAGCGATTTCTGAGGGAGCCAATGATTGGACTTGATACTAATATCCTGGTTCGCTACCTCACCCAAGACGATCAACAACAGTGGCAACAAACAGTTACACTCATTCAACAAAATCAACCCTGTTTTATCGCCAATATCGTTCTTTGTGAATTAGTTTGGGTTCTCAGAGGAGGAAACTACGGGTTTAGTAAAGATGAAATTATCGATACCCTAGAATCAATGTTGCACAGTGCAGCTTTTGAATTTGAAAGCCGTTCTACTGTTAACCAAGCCCTACAGCGTTATAAACAAGGTAAAGCCGATTTTTCTGATTATTTAATTGGAGCGATTCGCTATCGCGATAGCTGCGCTTCACGCCCGCCAAGCAGGTTGTACCGAAACAGTGAGTTTTGATAGCAAGCTTAAAGCAGAAAAAGGGTTCCGTTATCTAGAGTAGCGATCGCCCAAATCATTCATAATTAGGTTTTATGAAGAAGGAAATTGAAAATGAAATGGCAGATGAGTTACTTTCTGAGTATAACTTTGCTCAAATGGAGGGAGGTGTTAAGGGGAAATATGTTCAGCGATATCGTGCGGGAACAAATTTAGTGCTTGTAGATCCTGATGTCGCCCAAGCTTTTCCTGATGATGCAGCAGTAACTGAACTCCTCAATTAAGTCATTGCAGAAATTCAAAAAGAGTAAAAATTTGGGAGCAAAAATCAATTGAATTTTGAGATTTTAGGAGAAATTCATGACATTGAAATCATTGCTGTTAATCGCTCAATTCGAGAACTCGACCGATTGCAAAAAAACTATGGCTCTGGACGCTGGCGCAAGCTAAAAGGTATTGCCACTATCCAACTCGAAGATGGGACAATATGTGAAGCAGAAATTCACTGGTATGAAGCCCACGGCATCGGTAAAAAAGAATTCAAGATCAAATACATTTTGGAGTAAAGATTATGCAATTTGTCGTTTGTATCAATAACACAGATTATTCAGCTTCCTTAGAAATTCGCAAAATTTATCAAGTTGTACCAGACTCTCAAGCCAACAATCATCATCAGATTCGCGTTATTGATGAATCTGGAGAAGACTACTTATACCCCAGTGATTATTTTATGGCTCTGGAGTTATCAGAACCCCTTCAACAAGCTCTGGCTACCTGCCTCTAAAATCAACCTTGATACCAATTGCCGCACCTTAATCTTCGACAAACCAATGTTCAACCCCAAAACCCACGGCACGATGGGGATGATTGAGTTCGGCGGCTAATTTTAAGGCAGCTTTTCTGCCGATGGCAGTTTCTAAAACTGAAGAAAAAACCGCATCAATTTGGTAAGTTTTTAAAAACTGTCGTAGTCTAGAGGGAGAACCCGCGATCGCTGCCTTAATGACAAAAATTCCCCGCCATCCCTGCTCATAGCAAGCTTGCAATTGGGGCAACCCTGTCACTGATTCATCTAAAGCAATGGGAGTAGCATAGTTATTTGCCAACTCCTGCATCGCTGCCAATTGATTGACAGCTAGGGGTTGTTCTAAAAATTCTACCACTTTAGAATTTAGGTTATCGCACTCGCCTAACCAAATTTTTGCCGCTTCTAACTCCAAACCCCCATTGGCATCTAATCGTAACTGACTGCCTGCTGGCAAAGCTGTCACCAACTGACGGAAAATTTCCAATTCCTCATTTAGAGGCGCAACCCCAATTTTCCACTTGAAAGTGCCATAATTTAAAAGTTCTGGCAACCTCTCTAACGCCGCTTTCCCCGCAGGTAATAAAGCACTGCTGGCTAAAATTGGTTCTGGTTGCGGGGAAATCAATTCTTCCCAAGCTGACTCGAAACCAAATTGACAAGCTGGGAGGATCGCCGGAATTGCCAAAATTGTTTCTGTGGTAATTTTATGGGGTAGTTGGCGACAGAAATCCAGCGCTTGTACCAGGGTTTCTGAAGCAAACCAAGGTAACGGAGCAATTTCCCCCCAACCAATTTTTCCGCTTTCCCCCACCAATTGAAGAATAATCCCTGTCCGAATTTCCCAAATTCCGTGCTTAGTCACTAGGGGAGTCTGGAAGCGCCTTTGATAGGGTTGAAACTCAAAACTATACATCAACTCAGGGGCAGAATTAACCCTAATCCCAATAGCAAGCCACTCCAAAAATGGAGATTTACCGCAATGAACTTGCAATTACTCACCTTTTCGGGCAAATTGTGATTTTTCCCGACATGGAGGCACAACTGTACAGCAAAGGGCGAACTGAGAAAAATCAACAATGTCCCCAGAGGGAAAATTCCCGCTGCGACTAAGGCTCCAGTTAAAACGTAAATGCTACCACAAATCCAAGGCAGGAGTTGCGCCCCTCTCTGCGTACCCAGGCGCACAATGGGGGATTTTTTCCCGGCGGCGATGTCATCCGCAACTTGGTGAAAGTGCGAGCAGAACAAAATTAGGCTGGTAGTAATGCCGATGATTGTCGAAGCTAGTAAACTTGTCTGGGACCAAGTTTGAGTTTGACTGTAGTAAGCTGCGGCTATGGCTAGGGGACCAAAGGTGATAAAACAGATAATTTCGCCCAAACCCTGATAGCCCAAGCGAAAGGGTGGTCCCTGGTAAGTATAGCCCAAGGCGCAACAAAGGGCTACCAAGGCGATGACGACGAGATCGTTTTGCCACCAGGAGATGGCTAGCACGCCAACGATGCCTAGAATTAAAAATATGTTTGCCAACCAGAAAATTAGGGACTTATTGCCCGTTAAGTTTACCAACGAGTGCGCCTTATTGACATCAATGCCCGTTTCTGAGTCAAAAACATCATTGCTGAGATTCAACCACGCCAGGATGGAAATGGCAGAGATTAAGAAAGTGGCGAAAATATTGCCATTGATGGCTTTGCCTTCAGCGACGGCGATCGCAGTACCAATGGCGATGGGGATGACTGCCACGCTATACATTGGCGGCTTAATGGCTGCCAGCCACAACTTATTTTGATTGTAATTAATGGATTCAATTGTCATCAGTTTTGTTACTCCACTGCTCCTTGGCGCGATTTTGCCAGGGTAGTTGCCGCTCCCACCCCGAACTCCTGGGGATGTTTTACCCCAACCGCAGATAGACGCGGTTCTGTGACTGGAATTTCATGTTAGCAGGCGTTTGCCCTCCTCCCACGCCTAACCCAAATTGGCAAAGTTTTGTAAACAAATGTTAAGGCATGAAGGCTACATTTTGATGCGATCCTGAAAAGGGGGAACTCTCAATGTCCAACAACGGATGCCTATTAATCTTGAATATAAATGCCGATTTTACCCAAGCAAGATAAATTATTCTACGATCGCCAGGATCTGTGTCAGTTTCTTTTCGCCTTGAAGCAGACGGTATTGCCAAGGGATTGCGATAGCACTAGCGCGCTCGCAGGGCTTCGCCTGCTCAGTCTTGCTTTAGAAATTCCTCCCGTCGATCCTTTAGCGGTGCTGGCAACTTTTGCTCGCCCTAATTGCCTGCATTTCTACTTGGAAAAGGCGGGTGAAAACGAAGCGATCGCCGCAATTGATGCGGTGGCTAGTTTAGAAATAAATGGGCGAAGCTCTGCGAGCGCGCTAGCGCTATCGCGCTTCGATCGTTCCCGTCAGTTTATTGAATCTTGTTTAGCCAGAAATCTTAACTTTAGTCATTCCAATCTGCCTTTTGCTGGGGCGCATTTTTTCTGTAGTTTTACCTTTGGAGAATTGTCATCTCGGAGTAATTCCCCTTTTCCTTCGGCTACCATATTTTTACCCCGCTGGCAAGTCTCTCGGAAAGATAATCAAAGCACTTTAGTAGTTAATTTAGAAATCGATCGCCAGACCAATATTCCGGCGATCGCCCAAGAAATTTGTACATTTGTAGAGCAAATTTTGGCTATTCCTAATCATATATTAACTTTGGGTAACTCTGGCAAGAAAAAGAATCCTATGCCAATGAACGGGAGCAAATTCAAATCAGCCGTGGCGGACTCTTTAAAATTGATTGCCAATCAGCAGTTCAGTAAAGTAGTTTTAGCCCATGCCATTGATGTCATTTCTCCCCAACCATTTCAACCCTTTGTTTCTTTACATAATTTGCGAAAAGCCTATAATAATTGTTATATTTTTTCGACTAGCAATGGTCATGGCAAAACCTTTATTGGTGCTAGTCCAGAACGGTTAATTAGCATTCAAAATCGGGAAGCGATCGCCGATGCCTTGGCGGGATCGGCTCCTAGGGGAAAAACTCCGGCAGAAGATGAGGAATTGGGCAACAGTTTGCTGGACAATGATAAGGAACAGCGGGAGCATTTAGTCGTAATTGATTTTATTGCCCAACAGTTCGTCCAATTAGGTTTAAATCCCCAAATTCCCCTTACCCCCAAGTTGCGCCAACTTGCCAATATTCAGCATTTGTGGACACCAATTCAAGCCCAAGTACCAACGGCAATTCATCCCCTAGATTTGGTTGCGGCGCTCCATCCTACCCCCGCTGTCGCCGGGTTGCCCAGAGATGAAGCTTGGCGACAGATTCGCCGCTGCGAGCCATTTGAGCGATCGCTTTATGCGGCTCCTTTGGGGTGGATAGATGAGCAGGGAAATTGCGAATTTGTGGTGGGAATTAGATCGGCTTTAATTGATGGTGATCGCGCTCGTTTATTTGCCGGAGCCGGAATAATTGCTGGTTCGCAACCTGATAAAGAACTGGCTGAAATTCAGTTGAAATTGCAAGCAATGTTAGCCGCTTTAGTTTAACTTTCTCAGGACTGACGCAGTAGGCTTGTATTTAAGGTTAACCCAAATAAACTGAACTGGCGATCTGCGATCCATTTTGCTATCCTAGTGAATAGGTTTGATCTTGTTTGCCTAAATTAATTTAATGAGGCAATTCCATGAAAGTAGTTCAATCGATAACAGCCCTATTGCTGATTCTTGGAGCAACTGCCAGTCAAAGCTGGGCAGCACCTGATTTAAATGCCCAATTAAAACAAGCTTTGTGCGCTCAGAATTGGCAGCAAGCTTTGAGAATAGTCGATCAAATGCGATCGCTGGCTCCCCAAGATAGCGATCGCCTACTACAATACCGCAGTCAGCTAGAAGTTTTAGCCAATGCCAATGCTAGCATCCCTAATTGGCCTACGGATTGTCCCAGTAAGGGTGTAGCAGTTGCGCCACCTAATCGAGTTGCTCCAGCCGCTCCATCTGCGCCAACTTCTCCATCTGCTCCATCTGCTCCCCAACCCACCAGTGCAGTTCAAGGCACAGTCGATGTCACCGGAATTAATGCCCCCTATCGCACCTACAGAGTCAACGGCACGGTCAAAAATAATACCAGCAATCCGGTTACTGCCGTCACTGTCAACTTTGAAATTGTTCGCACCCAAAATTCTGATGGTGAAACCATTCCAGAAGAGGTTACTGCCAAAGGTACAGCCAACATCAGTGCCGAAAGTCTCCCTCCTGGAGAACAAAGCACGTTTGAAGCCGCTGTGAATACCCAAAACCGAGGCAATGCCAGAGTGGTATCAGTCACTTGGAAGAATGCTGACGGCTCCGAAGGCGCGAATCCACCCAAGAAGTAGATGGAGCGATCGCAGTTTATGATGCTGAGGGAGTAGAGAATTATGAGTCAGTGCGTTAATCCTAGTTGTTTGCATGAGAATTCCCCGACCAATAAATGTTGTAATAAATGCGGGACGAGATTCTTATTCAAGGACAGATATCGTGCGGTTAAATATATTAGTGAAGGTGGTTTCGGACGGACTTTTAAAGCCATAGATGAACAGCGATTAAATACGATTTGTGTTATTAAGGAATTTTTACCCCAGCTACAAAATGCCAATGCTATTGGAAAAGCCACAGAATTGTTTCAACACCGGAACAAATGCAAGGTCATGTTTTCCCCGCCAGCGATTTGTATAGTCTGGGCGTGACTTGCGTCCGATTATTAACCGGATGCTTGCCCTACGAGAAAAATGGCACTCTGGTAGATGAAATTTTTAATCCCATGAGCATGACAGAATTTGACCGCGCCGCAAGCCCACCCCTTCAGGGGTCGGGATAGGCGCTGCGGCTGTCTTCCGCCTTCAAGTATTTTGATTCTCAATATATTTTTTATACGATAAGATAACTTCAGGAGGTGATGAAATTGATTTTAAGTTACAAGTACAAGTTGCGCCCCAGTAATCAACAGTTCAAAAAATTATC
>CAKZHE010000120.1 GCA_936920195.1 uncultured cyanobacterium | reverse complement strand
AAGGATAACGGCTCTATGCAGGAAGGTTGGTATCACAAGTACACAGCCGCACAAGAAGAGTCAATTATCAAAACTTTATTGTGGTACAAGTGGGCAGATCCCACGGATCGGTTCAGTTTTGATAAAGTTCTTGGTCACGATGAAGCCTGCGAGCAAGCAGGACAACCAGGACGCAAGAACGATCCGGGCGGCGCACTGAGTATGACTATGCCTGAGTTCCGCGAACTGCTTCAGAAGCGCTGGACAGAGCTAACGGCGAAACCGCGTCCTGAACAACTGGCATATTTCGGTTACGAGACTGACTTTTGACATACTCCCCGGCCTAAAGGCACGGGGATTCTATTGAGTGGCAAGCGATAGACTTTCTGGCGCAGACAATAACGCAAAATATGGTGAAAATAGCGATCGCTTAGATATTAGTTTTTTTAGGTGGAACACAGCTTTTAAAGTTGGATGTTAAACTGTAACTAAAGCACAAAAACCATAGAATTGCATATCAAAGAAAGATATGATTCTTTAATAAATTATTGTTTAGTGAACTGGCAATTGCTCGTAAATTCTATATTGCGAATGATTAGAAAGGGTTAATTTTATATTTTTGAGATTGAGGTGAATAATGAGAATCCCTAGGTTACTGGCGCTGCTATTAACTTTGTCTGTGGTGGCAATGTCTCCAGCCGCAGTTGCCCAAAGCACTGAACAACTGATTGAACAAGGCAATGCAGCACTATCTGCTGGCAAATACACTGAAGCAGAATCTATCTGGCGCAGAGTTATCGAAATCAACCCCAAAAATGCAATTGGTTACAACAATTTGGGTGCTGTGATGTTGGCCCAGGGGAAACTAGAGGAAGCGATCGCCTCTTTCCGCCAAGCCATTCAACTCGACCCCAAAAATGCAATTGCTTACTATAATCTGGGCAATGCGCTGTATTACCAGGGGAAACTAGAGGAAGCGATCGCTGCTTTTCGCCAAACCATTCAACTCAATCCCAAAAATGCAATTGCTTATAACAATCTAGGTAGTACGCTGTCCGAGCAGGGGAAATTAGAGGAGGCGATCGCCACTTTTCGCCAAGCCATTCAAATTGACCCGAAATATGCTAAGTCTTACTACAATTTAGGCATTGTACTATTTAAGCAGCGAAAACTAGATGAGGCGATCGCCGCTTTTCGCCAAGCCATTCAACTCGACCCCAAATTTGTAATTGCTTATAACAATCTGGGTAGTACGCTGTTCGAGCAGGGGAAATTAGAGGAGGCGATCGCTACTTTTCGCCAAGCCATTCAAATTGACCCCAAAAACGCAATTGGTTACTACAATTTGGGCTTTACCCTCCATCAGCAAGGCAAATTGGAAGAGGCAATCAAAGAATATAAGCAAGCCATTGCTTTAGATCCTAAATTCATGCCTGCCCAAACCAATCTTAAAGAGGCAGAAAGACAGCGAGCAGCAACGAAGGAATTAGCATCAGGCTAGTTAATTAAGGATTTTTTCTAAGCCATATACCAAGGACTTAAGTTGGGTAACTTTACGAATGGAGAGCAGAACTCCCGGCATATAACAGGAGCGATCGCTGGTATCATGGCGCAATGTATAAACTTGTCCCAAGGCTCCAAAAATCACTTCTTGATGGGCAATTAAACCAGGTAAGCGGATGCTGTGAATGCGGATGCCTTCATCGGCAAGGCTCCCCCTGGCTCCAGGGATTTTTTCAGTTTCTTTCACTAAAGCTGGATTAAATGTTTTACCCGCTTCTGCCAGCAGTTGAGCCGTTTGAATGGCAGTACCGCTAGGTGCATCGGCTTTTTGATTGTGGTGCAGTTCGATGATTTCCACATGATCGAAATAGCGGGAAGCTTGGATGGCAGCTTGTTGCAGTAGCACCATGCCAATAGAAAAGTTGGGAATAATTAGGCAGCCTGTGCTAGCTTTATCAGCAAAGGCGGCTAAATCTTGAATTTGTTCGGCACTCAACCCAGTAGTGCCAACTACTGGACGAATCCCATAGGCGATCGCCGAGCGGACATTTTCATAAACGCTATCAGGATGGGTAAAATCAACCATGACCCCCTGTTGTTTCTCCTGGGTAGCCAAAACCAGGGTACTTTGCAAATCGTTGACCACAGGCACTTCTAGCTCGCCACAGCCGGCAATCTCGCCAATATCTTTGCCCAAAATTTCCGGGTTGCGGTCTACGGCTCCCACTAATTGTAAGTCCGGAGCTTGGGCAATGGCCTTAATTACCTCCCGCCCCATTTTCCCCGCCGCGCCGTTGACTACCACTGGAATTGGATGTTGCTCTGTCATAAAAATGCTCGAATTGTTGCTGGAATTGCTAGATTATGTTGGGCGATCGCCATTCTGAAGTGGCAATCTTGTTATAGCTTGATGTGCGATCGCTCGCCAAGATCTATATTTAACTCTTTTTTATGTCCTTGCGACAACAGATTGCCTTTTACTTTGAAGATATTCGCACCCCGGTAGGGCGAGGGCTTAATTTAGCCATTACTATTTTGGTGTTAGTCTCTTCAGTAATTTTCGTGGTTGAAACCTACCCAATTTCAGATGATATCAGATTGTATCTGAATTTTATCGATTGGGCAATCCTATTAATTTTTGCGGTTGAATATTTACTTCGTTGGTGGTGTGCCGAAAACAAATTAAAATACTTGTTCAGTTTTTACTCTTTAATTGACCTCTTGGCAATTGTCCCATTTTTAGTTGGTATTGGCGATATCCAGTTTATTCGCATCTTTCGCTGGTTCAGGATTCTGCGGTTAATCCGCTTTCTAGAAAACAAAACCTTATTTGGGCGATTTATTTCTGAAGATAGCGCTATTTCCACCAGAATTCTCTTTACCCTCTTCACCATTGTCTTTGTTTATTCCGGGCTGATTTATCAAGTTGAGCATCCCGTTAATCCCCAAGTTTTCACCACCTTTTTAGATGCTTTCTATTTTTCGGTTGTCACCATGACTACCGTGGGATTTGGGGATGTTACCCCCAGTTCGGAACTAGGTCGTCTGTTAACAGTGATGATGATTTTAACTGGGATTTCCTTAATTCCTTGGCAATTAGGTGATTTAATTAAACGATTAATGAAAAGTCGCAACCATCTGGAAGTTGCTTGTCCTAGTTGTCAGTTAGCTATCCACGATGCTGACGCACAGTTTTGCAAAATTTGCGGCGAGAAGTTGCAAAAACCGATTATAAATCAATTGGATTCAAAATAAATGCCATATTTAGTGGGCGAACTAGCGGCTTTAGGAGCAGCATTTTTGTGGGCGATCGCGTCAATGGTTTGGTATCGAGTTGGCAAGCGGATTCCGCCGTTGGAATTAAACTTTATCAAGGTTAATGTTGCGATTGTTTTGATCGTTATTACTTTCTGTTTTCAAGGGATCGCTAATGTAAATCTACAACCCATACCCATCGCTTTACTTTTAGCTAGTGGAGCGATAGGCATTGGCTTGGCAGATACGGCTTTTTTTACCGCTTTAAATGATTTGGGAGTGCGGCTAACCCTACTATTAAAGACTTTAACATCTCCATTAGTAGCCCTCCTCGCCTTAGTTTTTTTAAAAGAACAACTGAGCGTTTTTGCTGCCTTGGGAATTTTCCTAACTATTTTTGGAGTGGCTTGGGTGGTAAGCGAACGAGTGCCAGAAAATCAAGCGGCTCCCACTAATCTGTTATCTGGAATTGGCTGGACTATCGTCTCAACTATTGGCGATGCCGCCGCAGTAATTTTATCCCGTGTTGCCCTCTCTCAAACTGATATTACTCCTTTGTGGAGTACCCTATGGCGACTGTTAGCTGGAGCAATGGTTATGTTACCATATTTGTGGATCAAAAATTGGGCATTTTCTGAACCGAAATATTTTGGTTTTAACTTAGTCAAAAAGGCTTTATCGCCTAAATTAGCTGGGGCGATCGCTATCACTGCTTTCGCCAGCACTTATTTAGGAATTTGGCTGCAACAAATCTCTTTAAAGGAAGCTCCGGCGGGAATTGCTCAAACCCTCTGTGCCACCAGCCCTTTATTTGCGATTCCCATTGCGATGGGGATGGGAGAAGCCGTCAGTAAGAGGGCAATTTTAGGAGCTATGATTGCTTTGTTGGGAGTGGGATTGTTATTTGATTTGTTTTGATAAAACAGGACTTACGCAATACCTCTATTAGTAGGGTGTGTTAGCGCAGCGTAACGCACCATCAACGCTATATGCGTAGCAACTGCATAAGTCCTGTAAAATCAAAAATGTTTTCATATCCCAATCTTGAAAACGAAGCATTTACATATCTACATGGCTTACCCAACGCCTCTATCCCACCGGGTCGAAAATCTAGGCTCAACTGACTTTAAACCTGCATCGGGGCGGGTTTATTCAGGTGATTGGTAAGGATTAAAATTCCTGCCAAACCCGCCCCTACATAAATCATGGTTATTGCATGAATACAATTGCTCCAAAAATTGCAGAGTCAAAAGCCTAGCCAGAATGCGATATCAAAAAGTCCCAAAATGTCTGCCAGAGCAGCCAAACATTTAAAGCGACAATTATGGTAGCGACGGCTCCAGACATTACTTTGAGCCAACGGGGATTGACAAACTCACCCATTAAACGGCGATCGCTGGTAAACATCACCAGCGGAATCACGGCAAATGAAAGTTGTAAGCTCAAAATTACTTGACTAAAAACCAGTAATCCCCCGGTGCTTTGCTCTCCAAAGCAAATGATGACCAATAGAGCCGGAATAATCGCAATCAGGCGAGTTGCTAGTCTTCGCAACCAGGGCGGCAACCGCAGTTCCAAGAAACCTTCCATCACAATTTGCCCTGCCATCGTTGCCGTCAATGTTGAGCTTTGTCCTGATGCCAGCAGCGCAAAGGCAAAAATGGCACTGGCAGCACCAACTCCTAACAATGGAGAAAGCAGTTTGTAAGCATCCTGAATATCAGCAACCTCATGATAACCAGATACGTGAAAGGTTGCCGCTGCCACAATCAAAATGGCGGCATTGATCAATAGGGCTAGCCATAAAGCAATAGTAGAATCAATTGTGCCAAATTTAATGGCTTCCCATTTTTTTTCAGATGTTGGTTCCCAGGCGCGAGTTTGAATAATTGAGGAATGCAAATATAGATTATGAGGCATGACTGTTGCCCCTAAAATGCCTACGGCAATGTAAAGCATTCCCAAGTTTTGAATAATTTCCTGATTAGGGACAAAACCTGCGAGGATACTCCCAAGATCGGGACGAGAAAAGAAGATTTCAGCGGTAAAACATCCGGCAATTGTGGCTACCAAAGTAATTACCAAAGCTTCAATGTAGCGAAATCCTTTATTTTGGAGGAGTAGCAACAGAATCACATCCAAGGCCATAATACACACGCCCCAAACTAGGGGCAGACCAAATAACAGTTGTAAGGCGATCGCACTGCCCAAAAGTTCCGCTAAATCGCAAGCGGCGATCGCAATTTCACACAGCACCCACAACACAAAATTAACTCGCGGACTGAAATAATCTCGGCAAGCCTGGGCTAAATCTCTTCCTGTTGCCACTCCCAAGCGCACGCACAGAGATTGCAACAAAATTGCCATCAAATTTGACAATAAAATGACGCTTAACAACGTATAGCCAAATTTTGATCCCCCAGCAATATCCGTCGCCCAATTTCCGGGGTCCATATAACCAACCGAAACCAAATATCCCGGTCCAGCATAGGCTAGTAATTTACGCCAAAAACTTTTGCTATTGGGAATCGAGATGCTGCGATGTACCTCTGGCAAACTCGGTCGCTTTTCTGAGGGTGTCATTGTCGTTTTTCATAATTCTTTCATAATTTACTCTAGCACAAGGTCGGCTCGCAGTTACTCAATCGGATTAAGTCAACCTGCTGTACCTAATCCAATGAACATTTGCCAGAAACCCTACTTGAGAATAAAAATCATTCTTACATGAATATATATTGATATACTTGCCACAGTCGAGTTAAAATATTCACACCATTATTTGTCTAGAAAATTCATCAACCCCTCGATCATGGCACATCATCATAGTCATAATCATTCTCATGGAAGTCACGAACATCATCATGCCCCCGCTAATTACAATCGGGCATTTATCATTGGATTAGTCCTGAATGTCAGTTTTGTAATAACTGAATTTATTTTTGGCTTTCTTGCCAATTCTGTCGCATTGATTGCCGATGCCGGACATAACTTAAGCGATGTTTTAGGTTTACTCCTGGCATGGCTAGGGATTTGGCTCTCTCGTCGCCAACCATCCCATCAAAAAACCTATGGTTGGCGGAAGTCGTCCATAGTTGCCGCCTTTCTGAATGCTCTATTTTTGTTAGTTGTCACAGGTGCAATTGCTTGGGAAGCAATCCAAAGATTTTTCCATCCTGATGATGTGCAGGGTAGCATTATTATTGCGGTAGCAGCGATTGGGATTGTCATCAATACAGTTACTGCCTTGATGTTTTTTTCTGGTCGTCACAATGATATCAATATCCGGGCAGCATTTTTACACATGGCGGCTGATGCAATGGTATCAGTAGGTGTTGTCTTGGCAGGAATTGGAATTATTCTCACTCACTGGTTATGGTTAGATCCCGCATTTAGTCTAATTATCAGTGCGCTCATTATCTTCAACACCTGGGATTTATTAAAAGAGTCATTTCACCTAGTTATTGATGGTGTTCCGCTAAAAATCGATCAAAATGCAGTTCGCGCTTTTTTGTGCGAATATCCAGGAGTGGCTCAAATTCATGATTTGCATATTTGGGCAATGAGTACCACTGAAACTGCACTCACAGCACATTTAGTAATTCCAACAGGTCATCCCGGCGATGAATTTCTGGCGAAAGTTTGTCGAGAGTTGCACCATAATTTTGACATCGATCATGCCACCCTGCAAGTTGAAACTGGCGATCCTCAACATCCTTGTGTTTTAGAATCAGAGCAGAGAGTTTAATTCAAAGATGGTGATATGATAGAAGGAGTCAAGCTTAAAACTCTGAGATAGCCATGACACTTGAAAATCTTGAGGCTGAAGTTCTTCTACTCCCAAAAGACTCTCAAGCAGCATTACTAGCTCGACTTCTTGAACGGCTAGGACAAAGCAATGAAATAGATCGAGAAGTTGCCGTTGCCTGGGCGGAGGAAGCTGAATTACGCGATCGCGCAATGGATGACCGCCAAGATCATGGAATTGCTGCCGCACAGGTATTCCAACGCATTCGGGCTTCTCTGCAATGATAAATATTGTATTTCATCAAAATTACACCTACAACTATGTTTAAAACTTTTGAAGGAATTTACCAAGATGGTAAGGTTGAACTGGTTGAACAACCCCAAATCAAAGGAGAGCGGGTGCAAGTCCTGGTGACATTCCTTGGTGCTAATACCACCGATTCTACCAAACTCCGTCAACTCATTGAGCAGTTAGAAACCATCGCTGGAATCCAGCAAGGATTGGAGGAACTCAACGCGGGGGAAACTCGCCCAATCGATCAATTCGCCCAAGAAATGCAGCAGAAGTATGGCATTTCTAGTTGAAATTACTCCAATTGCCGAATCTCAAATTGAGCAAGCCTATCAGTGGTATCGCGATCGCAATCCGGAATTTGCCGATCGCTGGTTTCGTGGGATGATGAATGCGATCGCCACACTCCAAGAAAAACCCCGTCGCTGTGGTTTGGCAATTGAAAGCGAAATCTTTTCAGAAGAAGTCCGTCAACTCCTGCACGGCAAAGCCAAAAACATTTATCGAATTCTGTTTGCGATTCGAGAAAGTACAGTTTATGTGCTGTACGTACGCCATATTTTCCAGGCTCCGCTAACTGCTAGCGATCTTGAAAAAATCTAAAATTCTACGGTGAGGGGAGCGCGAGGAAAAGGAATGACATCGCGAATGTTACCCATCCCAGTCATAAACTGCACTAGGCGTTCAAAACCTAAACCAAAACCAGCATGAGGCACAGTTCCAAAGCGGCGCAAATCAAGATACCACCAATAATCTTTGGGGTTGAGTCCCTGATTAATAATTCTTTGTTCTAGCACGTCTAGACGCTCTTCCCGCTGGGAACCACCGATGATTTCGCCAATTTTGGGGGCGAGAATATCCATCGCTCTGACGGTTTTCTCATCGTCACTGAGCCGCATATAAAAAGCTTTGATTTCCACGGGATAATCGGTGACAATGGTGGGCTTTTTAAAGAGTTCTTCGGCTAAATAGCGTTCGTGTTCTGATTGTAAATCTAAACCCCATTTTACCGGATATTCAAACTTTTTCTTTGCTTTTTCCAGGAGGGCGATCGCTTCGGTATAAGTTACTCGTTCAAATTGATTGTTAATAATATTATCCGCCGTAGCTAAAACTGAGTTATCAATTCGTTGGTTGAAAAATTCCATGTCTTCCGGGCATCTTTCCAACACAGTTTTAAAAATGTGCTTCAGGAAAGCTTCTGCCAAATCCATATCGCCGACTAAATCGCAAAAAGCCATTTCTGGTTCCACCATCCAAAATTCCGCTAGGTGGCGGGAAGTATTGGAATTTTCAGCCCGGAAAGTGGGACCAAAGGTGTAAACATTACTAAAGGCAGTTGCCATCACTTCGGCTTCTAATTGTCCGCTGACGGTTAAATAGGCTTGTCTGCCAAAAAAGTCTTGACTATAATCAATTTCCTGAGCTTCATTGCGAGGAATTTTGTTGAGATTGAAACCAGTTACGGTAAACATTTCCCCCGCGCCTTCGCAATCGCTGGCGGAAATAATGGGAGTATGCACCCACAAAAAATCCCGATCTTGAAAAAATTGATGAATCGCAGCAGCACAGGCATTGCGGACGCGAAAAACGGCTCCGAAAGTGTTAGTTCGCGCTCTTAAATGACCAATTTCGCGCAGAAATTCCATCGAATGCCGCTTTTTTTGCAGCGGGTAGGTTTCGGGATCTGCTTCTCCATAAAGTTGTAAAGTAGTCGCTTTTAATTCAATTCGCTGTCCTTTAGCTGGAGAAGCGGCTAACGTGCCAGAAATTTCCACCGAAGCGCCAGTATTTAACTTTTTCAACAGGTCTTTATAGTCGGGTAAACTGGGTTCAAGGACAACTTGTAAATTCGCCAGGGCAGAACCATCATTAATTTCTAAAAAGGTAAATTCTTTTAATTCTCGCTTTGTCCGCACCCAACCTTGAATGGCAACATTGGTATCTGGTTGACCGTGGCGGAGGAGATGGGCGATTTTTTCTGTCATAGGTTGAAGTACAAAGAAAGGAATGTATATTATGAAGACTGAATCGCCATTTTAGCTTCTAATGATACCAACTGCCTGAAACCGAAGCAACTAAAGTATAAAAATCTTTGCATTTGAAACCCTTGCAAAGCAAGGGCTTCAGAGAGTCAAAAATCCTAGCGTTAAACAGCCCTGCTACACATCGGGGCAACCACGGGAGGATTGCCCCTACGGGATTGCACAACTCATTCGCACGCACTATATTGCCTTTTTGCTCTACATACCTTAAAATTATGGAGTAAGTGACCCCAAGCACAATTTCTATGAGTGTCTTAATCCGTGACGATCTTCTCCGCGCAACAAGAGTTACAGAGAATGAATTAAAATCTGATCTTTCAGTTTCAAATGGTAATCTGCCTAAAGAGGTCAAAGCTAATGGCAGGAAGAGTGCCAAAACTGCTACCAAGAGGAGGGTTCTGACCCGCAAAGAGAAGCTTGAGGCAGCCAAGAAAGCGAATCAGGCAATGATGAACGCCTGGAAATTAATTTCACAGCGTAAAGATAGCGGTAGGGATGCCGAAAGTAACGTTTGATACGAATATTTTCATTGCTCGAAAATATGTTCAACTCCCTGAAAACTTCTATATGTCAGTTGTCGTACTCCAAGAACTCGTTGCAGGAGCGCAAGATGATACTGAGCTGAAAGCTTTATCTGTTGCACGTCGAGAATATGAGAAATCTGAAAAGCTGCTTATTCCCACAGCAGAGGATTGGTGGCTTGTGGGTAAAGTCATTTATGCCTTGCAAAAGGGGCTAAAATCTCAAAGAGGTGGGCTAACGCCCAAGATGTCTTCCGATCAAAAGTATCGAATCACTCATGATGTTTTAATTGCAAGAACTGCAAAGCGGGCTGGGGTAGCAGTGGTTACAGATAACATCAAAGATTTCGAGACTATTCAACGATTTTGTAATGTACATCTTATTGGTGGAGATGATTATTTTAGATCTTAAGACCGCCTGAAAAGTGATGTTAGCAAAGAATCGGATCATGTCCAGTCGATTGCCCACTATAAAAGTGCTTTGACTTCTATTTGGGGCAAAAAAATCAATCATGGTTGTTGCACATAGATTAACTTTGCGGCGGTGGTATAGTCTGTATAACCGCTAGTCTCGATTCTTGGACAATATTCCGACTCATCTAGTTACTTCACTTATCCAACTTAAATATTCAGGCAATCCCGCAGTAATAGGTATCTCAATAATCTCTGGAACTTCGTAGCTATGATTCTCTTTAATACATTTCTGTATGTCAGCAAAATCACTATGTTTACACTTGATTAGAAGAATCTGCTCATCATTAACGTTCACTTTCCCCTGCCATCTGTAATAGCTCTTAATCTGATTTACTTGAATGCAAGCTGCAATACCTTGATCCAAAAGTGCGCGAGCCAGCTTTTCTGCTTCTTCTTTACTACTAGCAGTGGCGATCGCGATTGAATATTGACTACTCATTAGTTTTTCTTCCTAAAACCTAAGTTTGTTAATTCTCGAATTTACTGATTTTGAGTGCTTTAACTGCTAATGAACGTTAACGACTAAGTTAGCCTGCATTTGCACCGATGCTGCGAACTACAACTCATCAATCGTTACCAAACCCCCCTCTGTAAACTGAATTACCAACTCTTGCTCGTTCAGTAGGGCAGTTCCAATCAGAGGTCGTCGCCCCGTAGCCAATACACGAACATCCTGTTCCACTCCATCCCAAAAGATTGTCCCTTGATGAACTGCTAGAGAGACTGAACTGTTATCTGCCAAGTTTACAGGCAGATTGTACAAGAACGGTAGCCCAAGTAAATTTACTGCTTCTGGTGGTAGGCAAAGTTGATCGGTAAAACCTGTGTCTATAACAAACTCAATTGGGAAAGTTGTGCCATTCACCAAGAGAAATGTCAGCGAGACGATCGCATATCTATCAGTCACAATACCGGAAATCACTGCTCACCCGCTCCATCACACCGCCAAAAGAAGCTGCTACATTATAACCAATGCGGATTCCAAACAGTCTTGCGTATGGGAACTTTACCTGAAGGTTTTTAGCTGCTTGTAGCCCGGTTTCATCTACCTCATAGTCACCTGTCTCAACATTGATGATGACCATTTTGCCAATATTTGCCTCTGTCTCAACCTTTTGACGGATGTTGCTCTCGTAAATTCGGTATCCACGTTTTGCAACTTCTTCGCTGCTCAACAAGATTCCTTGCATATACTGGCTCCTGTTCGCTACCTCTGTGGACTTCTATAATATCTTATAACCTTGCCCATTCAAGCCGTCTATCGGCGGGGACGATTTCTACCCTTGCAGAATCACTGCAAGTAAACTAAACTTAGTTTGTAGACTTAGTTCTTTAAGAGTATGGAAACTGTAAATATCCATCAGGCTAAGACCAACCTCTCTCGGCTATTGTCCCGTGTGGAACTCGGAGAGGAAATCGTTATTTCAAACCAAGGTATTCCAATTGCTAAACTTGTTCCATTTCGGACATCCTTAGATCGACAGTCTAGCTTGGGACAAGATCGGGGAAAATTTATTGTCCCAGACGACTTTAATGCTCCTCTGCCAAAAGATATTTTGGTTGCATTTGAGGGCGGTGCAGAGTGAGACTTTTACTAGATACACAATGCTGGTTATGGTGGTTTGCTCAACCAGAAAAGTTAAGTGAGAATGTGATTGAACAAATTGCGAACGAAAGCAATGAAGTATGGTTTTCTGTTGCCAGTGTTTGGGAGATGGGAATTAAAGTTTCAATCGGTAAGTTGCCACTCCCAGAACAAATAGATGATTATGTCTCTACTCGCATGACTCAACTAGGAGCTAGATCGTTAGAGATAGCTGCTTCTCATGCTTTGCGGGTAGCGGCACTACCTTTACATCATCGCGATCCTTTTGACAGAATGCTGATTGCACAAGCTCAGTTAGAAGATATGACGATTGTAAGTGCGGATTCGACATTTAACCAATATGAAGTCTCTTTACTCTGGGCAGCTAGAACGAAAATATAAAAATCTTTGTATATTTAAAACTGTGGGTTGCGGCGATCGCTATTTTGTCGATAATGAAGGGGCGATTGAATTAGTGTAATTTGAGATGGGAGATAACGGTTGTGTTCATCAGACGCAGGTAATCTCTCGAACTCAACGAAGTAGGCTGGCACGTGCCACCGCAACACCTTTGTTAGACGTAGGTTCAACATTCAAGTTGGTTTGGGCAGATAGGCAATATCGTCTTCAATGGCGCAGTACCAATCACAATCAGCTTCCCATAATGGCGTACCTCTCTGCAACCATAGATAGTAAGCTCTTTCTCTAATTTCTTGTTCTCTAAGAGATATGTAGCTGTTTCGCACACGCTCATGAAGTGCATTGCCAATTGTTTGAATTCCCTCCTCGATAATACATTTCATCTTGTATTCAGCAATAGCTTTATTAGACCCTGCTTTTGACATCACATCCTCATAGATTGCGTAGTGATTCCTACATGGTATTGGGCTGTAATTTTTGTCTGTGCAAATAAAACCTGGCTTATATGGCAAAATTTTGACATCAACCTCTTTGTCAGGCGAAGGATTGAAATAGTGTTTCAGTGCATCCCAAAACTCATATATGGTAGCTAATGACGCAACTCTTACTCCCGATAGACGGTGACTCTGACCATAGAAAAAAGGCTTCAAAATAATTACTGCAAATCCTGTTAGCCAACTATAAGATCGAGTCCCTGTATGTATATAGATATTTGCCCATCCATAAATTCTCTTAACGATGTCAAATCTAAGATCAACAATCACTTTTTTTTCATCCACAAACGAGTTATAAACTTCTATAAAAATACTCATAGTCCCTGGACTTTGATTAACTATGTACCCAGAGATTCCAATGCTCCACTTCAGCCGAAGCTCTATCATGACGCGAATTAAAGCAGGAGTAACTTCACTCTGGTCAGAAGGATCATCAAAATTTGCTTCACCAAAAATAATTTGCTCACACGTGTCATAATAAAGACTAAAATCAGGATTGTTAGTTAGATAAATATTGAATAATTGATCTTTTCCTATACTAGCTTGATAATGATTAATAAGTAGTAAGCTATCTCCTATGTGTTTGGAAATTAATCCTCTTAATTTTCTTGACTCTGATTCTTGAATAGTCTCATCTCGAAATCCTTGAAATCTATCTATAATGTCTTTAAAAAGAATACTAAACGCAGAACAATTACCCCTATAGTATGCAATATTTGTTCGTTTTTTCTCATAATCTGATAAGGTGTTGTAGTAAATTGCTTCGGCAATTTGCAATTTATTAGATAGAAATGGTTTCGAGAAACCTAGCACCTGAGTACATAAACTTTCGTATAAATTTAGATAATGTTGGCATTCATCAAATAAAGTCCTTAATCTTTCAGAATAGACAATTTCCTGGATATGACAATACTTTTGAAAGATTTCATTTTTAAATTCATCATCAATAGTCATACATTAGTTGATAACTAAGATTTTTGCTTACTGAACTATAGACGGAAAACTTCCATATAACAATAACACCCTTAAATGGAATATTATCGAGACTGAATCCCCTTCTTTTACCCTGATTATACCAACTATCCGAAACCGAAGCAACGAAAGTATAAAAATCTTTACACTTTTGGGAAAAGGTCATTCAAACCGAGTGGCAACTTGGGAGATAGATTTTCATCAAAGAGTAATTTCATGCGGATATTGGCGCACTCATAAACCGACGCTCGCGGTCAGCCGCGTATGCAATGCAGGCTTTTAAGTCTTCCTGTGTTAGATCGGGAAAATCTTCGAGTATCTCTGCTTCTGTCATATCAGACGCTAGGTACTCCAGCACTTCTTGACACTCCCCGGCCTAAAGGCACGGGGATTCCTGATTCAGCGAGACAACTTACCAGAAAGATTTGCATCTAACTGACAGAGGTCGAACTCTCCACAGGCGTTAATTTGGGTATGCCCTACCCTATTTAATCCCATTGCCAAG
>CAKZHE010000119.1 GCA_936920195.1 uncultured cyanobacterium | reverse complement strand
AAAAGTCTCAATCTGCAACAGTTAAGATAGTTACTTCGGAATAGGGAATATGGAACAGGGAACAGGGAACAGGGAACAGAGGGAATAGGGGATAGGGAATCTACTGGTTCCTAGGCTCTGCCTGGGAACCTATATCGAGAGGCTCTGCCTCGCTTGATTATCATCCGAGGCAGAGCCTCTAAATGGGCATTCCCAGGCTCTGCCTGGGAACGAGTAAAATCATCAGCATAAATCTGTAGGGGCGGGTTTATTCAGAGGTTTAATATCCACCAATAAATTATCTGAACCCGCCCCCTACTGCCCGAAAATTAAGCATTAATTGATTTTGACGGTACGTGGGGGGCGGGTTTATTGAGATTATTGGTAAAGATTAAAATTCCTGCCCAAACCCGCCCCTACATCAATACCGAAATTGACTACTCAGAAACTGCATGAACAGAACCGCCTAAAAAGGAACAAAGTCAACAGTCTAGGCTAAAGCCCAACTACGAACTTTTGCTTATAGTCTTTTATTTATGATCACCTACAATGTTTAATGATACTTTCATTTCAGAATCTTTAGCAACTGCCCTGCAACAACGCAGGCAAAAACTAGCCCAATTAATTGACTTTCCGGTAATTCTTTGGGCAGGTGGCAACGTTTCTCGCAACTTTCCTGCCAATACTTTTCCCTTTCGTGCCAGCAGTCACTTCCTTTATTTTGCTGGTTTACCGATTGAAAATGCTGCCATTCTTTTATCCAATGGCAAACTAGAATTGTTTGCCGATAATCCTACTCCTAGCAACGCTTTGTGGCATGGAGAAATGCCCAGTCGAGAAGATATCGCCCAGCAAATAGGTGCAGAGGCAAATTTTCCCCTGGCAGAATTACCATCTCGCGCCCTAAATGCGGCAACTATTGCGGTGCAAGATCCCCTTACCTACGCACAGCAATGTCAAATTCTGAACCGTTCGATATCTTTAAAAGACCAAAATATTGATTTGGCTTTAGCAAAAGCAATTATTTCCCTGCGAATTCTCCACGATGCCGAAGCGATCGCCCAATTACAAACCGCTGCCAATGTCACTGTAAATGCCCACCGAGCAGGGATGGCAGCGACTTTAACTGCTAAAACCGAAGCGGAAATTAGGGCAGTGATGGAAGGAGCGATCGCTGCTGAAAATATGACTTGTGCTTATCAGAGTATTGTTACCATCCAAGGGGAAGTTTTACATAATGGGCAATATCATCATCCCTTAAAACCAGGAGATTTACTCTTAGCTGATGTGGGTGCAGAAACAGCATTAGGTTGGGCAGCAGATGTCACCCGAACTTGGCCTGTCAGCGGTAAATTTTCCTCTACCCAAAGAGATATTTACGATCTAGTTTTAGCAGCCCACGATGCTTGTATTGCCAAAATTAAACCTGGTGTCGAATACCAAGATCTTCATTTATTAGCCGCTACTACCATTGCGGAAGGATTAAGCCATTTAGGAATTTTGCGGGGTAATGCCGAAGAATTAGTTGCCGCCGATGCTCATGCCTTATTTTTCCCCCACGGAGTCGGACATTTATTAGGTTTAGATGTTCACGATCTGGAAGATTTGGGAGATTTGGCGGGTTATGCTGAGGGGAGAACCAGAAGCGATCGCTTTGGTTTAAACTATCTTCGTCTGAATCGTCCTTTAGCTGCGGGAATGTTGGTGACAATTGAACCGGGATTTTATCAAGTGCCAGCAATTTTAAGCGATCGCGAACGAAGGTTAAAATATCAAAATCTAGTTAATTGGGATCGTTTGGCGCAATTCAGCGATGTGCGAGGAATTCGGATTGAAGATGATGTCTTAGTTACCGCAACTGGCAGCGAAGTATTAACCGCCCAATTACCAACTCAAGCCGAAGACATCGAAAAATCTGTTAAAATCTAACTCCCTTAACAGTCAATACAGTTCAGTTAACTAAGTTCGTAGTTGGGCTTTAGCCCTCTCCGGATTAGGGCTAAAGCCCAACTACGAACTTTTGCGTTTTTTGATTTATGACCACCTACTTAACTGAACCGTATTGTCTTAACAGTAACAATTAAGAATTTTGAATTTCCCTATTTTATGGATTGGATCTCTTTACTAAAAACATACCGCGCGATCGCGGTCATTCGTGTCGATCAAATTGCCATTGGTTTCCAACTAGCCAAAGCGGTAGCAGCGGGAGGAATGTCCCTCATTGAAATTACCTGGAATAGCGATCGCCCTGCCGAACTAATTTCCCAATTGCGATCGGAATTGCCAAACTGTATCATTGGGACGGGAACGATATTAAATGTTGATGAAATGGAACAGGCGATCGCTGCCGGAGCGCAATTTCTGTTTACCCCCCACACTAATTTCGCTCTGATTCAAGCCGCTGTCGCCCGTCAAGTCCCCATTATTCCCGGCGCACTCTCCCCAACCGAAATCATTACCGCGTGGCAAGCTGGGGCTAGCAGCGTCAAGATCTTCCCCATCCAAGCCGTTGGCGGCGCAAACTATATTAAATCCTTGCAAGCACCTTTAGGACAAATTCCCTTAATTCCTACAGGTGGCGTTAACCTCGCAAATGCGGCAGAATTTATTCAAGCTGGTGCGATCGCCGTGGGATTAGCCGGAGATTTATTTCCCAAATCATTAGTGGCAGCGGGTAATTGGGAAGCGATCGCCCAACGCGCCCAAAATCTAGTCAAAGAGTTAACCAGCTGAGTTAAAATTAACCTAGAAATTACAACTTCTACAGGACTTACGCATTTTTCAGTAGGGGCAATCCCCCTGTGGTTGCCCCGATTCCGGCAATCCCCCTGTGGTTGCCCTGATTCCTAGGATAGTTGCGTAAATCCTAATCATAGATCGGCGATCGCCCCTATTTTGAAGGTTGTCTCCTATGAAAAGCATCAACTCTACCCAGTGGCTGAGGCGCTGCGGTTTATTCTGTGCTAGCGCCGCCCTTGGTTTTGCTGTTATCTCCACTTGGTTTAACCCCACCAAAGCCGAAACTAAAAGCGAGATGATTGCCCAAAGAATGCTCGAATTGCAAGAATCAGATGAGCGCTGGATTCAAGTTGATGTTTCTCGACAGCGCTTAATTGCTTGGGAAGGAGGAACACCAGTTTATGCCGTCATCATTTCCAGCGGCAAGCGGCGCACTCCCACCCGCACCGGAACTTTTGCCATTAAAAGCAAACACCGTTCTACTAGAATGCAAGGTGCTAACTACGACGTGCCTAACGTTCCCTACGCCATGTACTATCAGCGGGGTTATGCCATTCACGGCGCTTACTGGCATCGTAAATTTGGTACTCCCGTTAGTCACGGATGCGTCAACGTCGCCGTTAATCACTCCAAATGGCTCTTTGAGTGGGCATCCGTAGGCACGCCAGTAGTTATCAACGATTAAGGCACCTGCATTCCTTTTTGAACGGCTGGACGTTCTCGGATTGTCTCCACCCAACGCTTTAGATGCGGATGTTCATTGAGAGTTAATCCTTGGAACTCATAAATGGCTACCCAAGGATAGGTGGCAATATCCGCAATCGAATAATCGCCGCCTAAGAATTCCTGTTCCTCTAACTGTTTGTCCAAAACTCCATAAATTCGTAAAGTTTCTTTTTCGTAGCGATTAATAGCATAGGGGATTTTTTCCGGGGCAAACTTTTTAAAGTGATTAAATTGCCCAAACATGGGTCCCACGCCCCCCATCTGAAACATCAGCCATTGCAAAACCGCATAGCGAGCTTTTGGTTCCGTAGGTAGCAATTTACCAGTTTTCTCTGCCAAATAGATCAAAATTGCCCCGGATTCAAACACGCTCAGATTAGCATCGCGATCGACAATTGCCGGAATTTTGCTATTAGGATTAATGGCGATAAACTCCGGATTAAATTGTTCTCCTTTACTAATATCAATCTTGTGAGTCGTGTAGGGCAAACCCACTTCTTCCAACATCACAGAAGCTTTGCGACCGTTAGGCGTGGTAAAGGTGTAGAGGTCGATCATAAGTTTAGGGTTGGGATTGAGCCATCTTCTAGAGCTAGTGTAGCCGCAAAGTTAGTCGAGCGATCGCCCCCTCATCAAAAATTTCCAATTGCTTTAGGTTTCTCGAAAATCCAATGCCTGGAGAAATCTTTCTGCATCATTCAATTCCCCTACAATTCTCCGCACCGGACGAGGCCAAACTCGCACCAGTGTCGGAGTAGCAGAAATCTGATAGGCTTCCGCTTGTTCGGGATGTTTAAAAATATCAATTACTTTCAAAGTATAAGGCTGGCGGAAAAACTGTTCTAAAAGCTGATGCAAGCTTTGCAGCGTGCGTTCAGTTACGGCATTATTGCCTGAAACAAATAGACGCAGTACCAGCCCAGAAGTCACCTCTGGTTGAGGAGTTGCTTGAGAATCATTTAACTTAAAATGGACAATCAAATCGTGGTCTTTCCAAAGTTGAGGAAACTGCTGGCGGTAAGTTTCTAAAATAATTGGGTCGCCTAATTCTTGAGGCCAAGGTATCGCTTGCCAAAGCAAATCTCCAGTCTGAAAAACAGCATTTAATAGTGCCTGATGGCGCTGTACCGAAGGATACAATTCCGCTGATATCTGGAATTGTTGGGAGTGAGGATGAATCCAACGATCGATAGTAGCAGTATAACCTGGTACTAGAAAATGGGGCGGCTCCGGAAGTTCCAGTATTTTCTGTAGGGCAGCACAAAGATGCAAATGCCAGTGCTTTTGCTTATCCGCATCAATACAATAAATTAAATCCCCACCCGGCGTAAACAGAGCAATCCCTTTAAAGAGTTGGGGAACTATTGGTTCTTCCAAATTCTCAGAATGGTAAAATTAAACTGGTTTAAACTGGTTCCTAGGCTGTTGACTTTGTAAGTAAAATAGTAAGTAGTAGGGTGCGTTAGCGCCAGCGTAACGCACCGCCTACCAGTTAACGGTGCGTTACGCTATCGCTAACGCACCCTACTAATAGAGGCATTGCGTAAGTCTTGTTTTAATTAAACGCGACCGCGCAGGAACTGAGCCATTTCATTAGGTGTCGGCGACATTTCCAAAGCAGTTTCTTCGGTAATCCGACCCTCTTGATACAGGTCTAACAGAGATTTATTCATCGTAATCATGCCGTCAAAACTGGAAGCGAGCATGATCCCGGTAATATCTTCATATTTGCCTTCTTTGATATAGTCTTTAATTGCCTCCGTATTAATCAAAACGTCGTGGAAAGCTGCCCGTTTGCCATCAGTGGTTTTGCACAAACCTTGAGCAATAATTGCGACTAAGGACTCGGAAATTGCTATTTTCATTGAGTGCTGTTCTTCGGCTGAATATAGGTTCAAAATCCGCTCAATGGTTTTAACGGCGCTGTTGGTGTGTAATGTCCCAGCAACTAAGTGTCCGGTTTGGGCAGCTTTCAGCGCAGTATTCACAGTTTCTTTATCCCGCATTTCCCCCACCAGAATTAAATCTGGGTCTTCCCGCAAAGCTGCTTTCAGGGCATTATCAAATTTTCTGGTGTGCTGACCAACTTCTCGGTGTTTAATCAAGGATTTGCGGCTGGTATGCACAAATTCAATTGGGTCTTCGATGGTAATGATGTGCTTGGCCATTTCCTTGTTGATGTAGTCAATCATGGCTGCCATCGTGGTCGATTTACCAGAACCCGTTGGACCAGTAACCAGAATTAGTCCCTTATGGTAGTGGCAAATATCCCGAAACACTGGAGGCAACCGCAATTGCTCCATAGTCAAGATATTGTTGGGAATTAAGCGCATGACTATCGCTGGTCCCCTCATGGAGCCAAAGACATTCAGCCGAGCGCGGGAGAATTCGTACTGGGTAACACCGTCAAAGTCTAGAGTATCTTCAAAGGTGCGAATTTCTTCGTCGCTCATCACTTCCCGCAACCAACTCATAAAGGTTGGTCCATCGGTTTCTGGATAATCGGTGACGAGCATATCGCCCCGTTTGCGAAACCGAGGCACTTCACCGACTCCAGCATGAATATCAGAAATGCCATCGTCAAAGGCTTTGCGGACAATTTCGGCGAGGGTGGGCTGTCCGGGACTAGGCCCTGGTCCCCGCCTTGGTGCGACGCTGGGGGCAGCAGCAGCAGGAGCAGCGGCTTGGGCGGCAGGGCGCTGTCCTGGTGGGGCAGTAGCGACAGTAGGAGCAGAATCGGCGGGGGGAGTTCTAGTCGCTACAGTGGGGGCGGAGTCGGGGGGCGGAGTTCTGGTAGCGCCTGGTGGGGGTGCTGCTCCAGGCTGTCGAACGGTGGCAGAGGGATTTAAGGTTTGGGAAGGTACGCGCTGGGCAGATGATGCTGCGCCTGGATTTCCAGGAGGGCGCATTCCTCCAGGTGGTGGTGGAGCGGGGGGAACGCGAGGTGGTGGTGGCGGGGGTGTGGGTGGGCGATTTGCGTCTGTCATAAAATTTCTCTACACAGCATCCTTGGGCAAACTCAATGGAAGCTGCTTTCTCCTATGCGAACAACAGCGATTAAAATTAGTATGCCTGTTTTTTTGAGCAGGGTCAGGGTGGCGATCGCCTACTAGCAGTCAAAACCAAGCTAAACCGATGATTTTAAGTTTCTCATAATTAGTTTGCCCCAAAGTAGGGACGAGATATCAGTCCATTTATATCCAGAGAGTGATGCAGTTAGGTGCAGTTAGCTATACACTGGGTTATTTTGTCAAGGCTAAGACCGATGAGTTTTCTAAAAATTTGTGTAAATTTTCTTTAAGAAAGGCCGATCTTAAAGAAGGAATCTATTTATACTGAATTTTAACTCAAGTCGATCCTTTGGGAACGATAACAAAATTTTTTAGCAAACTCGAATTTTTTCTATCTCCGGGAGGAGGCATTATGGAACTGACTCAGAACAACATCTGGGGCAAAGTTTATTCTTTGTCTTTAGTAAAAAGCTTTTTGATTTGGGCTTTTACGCTGACAGTTTGTTTGTTGGTGATTGGCTTTCCGCTGGTAGTATTAATGGCAGGGGCGGGAGCAGTAGCGGCGATCGCGCTCCAACCAGTGATGTCTGCTAGTGCGGTGTTGCTAGTGGCAAGCGGTTTAATTGGGTTAAACATCTTGGCAGTGCTGACAGGAGCCGCCGCGCTGACATTGAAGGGAGTTCATCCCCAAGAAGTTAGTTGGCTGTCTTGGCTGCATGGGAAAGATCCTTTGCACTCTTCAGTCTATGCCGCCTGTCCCCTAACTTGCGAGGTGAAGTTTTAATTGAATACCATGCCTAAGTTAACATTACACCCAACCCGGCGATCGCCGGGTTTTTTCGCGGTTGTGGGTGATTGACAACGAAGATAGAAACAAAGGAAAAAGGAAAAAGCCAGATTTTTTTAGCTAAAAACGTGCCAACTCATCCCCCTGCAACTCCCTTTCGTCTTGCCATCGCTCTCGGTACTCGCCCAGAGGCGATTAAACTTGCCCCAGTAATTCAAGAATTTCAGCGATCGCCTGCTTTCCAAACCCAGGTAATATTAACTGGGCAGCATCGAGAAATGGTGGAACAGGTGATGCAGTTATTTGAACTCACCGCCCATCGAGATCTCGCCATTATGCAGGCGCAGCAGAGTTTAACTGATATTACTTGCCGCAGTTTGCAAGGCTTAGAAGGGATTTTTCGGGAACTACAACCCCAAATGGTGCTAGTTCAAGGAGATACGACTACGGCTTTTGCCGCTACCTTAGCCGCATTTTATCAGCAAATCCCGGTGGGTCATGTGGAAGCGGGTTTGCGTACCGATGATTTGTTCAATCCTTATCCAGAAGAAGCTAATCGCAGACTAATTTCCCAGTTGGCACAGTTGCATTTTGCCCCTACTACCCTAGCAGTGGATAATCTCAAGCGCTCTGGGGTGACAGGGGAAATTCATTTAACTGGCAATACTGTCATTGATGCACTGCTGTCAGTGGCTCGTCGCGCTCCTGAATGCCCCATTCCTAATTTAGACTGGCAAAAGTATCGAGTTTTATTGGCAACTGTTCACCGTCGAGAAAACTGGGGAGAACCGCTTCAGGAAATTGCGGCTGGGTTTCGCCAAATTTTAGAGCAATTTCCCGACACGGCTCTATTGTTACCCCTGCATCGCAATCCAGGAGTGCGAAAGCCGCTACAAGCACTTTTAGGCAATCATCCCAGAGCCTTTTTAATTGAACCGTTGGATTATACCGAATTGGTAGGAGCGATTCAGCGCTGCTATTTGTTACTAACTGATTCTGGGGGATTGCAGGAAGAAGCGCCAAGTTTGGGCAAACCAGTATTAGTTTTGCGGGAAACCACCGAACGACCAGAGGCGATCGCTGCGGGGACTGCTAAACTGGTAGGAACTAATCGAGATGCGATCGCTGCTGCTGCGGGAAAGTTATTAAGTGATGGAGTTGCCTATCAAGCTATGGCAACAGCAATTAATCCCTTTGGCGATGGTTCTGCCGCTGTCAGAATTTTAAAGATCGTCAAAAATTACTTAGCAAAATAGGATATCCTCTAGAGCTTTTAGGTGAAAGTTTGCTAGATTTTGCTAGCAGGGATGATTTAACCCTGTGGTTAAACAATCTTAATTCTGATAGTTAGCTGTATAACAGGACTTACGCAACTATCCTAGAAATAGGGGCAACCACGGGGGGATTGCCCCTACAAAACACTATATGTAGAGAGTCTGCGTAAGTCTTGTATAAGTTTGGGCAAAAAGAAATTTTTCTAAAGATTGATTTAAGCTACTTTTTCTAGCGTTCCCAGAAAGTAAAAATCAAACAAGTTGGATTCTAATGCGCGATCGCCACAATATTTTTGATATAATTCTGCTGTGGAAAAATGCTCGACGATTTGCAAATTTAAGGATTCAGCTACCTCAGTAATATCAGCAAATCCAGTTAACCAAGGCGCACCCATCTCGATAAATTTATCAATATAATCGTTTAATTCTTGGCAGCCAGTGGTTCGCGCAATTACCCGATCGGACATATAATCAAAGGAGAATTTGAAATTTTTAATATAATCGCGAATTTTGCCAAAAGTGGTGATAATTTCGGCTTTTGTTAGGTAAACACTGTTCCCTTCCCATAACAGGTAAGTCAGTAAATCGGGATTAAAATTATGCTGTTGCAGTAAACTAATGATATCATCGCGGACATAATCTCCTGGAATATACTTGACATTGGCAGTCAGATGATGTTGCTGAAGAACTTCTGCTTTTAATTTCAAAGTTGCTGAATGGTCAATTTCAAAATAAGTTACTCCTAAAGCTTCTTTCCTGACGGCGCGAGTATCTAAACCCGCGCCTAAAATGACCACTTGCTGACAACCAAGGGCAATTTGGGCTGATAAGGTATCATCAAAATATTTAGTTCTGATGGCAATGGCATCTTTGGCAGGGGGAAAAACTTGCAGAACTTCGCCAGCCGCTTGATGAGTTTGTTCGTTCAAAAATAGTTGAACTATGTCGTCAAGGTAGAGAGGTTGCAGTTGCTCGTTTTCAGCGGCTCTAAATTCGGCAATAATAAAAGCAGTGCCGCTGACATTGGCAATTTCAGTCATTGAGTTGATTCCTGGTTGAATAGGAAAACCATGAAGGCAGGAAAGGGAATAAAAAAGCGATCGCGCTCTACTTTAATCTTAAAGAGCGATCGCCTTTTATTCTGCACCGATTAAACCTTCGAGCGGTCAGTGAAAATCTCATAACCGCTTTCAGTCACTAACACTGTATGCTCAAACTGGGCTGACAAAGCATTATCTACTGTCACCGCCGTCCACTTATCTTTCAAAATCCGGGTAAATTTTGAGCCAGCATTTAAAATTGGTTCAATTGCCAAAGTCATCCCTGCTCGCAATTTCACATTAGCCATCTCGCGAGTGCGGAAATTGAATACTGACGGTTCTTCGTGCAAATTCCGCCCTACCCCATGACCAGTAAAATCTTCTACTATGCTAAAACCATTCGCTTCCACATGGTCTTGAATCGCCCCAGCTAAATCCATCAGATAAGCGCCAGCTTTGACTTGCTCAATCCCTTTAAATAAAGCTTCTTCTGCCACTCGAATTAACTTGGCAGCTTCCGGCGTAACTTCACCCACTGCCAGGGTAATGCAGGAGTCGCCATGAAATCCTTGGTAATAAGCTCCAGTATCCACTTTCACTACATCCCCAGTCCGAATCACTTTTTTAGGATTGGGAATGCCATGTACCACCTCGTTGTTAATGCTGGCGCAGATGGAAGCGGGAAACCCGTGATAACCTTTAAAACTAGGAGTAGCCCCCATCTCTCGGATGCGCTTTTCGGCATGGGCATCTAAATCGGCAGTAGTCATCCCAGGAGCAATAATTTGGGAAATTTCCTTGAGGACGGTTGCCACAATCTTTGATGCGTCTCGCATAATCTCAAGTTCTCTCGCCGACTTGATTTCAATGCCTCGGCGTTGTTTTTTTTCGCGGGTGGGTTGGGCAGACTTAGAAAGCAGATTGCTAAGGATGTTCATTGTAAACTAATAAACGGCTAAGGTGATTGCTTGAATAAGTAGAGTGAGGTTAAGGCCGACAGCGGCTGAGTGTCTCTATAGTTTAGGGTGACTGCTACCCAAGTATGGGCAGCAAAAAGACTCAGTAGACTTGGGCAGGTGGGATGGCTAACCGACAGACAAGAGGAGCTTGCCTGTCCATTGTAGAGCAGAAAAGAATTATAGCTTCAGTGGATGGAAAAAAATTCTCTCGCCCATTGCTTTCAGCCTCAAAACTCTAGCTTGGCAATGCGATCGCCTTCTTTACCATTAGCATGACATCAAACCTATCAACAACCTTTTCTTCTATCACCTGTGAGTGATAATTTCAGAGCAAAAATCTAGTTGTTGAATATTTAATCCTTCTTTTCGATCGCAAGTAAAAACGGCTAAATACTGTTAAATATATTGCGAAATGGAGCGCGATCGCCCTCCATTTCCTATCATTTCTTAATCTCTACTTAGCCAAAACTTAGTAATTCTTATTTTTCCCTGGTCTTTTCCCCACTGATTCCCCACCATTTCCACATCTCTTGCCAGGGTTTTCCCCAATTACTCCCTAGTTTTCCACAGGCTTAGACGGCACAAGTAGCTTTTCCTCCCAGTCTGGGGATTTCTCTCCTATCATCCTGCCGAACAGAGAAAAATCAGTTTTTGTGAAGTTATGTAAAAAATATTGCCCTGAAAACCTCATTCTTTCGTGACTTTGGTTTTTATTTAGATTCATTTGTAAAGTTTTGCATCATTGACAACCCCACCCCCTTTCAGCAGAGAATGATGCGACCAACCTGTAGAGCGATGTAGCTGGCAGGCAATCTTAAAGCCTGCAACCTGCCAAAACTCACTATTCTGAGATCCTAAAGATAGTTATGAACGCCACCATCAGCATTCTGGCAGAAATCCCCGAAGAGTTACACGAATCCCTTAAAAGCTACCTAGAAAACCACCCCAGTTGGGATCAAGACCGAGTTTTTGCTGCCGCTCTGTCCCTATTTCTGCTCCAAAACGGTGGTGGTAAAACCCCCGAATCATCCCAAAGCTATCGGGCTTGTGCCAGAGTTTATCTAGAAACTCTCTTCCAACATCCTGTTTAAACTACTTCCCGCTTTGAAGCCAGCAACATCAGCATCTACGAGGGTGGGGACTTTCGCGGTATCGTTAAAGATAGTGGGATGGAATATTTACCAGCCCAGCGTTCTTTAGCGACTTGTCAGCCAGCCTCATGTCAACAACCAACCAGGTGTTAGATACCTTAATCATTGGAGCCGGAATCAGCGGTCTCAGCCTTGCATTCAATTTGCAAACTAATCAACGGCAAATTTTAGTTGCCGAAAGCCAGGGCAGAATTGGCGGAAACATCACTACAAATAAGGCTGAGGGATTTATTTGGGAAGAAGGGCCAAACAGTTTTGCCCCTACCCCAGCACTGCTGAAATTGCTCGTCGATGTGGGACTCAAGTCAGAGTTAGTTTTGGCAGACCATCGCTTACCGCGCTACGTTTACTGGCGAGGGGAACTGCATTCTGTCCCCATGACTCCCCCAGCAGCGATTACCAGTCGATTGCTGAGTAATTTGGGCAAACTCCGCGCCTTAGTGGGAGCCTTGGGATTTGTGCCGCCAGCTATTGGTTCCCATTTGTCTCAGCAAGCGGGAGAAGAAACCATTGCTCAGTTTTTCCATCGCCATTTAGGGGCAGAAGTTGCCCAAAGATTAGTTGCGCCCTTTGTTTCTGGAGTTTATGCCGGGGATGTCAATCAATTAAGCGCGGTTTCATCCTTCCGTCGGGTGGTGGAGATGGCAGAAATTGGCGGGGGATTAGTGCCGGGGGCAATTTTGCAACGGCAGAAAACTGGTAAATCTCGACCTCAGCCAGACCCCAATTTACCCAAAACGCGACCGGGGGAACTGGGTTCCTTTAAAGACGGATTAGAAGCTTTGCCAAAGGCGATCGCTCTCAAACTAGGCGAAGCAGTTAAACTAAACTGGAGCCTAGTCCAGTTGCGCCCCACCGACCACCAAACCTATATTGCCGAATTTGATACCCCCACAGGCAGACAACAAGTAGAAGCGCGGACAGTTGCCCTCACCACCCCCGCCTATACCACCGCCGCACTGCTCCAACCCCTGAATGCCCAAGCTAGTCAAGCTTTAGCCGCAATTCCCTATCCCCCAGTGGCTTGCGTCGTTCTCGCCTACCCAGAATCCGCCATCAGTAAGCCCAGAAAAGGTTTTGGTAACTTAATTCCCCGCAACCAAGGGATTCGTACTCTCGGCACAATTTGGTCTTCTATCCTCTTTCCCGGACGCACTCCCCCAGGATGGCAAGTATTTAGTAACTTTATTGGGGGAGCCACTGACCTAGAAATCGCCACCTTAAACAGCAACCAAATCGTCCAAACTGTTCATCAAGACTTACGCCGGACTTTGCAAATTCAAGATGTCTCGCCCAAAGTTCTCGCCGTCCATCTGTGGGAAAAAGCCATTCCCCAATATACTCTCGGACATCAACAACGACTGGAACAGATAGAAGCAGGAATGAAGCAATTGCCTGGTATCTATCTGTGTAGTAATTATATTGACGGTGTTTCTCTGGGAGATTGCGTGCGCCGCGCCCAAGAAAATGCCACTAACATCTCTCAATATTTAACCGCCACCAGCTAATCAGAGTAGACATGGAATATTTGACCCTGAAATTGTATTTACCCCAGGCAGTTGACCATAACTTTCGAGTCTCCACCATTCGGGAGCTAATTCAAGCTTTGAAATCTGATTTTAGAGTAACTGGTTCGCCAGAAAATCTGATCAATCCTGATTCCTACGCTCAATTTGCCGACCTCTGGTTTAACTTGACTAACGACAGTAAAAAGATTCGCTTGCGGTACAATCTCTTGTATTGGGGTAGCGATAATTTCCGGATTGCCATTGAGTTTTTGGGCTGCACTTTAGCCGAGATCAAAAACTTTATTCAGCAAAAATGCTCCAAGTTTGAGCGGGTGGAAGGTTTAACCATTATTCCCAAAGACCGACCCTATTATGCTGCCTATCAATGGTTGCGTCTAGCTCCCACTGTCCGGGAAAGGAATGGTTGGCACGTCACCCAAGTAGACTTGGCAGAAAGTCGTTTTCAACCGTTTACGATTGGCAGTACCGAATATTGGTTGTTGGAAAATGTCGATAATTTTGACCCAATGCACGAATTGGGGTGGATAACTCAACCGGGAAAGGTGGCTAGACCTGTTGTTCCTTACAATATTGAAGTGTTGGAGGATGAGAAATTTTTACCAGCTACTCTTTATAAGGATATCTTGCAGGAGCGGTTGATCGTTAAAGTGGGGGATGATTTTCGGGAACAAGTGTTTATTAATGACTGGTTTTTTACCTTGAGAGTTTTAGACGAGAAGCTGAATCAAGAAAACCGGAAAATCATCTGCAATGGCACTTCTAAAAAGGTAATTGCTTTGGGGGCTTGTTTGGATATGGGCGATGGCAGTTTGTCTTATCGATATTTAGACCAAAGTGCCAAGGAAGCTCGCATTAGTGTGGATACATTGGTGCGGGAATCTTGGAATGAATATGTCTCGGAGGAGGTGCAATTATCAGGTAGGTTTAAGAAGCGATTTGAGGCCAATCAAGTTTTAAAACACCGTCTGCGGGAAGTTTCGGCGGATTTGTCTAATATATTGGTTTGATCTGAATTTTCCGGCTGTGGGGGGGCGGGTTTATTGAGATTATTGAACGCAAAAGTTCGTAGTTGGGCTTCAGCCCTAATCCGGAGAGGGCTGAAGCTCAACTACTGATTTTGATGAAGAATTAGAAGATTTAGAGGAATAATTGATCGAGTTTCCTATTCCTCACTTTCGCCGTTCTTGTAACTTGCGGTAGACATCCCGCAAATCAACATCGTGATAGGCTAAAGCCACTAGGGTATGATAAAATAAATCGGCGACTTCACCAGCGATCGCCTCTTGGTCATCATCCTTACAAGCCATCACCACTTCTGCCGATTCCTCGCCAATCTTCTTCAAAATCTTATTATCGCCCCCTGCCAACAACTTACAAGTATAGGAACTTTCGGCAGGATGGTCGCGACGGTCTTTAATTACGGCAAATAACTCTGATAGTGCATCCGCTGGCGGTGGGGTAACTTTCCCCTCTACCTGATGAAAGCAACTGCGTTCTCCCGTATGGCAAGCAATATTCCCTATCTGTTCCACTCCAATCAATAGAGCATCGCTATCGCAATCATAACGGAGCGATCGCACCAATTGGAAATGACCCGAAGTTGCCCCCTTATGCCAAAACTCCTGACGGGAGCGACTCCAAAACCAAGTTTGTCCCGTTTCCAAAGTCTTTTGCAGGGATTCCCGATTCATCCAAGCCATCATCAACACCGTCCCATCCAAACAGTCTTGGATAATCGCTGGCACTAACCCCTGTTCGTTGTAGCGGATGCGGTCGATAGGGATAGCTTGGTTCAAAGTGGGGGAAATAGGAGAGAACATCACCGTCGCAATAACTTACCTATTCAAGATATCATTCTTGGATCTGCGAAGATCTCCTGTCCAGTCGTTCAATTCACCAAACTGGTAGTCGAAGACACCGGAGAGGCTTGATATTCGGATGTAATCAAAAATTTGAAATCTTGACCAAAATCGCTGTTCAGACTAGCTGCCGCGTGTCGGACGGCTCGCCAAGCCACCTTACTAGCTTGGGACTCATCCCCATACCAGTCCAGTGCCGAGCGAAAGGCAGCCTGATAAAGAGCTTCAACTTCTTGAGGAAAGCGATCGCGTACACTGGCAGACCCATTGTGATTTGTTTTGTCCGACATGGTAGTTCTTGCTGCCTCAGTAGGATAATTACAGATTAAGTCTGCTCTCGAAAACTTCCCACTACCCATAGGCAGAGATTAACTATCCAATTTTTAAGGAGTCAGGATTGAGTACCACCCCTTTAAACACCACAAAATCAGAAGAGATTTTTGCTGTTGCCCAAACACTGATGCCGGGGGGCGTAAGTTCACCTGTCCGGGCATTCAAATCCGTGGGAGGCCAACCCATTGTTTTTGACCGCGTTCAGGGAGCCTACATCTGGGATGTAGATGGCAACCAATACATCGACTATGTTGGCACTTGGGGACCAGCCATTTGCGGTCATGCCCATCCAGAAGTCATTGAATCGCTACAAGCTGCCTTAGAAAAAGGTACTAGCTTTGGCGCTCCTTCGGTACTAGAAAATGTCCTGGCAGAGATGGTGATTGATGCCGTCCCCAGCATTCAAATGGTGCGGTTTGTCAATTCTGGTACCGAAGCTTGCATGGCAGTGTTGCGGCTGATGCGAGCCTTCACCGAACGGGAAAAAGTAATTAAATTTGAAGGCTGCTACCACGGTCATGCCGATATGTTCTTGGTGAAGGCGGGTTCTGGAGTCGCCACCCTGGGACTGCCGGATTCCCCCGGCGTACCCAAAGCTGTCACCAGCAGCACGTTAACCGCTCCCTTCAACGACTTAGAAGCCGTCAAAGCTCTATTTGCCGAACATCCCGGCGAAATTTCTGGGGTCATTTTGGAACCAGTGGTGGGCAATGCGGGATTTATTCCCCCCGATGCCGGATTCCTGGAAGGATTAAGAGTGATTACCAAAGAAAACGGCGCGCTGTTAGTTTTCGATGAAGTGATGACAGGCTTTCGGATTGCCTACGGTGGAGCGCAGGAAAAGTTTGGGGTTACGCCCGATTTAACCACCCTTGGCAAAGTGATTGGCGGTGGTTTGCCCGTAGGAGCCTACGGCGGCAGGCGCGACATTATGGCGATGGTAGCTCCCGCTGGTCCTATGTATCAGGCTGGAACCCTCTCTGGCAATCCTTTGGCAATGACAGCGGGAATCAAAACTCTGGAATTGTTGCAAAAACCGGGAACCTACGAGTATTTGGACAAGATTACCAAAAAGTTATCTGAAGGCTTTTTAAAAATTGCCCAAGAAACTGGTCATGCCGCCTGTGGTGGTTATATCAGTGCCATGTTTGGTTCCTTCTTTACCAAAGGTCCTGTTCACAATTACGAAGATGCCAAAAAGTCTGATTTGAGCAAATTTAGTCGTTTCCATCGAGGAATGTTAGAGCATGGCATTTATTTAGCACCTTCTCAATTTGAGGCAGGTTTTACTTCTTTGGCACACACTGAGGCTGATATTGACAAAACGCTAGCAGCAGCTAAAGCTGTCCTATCTAGCCTGTAAATAGTCAGTTTGGTATATCAAACCTGATGGTGTTTCTAATGTATCATGGTCGCTCGACCGGACATGAGATCAGAATTCGCAAGGGAAAGATTTCTGGCAAGTCCACTAAGCGGGAATTGTCCCGGCGACGGTGCCAAAAGGCTCTGGGTAGGCTCTGCCTGGGAACCTAATCGAGAGTCAACAGCCTAGTGCGAAGCTCTGCATACGCGCTATCGCGCCCCAAGAACGATTACCGGACTTACGCAATACCTCCGCGCAGCGTAACGCACCATCAACGCTATATGCGGAGTAAATGCCTAAGTCCTGGATTAGAAACATAGAATGGGAAGCTTCCTTACCCGTTGAGTTGCAAACTCAGCGGGTTTTCTATTGCCTATTGAGAGTAGACTTCTGGTAGAATGAAGTTGAAACGAGTTTGTTTTAAAGCCGGGATTTCAATCGGACTGGTTTAAGATGCGATCGCCCAAAAAAACAAATAGTATTAAGAGCGTTGAATATGCAAAGTGAAGAAGTTGGCATTAAACCTATTCAATCCTTAGAAGATGCCTTTCATCGGTGTCAAGCTCAGGGGATGCGTCTGAGTCGCCAGCGCCGTTTCATCTTAGAATTACTTTGGCAAGCCAAGGAACATCTATCAGCCAGAGAAATTTACGACCGATTAAATCGATTAGGCAAAGGGATTGGTCATACTTCTGTCTATCAAAATTTAGAAGCCTTATCCAGTCAAGGGATTATTGAGTGTATTGAACGTTCGGAAGGACGTTTATATGGCAATATCAGCGATTCCCACAGTCATATCAATTGTTTGGATTCTGGACAAATATTAGATGTCCGCGTAACTATTCCCCCGGATTTGCTCAAGCAAATTGAAGCCCAAACGGGAGTGCAAATCGTTGATTATCGGATTGATTTTTACGGATATCGCCACCTGGGGGAATAGGTTATCGGGAGTAAATATTTCTACTTTTGAACTGGTTTGAACTGGTTCCTAGGCTCTGCCTGGGAACCGATATCGAGAGGCTCTGCCTCGCTTAGTTATCATCCGAGGCAGAGCCTCTCAATGGGCATTCCCAGGCAGAGCCTGGGAACGAGTAATAATATCATTAGATCAAGTTAAAATTTGGTGAATTTGGCCTAGCAATTCCGTCATGGATTGAGTTGGACCTTGGATAATTTGAGTGGCGATCGCTGCCATAGTTAGTTCTAATTCCCTCTCATTGTCGGCATATTCTGGCGTGGTGGCTTCTGCCAACATTGCCCCAGTGCGGCGGTCAAGAATCAAAATCGGCGGTTTAAAAGGCATTTTCTCCAAGGATTTCAACGCTGCAATAATTGCGGTGTCTGGTTTAATATCGCCGATATTAATTAACAGCAAATCCACATCTTGACCTTGCAATTGCTTGATGGCATCTGTCCAGGAATGGGATAGAAAACTTCTAAATCCCGCAATTTGGAGGTACTGAATTAGGGCTTGCAACCACTCTTGAAAAGAATAAAGATTGCAAGATAAAGACTCTTCGGTGTGGCGATCGCTACCTGCTTCGGGCAGCAAACAACAGAAGGCATATGGCGAAGATTCTGCTTCCTGTTCTGCCAGCGAAAAGGCCATATCCTGGGAACGAACTTGACTAGAATTATGCTCTGAATTGGGTAATAACTGACCTGGAGATGTCGAAAAATCTAGAATTTTCGTGCCAACATCAACCACTAAAATTCGCGGCTTGCAGGCAATTCCCGCCGCCACCTGAATCACTTGCAACAATGCCATATTGGTATTGCCCGGTTCCCCAGATGCCAAACAGGGAAATACCGACAATCCGGAAATTTGATTCGCCGCTTGAGTGGTATGCAGGTCTAAGGTGATAATGGGTAGAGAGGCTAAAGCTGGACGCTGACTAAGTTGCTGCAAATATTCATCCGCATCCAATAACCCCGCCCCATCCAATAAAATTGCATTGGGATGCCAAACCCGCGCCAGCAGTTCAGCTTGCTCTAACTCTTCGGCTTCTAGCACTCGGTAATAAGTGGGGAAAATTTCAGGATTGGTAATTGAAGCGGCGGCTCCCACCAATCCAGAAGTAATGTAGAGGACAGTAACGCTATGACTCAAGCTGGGCTGTTGCTTTTGCAACCGCTCTAAATATTGTTTCAGTTCCGGTTCTTGGACAGGTAAACTCAAAAAGCCATCGGCACGATTTTGATAGGCTAAGTCTTTTTCCCCTCTGGTTGCCGTGACTACGACAGGAATGTGTCCGGTTTGGGCATCGGACTTAATTAAAGTTAGGACATCCCAACCCGATAGCATAGGCAAGAAAGGATTGAGCAGGACAACGCTAGGTTGCAATCGACGGGCTTTTTCAATCGCTTCTGTTCCGGAGCGAGCGATCGCGGCTCGATAACCCAAACCCATCAATTGCCGCGATAAATCTTCAATATATTGGGGAGCAGCCTCCACAATCAAGACTAACCGATTTTTGGTCGGACGCGCCAGCAGTTGAATATTGGGCAGCATCCGGCACTCCACATCATCTTCTAAAATTCCCTGTGCTGCCAAATTGGGCGGGCAAGGAGGCAGCAACAGGGTAAACTGACTGCCTTGCCCAACTTTGGAAATAAAGGAAATATCGCCGCCGTGCAAGTGCGCCAGCCGTTGAGTTAATACCAATCCCAACCCCGCACCTTCAAAGCGGCGAGTTAGGGGATTTTCTAGTTGTTGGAATTTTTGAAAGATTAAATGCTGTTTTTGCTCGGGAATACCAATTCCCGTATCCCAAACGGTGAAGGCAATCCACCCATCCCAATTGCTAACGGTTAGGCCAATTTCTCCTTGAGCTTCAGTAAATTTTAGGGCATTGGAGAGCAGATGAATCAGCATTTGGCGCAGACGCAATTCATCGGCAATCAGGGTTTCCAACCCCGGTTCGATATAAATTGTATAGTGGGTTTCGATGGTGGCTTCGCCAAACTGCTTGGTTTTTAACAGGTGCAGTTGTTGGGCTTGGAGATAGGCGCGATCGCAGACAGTTTGAATATTTAATGGTTCTAAAGTTAGTTCTAACTGTCTGGTTTCAATCCTGGTCAAGTCTAAAATATCATTTACCAGGGTCATCAACTGTCGTCCCCCCTGATAAATCAAATGGGCATAACGCCCCTGCCTTTCGTTTAGCGCTCCGACTACTTGATCTTTTAACAGACTAGATAAACCGAGAATTGCCGTTAGTGGGGTTTTCAATTCGTGACTGATACAAGCCAAAAACTCATCTTTGAAACGATTGAGTTGAATTAAATCGGCATTTTTGGCAGCTAGCTCCTTAGATACCTGTTGCTGCTCGGTAATATCCTGAGCTAAAACTAACCAGACAGTATTCGGGTTCGATAACTGATTATCCCCCAGTCCATCGGCATCTAGTCCCCAATTATCCCCGCTCAAGGGCAGTTTAATAAATTGCCAGAGTTTTTCTGTACCTTTTTTGGATTCGCACCACTGGGTAGAATTAGCCCTGGAGACTAACGGCAGTGCTTGGTCAATAGGAGCAGCATGGGGCGATCGCTCAGTCTGACGATAATATTCCATATTAGCCCCAGTCCGTTCGGCATTCAGAATACTAGATAACTGACCAACTGTTTGTTGGAGACTGCCATCCTCCTGCCAGTGGGGATTTTGTTCCCGCCAATCTCCAATTTGCTGCCGCCAAGTCAGATTTTGTCCCAACGCTTCCCCGGTGCTGGTTTGCAAGCGCAGGGGTAAAGGTAATTTTTCTAAAAGTTCAATTAAGGAGGCAATGGGGTGTAATGGGCGCTCTTTCCCTCTTAACTGCTCTACTAGAAGGCTTTCGGTTTCATCGGTCTTTTTCCAGAGAACTGTGGGACGAACCACCAAAAATTTTAACAGCCGTCCGGTATCTAATAGCCCCAAAAATCTCCCAGCGGGATCGACTAGCGCCCACGGCTGGTTGCCCTCAGACAGTAACTGGGGTTTTAATTGGTTGAGAGTTAATTGCGCCGATAGCACCTGCAAAGGCTGAATTAAAGACCCTGCCTGGGATAAAGGCTGTTGAAATATTGGTTTGCGGGCAGCTACTACAGGCCATTGCTCGTCTCTGCTCCCTTGATCTTCCCATAGATGGGGTATTAAACTGCGAAGATACAACAATCCTAGGGGATATTGCTGTTCGCTCACCACCGCCAAGCGATCGCACTGTCCCTGACTAAAAATGTCTAGCACCGTCGTTAGTTTCGCTGTCTGCGGACAAATCGGAACTAGCTCGATAAATTCTTGAAGACTAGGAGTTGGTATTGACATGAGAACCCTAACTCTCGCAATGGCAAGGAGCTTGCTGGGCTGCACGCCGCCCATATTAGCGTGAGTTGTTTTCAGCCTCCACCGTCTACAGTATATATAGAAGCGGATGCCAGTGGAGGCGCAAATTCCGCATCTGCTTTTTCTGGTGGCCTCTTGGCATTAGGAGGTAACAAAGTTTTGAGGCCGCACTTGTCCCGAACTGTAAATGGAGGAAACCTATAGCTTAATTATGCCGTTGTCTGAGGGGATCAGCGCACCAAGAAATTACAATTACTTACAATTCGCATAAAATTTAAACTAATGTTAAGTATTGTTCTTAAAGCCGGAGGCTGAATCCATCGTCTGAAACCCTTGCAACACAAGGGTTTCAGACCCTAAAAAATCCTTGCATGAAGCAGCCCTGGCTTTAGGAATTGGGGATAGGCGCGGCGGCTGTCTTCCGCAGTCAGGTATTCTGATTCTGAATATATTTTTGACGGTTTCCTCCAGTAAATGCACATAGTACAATAACTTTAGGAGGTGATGAAACTTGCTTTTAGGCTTTAAATACAAACTCAAGCCCAGTCAGCCCCAATCTCAAAAGTTAAGTCAGTGGCTCGATATGCTACGGAAAACTTACAACTGGTGCTTAAAGGACAGAATAGATGGCTGGCATCAGCAGTTCATTCAAGGCGATTATTGTGAGCTAAAAACTAAGACTGAAATCACACCTCTAAGTTGTAGCTTAGTCAAAGGGACTCAACTAGCAAATCCCTGGAAAGATGGGGGCGGTAAAGCTAGGAGAAAGGGAGAGAAAGCTCAGTCACCTAAGCGGACAGTAGCTTTAATGCAGGATGCAAATCTGCAAGAGTTGAAAGATGCTAGACCTTGGTATCAAAACATTGATATAGGAGTTTTACAGTCAATTCCAGCCCGGGTTAATGAATCTTTCAATAAGTTCTTTAAGGGGGCAGGCTTTCCTAAATTCAAACGCCGTCACGACTTCAAATCGTTTAGCTATAAGCCAGGGAGAGTCAAAATCAAGGGCAATAAAATTTATTTGCCTAAAATTGGTAGGATGCGTTTTTACAATTCGCGCTCTATTCCAGATGGGTTTCAAATTAAAACAGCGACAGTTAGACAAAAGGCTGATGGCTGGTATGTCTCGCTCAGGATAGAGAATCTTGAATATTTGGCTGTAAAGTCAGGCAAGAAATTGTATAAAGTGAACCCAAGATATACTAGCCAAACTTGTAGCAATTGTCAGCACATCGATCCAGCTAGTCGCAGTGGTGAAAAGTTTCTTTGTACTAATTGCGGACATATTGATGATGCGAATTTGCAGGCTGCCAGGAATGTCAAAACTAAGGCAATAGAAAGCTACTCTTTAAATATTGCTAAGATAGTTAAATCAAAAACGGTACGGCGGGACTCGTCGAAACCAGCACAGTTGAGTCTTTTTGAGACCCTCTACAGCGAACGCTTGCCAGTTAATACGCTGCCCTTAAAAGGCTTTCCGGCGTGTGGGCAAGAACCCAGAATATAAGCAATTATCTTTCTGGGATATTAAGGGCGAAATCTCTTAAGAATCCCATCCCCTTTAGGGGTGGGAGTGTCAAATTTTATCCCCCATACTCTCTTGTATCCCCAACTGTCTATCTGTATCTTTGTGCGATCGCCATCCTTAGCTCAATCCCTGTCGGAGTTTTTGAGCCGCGATCGCTATACTGTCACGCAGATTACTGCTGAATCGGAATTTCTGGACTACATTGATCGCCAGAAACAGCAACTCGATTGCTTGGTGCTACAGGCAGATCGAGAGTTATTGCCACTGATTAACCGCCTTTACGAAAAAGGTATCTTGCTGCCAGCAATCATTTTTCAGCCAGAGCCGGGAGAAGAACCCCCGGAATTCTCCCTAGCCGATCTACCCTCCCCCGATCGCGATCCTGCCACCAAAACTGCTAGCGTTAAATTTAAGGGAGACATTTCTTGGGTTCCCTATCTCTATCATCCCGCCGAAGTCCGCCTGCTGGCGGAGCAACCCTCTCAACTCCAGCAAGGGATTAACCATGCGATCGCCCAATTTCTCAATCTAGCGCCTAGCTGCCACCTTCCCCAAGAGTCCCATAGCACCCCTGTTCAGACAGATATTAATACTGGGAACTTTCTCCTATTGCAACAGGGGCGATTAGCTGAAAAACTAAAGGAAAGGCTAGGATACTTAGGCGTGTATTACAAGAGAAATCCTCAGCAATTCTTTCGCCACCTATCCCGCGCCGAAAAACAAGAACTTCTAGATCAACTCAAATCGGAGTATCGCCAAATTATCCTGAACTACTTTCCGCCAGACGAAGCTCTTAATCAAAATATCGATGATTTTGTCAGCACTGCCTTCTTTGCTGACATTTCCGTGTCTCAAGTTGTGGAAATTCACATGGAGTTAATGGATCAGTTTTCTAAACAACTCAAGCTAGAAGGCCGCAATGAAGAAATCTTACTCGATTATCGCCTCACCTTAATTGATGTCATGGCTCACCTGTGCGAAATGTATCGCCGCTCAATCCCTAGAGAATTATAATATCTGAAGTTTTAGCAATAAAGCTCCTAATTCTCTAGCTCATACCTGCTCAATTTTCTCACCCGTCAACTTCCATCTACCTTTCCTCCCTAGTTATCATTAGCTAATTGCTAATTTCTACCTTATGAGTCCGCTCAAAAAAACCTATGTTCTTAAACTCTATGTGGCTGGCAATACCCCCAACTCTGTCCGGGCATTGAAGATGCTTAAAAATATTCTAGAACAAGAGTTTCAAGGGGTTTATGCCCTTAAGGTGATTGATGTGATGAGAAACCCGCAGCTAGCAGAAGAAGACAAAATCCTGGCTACCCCAACTTTGGCGAAAGTTTTACCCCCACCAGTGCGTAAAATTATTGGAGATCTTTCTGACCGCGAAAAAGTCTTAATCGGGTTAGATTTGCTCTATGAAGAATTACGAGAAGGAGAACTAGATTGACTAACTAACATAACTTTATTTCTGCCGTTTACCCCTCTTCTGGCCTCGGCAAAATGAAATTATCCCCCAGTTTTTTAGTTTTTTTTAATCTTTTGGGCTGTCATACTTTTTAGCCCATGCCTACTAATTTCACCAATTTTTACTAACCACCGCAATGACTTCAACTAATTCACCTCAGCGACAACCCAATGGAAATAAACTACTAGGTGTTGAGAAAATCAGGACAATGATTGAAGGTTTTGACGATATCACTCAGGGAGGTTTGCCCATTGGGAGAACTACCCTGATGAGCGGTACTTCTGGAACCGGAAAAACTCTCTTCGCTGTCCAATTTTTGTATAACGGGATTGTTGATTTTGACGAGCCGGGACTCTTTGTGACTTTTGAAGAATCTCCGGCTGATATTATCAAAAATGCTTGTAGTTTTGGCTGGGATTTACAAAAAATCATCAATGAAGGCAAGCTATTTATTTTAGATGCTTCCCCAGATCCCGAAGGACAGGAAGTGGTTGGCAACTTTGATTTATCGGCTTTGATTGAACGGATTCAATATGCCATTCGCAAATACAAAGCTAAACGAGTTTCCATTGATTCGATTACGGCTGTCTTTCAGCAATACGATGCCGCCTCAGTAGTCCGCCGAGAAATTTTCCGGTTAGTGGGAAGATTAAAACAAATTGGCGTGACAACGGTAATGACTACTGAGCGAGTGGAAGAATACGGGCCAGTAGCTCGCTTTGGAGTCGAAGAATTTGTTTCTGATAATGTGGCAATTGTCCGCAATGTCTTGGAAGGAGAGCGCCGCCGCCGGACAATTGAAATTCTCAAGTTGCGGGGAACTACCCACATGAAAGGAGAATATCCCTTTACAATTACTCCTCAAGGAATTAATATCTTCCCCCTAGGAGCCATGCGCCTCACCCAAAGATCTTCCAATGTCCGAGTATCTTCGGGCGTGAAAACCCTCGATCAAATGTGTGGGGGAGGCTTTTTCAAGGATTCGATTATTTTGGCAACTGGAGCCACTGGTACGGGTAAAACTCTGTTAGTTAGTAAGTTTTTACAAGAAGGTTGTTTGCAAGGGGAACGGGCAATTTTGTTTGCCTATGAAGAATCCCGCGCTCAGTTGTCTCGCAATGCTTATTCCTGGGGAATTAGTTTTGAGGAGTTGGAACAAAAGGGACTGCTGAAAATTATTTGTACTTATCCAGAGTCCTCTGGCATCGAAGACCATTTACAAACAATTAAGCTAGAAATTGCCGAGTTTAAACCCTCACGAATTGCGATTGATTCTCTCTCGGCTTTGGCGCGGGGAGTCAGTAATAATGCTTTTCGGCAATTTGTGATTGGGGTGACTGGTTACGCCAAGCAAGAGGAAATCACGGGATTTTTTACGAATACGACGGATAAGTTTATGGGTTCAGATTCCATTACTGATTCCCATATTTCCACGATTACTGACACAATTTTGCTGTTGCAATATGTAGAGATTCGTGGGGAAATGTCGCGAGCCATTAACGTCTTTAAGATGCGCGGTTCTTGGCATGAAAAGGGCATTCGGGAATATGCGATTAGTGCTGATGGACCAGAAATTAGCGATTCTTTCCGCAATTATGAAGGGATTATTAGTGGTTCTCCAACTCGCGTCAGTGTGGATGAAAAGAATGAGTTATCTCGGATTGTGAAGGGGATGAAGGATAAAATTGGGGAATAGTCAAGAGGGCGAATGGCCATTCGCCCCTACTTTTAAATCTCATCTTTCAAGCTTAACGGCGAGAACTTAGCTAGTAGGGTGCGTTAGCGCAGCGTAACGCACCGCCTGCCAGTTAACGGTGCGTTACGCTATCGCTAACGCACCCTACTACTCATAAAATTCATTGCCGCGTTGGGCAAATTCTTCTTTGCTATAACGAGGTTGTCTAACTTCCATGATGGCGATCGCTTTTATCTAAAGTTTAACAAATGCTGGAACTAGCAAAACTATTTTTTAAGTTAGGATTGATTGGCTTTGGAGGACCTGCTGCCCATATTGCCATGATGGAAGATGAGGTGGTGAATCGCCGGCAGTGGTTGACGCGATCGCAGTTTCTTGATTTAGTCGGAGCAACTAATCTGATTCCTGGTCCCAATTCTACGGAAATGGCGATTCATATTGGTTTTCTCCGCGCTGGTTGGGGAGGGTTAGTTGTGGCGGGTGCGAGCTTTATTGTGCCTGCGGTGCTGATTACGGCGGGGTTGGCGGTGCTGTATGTTAGTTGGGGTAGGTTGCCCGAAGTTGCACCGCTACTTTATGGGATTAAACCTGTGGTGTTGGCGATTATTTTTAGTGCGGTTTGGCGGTTGGGAAAAACAGCTTTTAAAAACCGTCAGTTGGGGGTTGTGGGGTTGGCAGTGGCGATCGCTGTTTTGATAGGATTAAATGAGGCGATCGCGCTGTTATTGGGTGGGTTGGGTGGGATGTGGTGGTGGCATTCAGCCCACCCAAATCAGAATTTGCCAGTTTCTGCCACTCCATTCAAGTTGGATCGCAAAGTCTTTTTTCTAGGGTTATTATTACCGATTTACTGGTTAATTTTTAATTGGCAAACCAAGTTAATTTTAGCCCAATTAGGATTATTTTTTCTCAAAACTGGGGCAGTTCTTTTTGGCAGCGGCTATGTATTAGTGGCTTTTTTGCAAGCGGGATTAGTTCACGATTATGGCTGGCTAACGCAGGCACAACTATTGGATGCGATCGCCATTGGACAATTAACTCCGGGACCAGTGCTTTCTACAGCTACTTTTATTGGCTATCTGATTGCGGGAATTCCCGGAGCAATTGTCGCTACCATCGCGATTTTTTTGCCTTCATTTCTGTTTGTAGCGGCTCTCAATCCTTTGATTCCCTATCTGCGATCTTCAACTTGGACAGCGGCATTTATTGATGCTGTGAATGTCAGTGCGATCGCGTTGATGGCAGTGGTAACATTACAACTAGCGCAGACAACTTTAATTAGCTCAGAACGCACTTTCTTGGATTTACCAGCAATGGCGATCGCTTTGATGGCAGGTTTCTTAGCAATTCGGTTTAAAATTAATTCTGCCTGGTTAGTTGTAGGGGGTGCTTTGCTAGGTTTGCTAATCAGTCTAACCAATTAGCAATGAAAAATCAATAACTTGATCAGGACTTACGCAACTATCCTAGGAATAGGGGCAACCACGGGGGGATGGTTGTTGAGCTTTGTCGAAACATTGCCCCTACAAAACGCTATATATAGAGGCTCTGCGTAAGTCCTGTTGATAATTGATAAACTGGTTCCTAGGCTCTGCCTCGCTTTGTCATCCGAGGCAGAGCCTCTCAATGGGCATTCCCAGGCAGAGCCTGGGAACGAGTAATTCATTTTTTCATTCCTTAGCCGCCAAATAGTTTTATTTGCCTTTAGCCGTAGCTTTGGCAGCTTTAGCGGCTTTTTTGGCAGCTTTTTCAGCGGCGATCGCGGCTAATCTAGCTTCTTCCTTTTCTTCCTCAATTTTATCCAGATAATAGTGATAATCTCCCAAATAAACTCGAAACTCACCGTCGCGAATTTCGATAATTTTGTTTGCCACTTGGGAGATAAAATAGCGGTCGTGGGAAACAATTAGCGCCGTGCCATCATAGTGCTGAATTGATTCTTCTAGCATCTCTTTGGCAGGAATATCTAAGTGATTGGTTGGCTCGTCCAAAATTAACAAATTGGCAGGACGTAACAACATTTTGGCTAGAGCTAACCGAGCTTTTTCGCCCCCGCTGAGAGCGCCTACCTTTTTAAACACCGTATCGCCACTAAATAAAAATCGTCCTAATAGGGTGCGAACTTCTTCATTTGTCCAATCCGGTACTTCGTCATGGATGGTATCCATCACAGTTTTGTCTAAATCTAAAGCTTCCGCTTGATTCTGCTCAAAATATCCAGGGATGACGTTATGATTTCCCAACTCGACTTTACCATCGCTGGGTTGTTCCATGCCCATAATTAGGCGCAATAGAGTGGATTTACCGCAACCATTGGGACCAAGGAAAGCCACGCGATCGCCTCTTTCAATTAACAGATCTGCTCCCAAAAATAGAATCTTGTCATCATATTCATGGACTAAATCTTTAATAATTACCACTTCTCGACCGCTGCGGGGAGCCGGAGGAAAGCGGAAATGTAGAGTTCTGATCGATCCCGTTGGTGCTTCAATTCTTTCAATCTTGTCTAATTGCTTTTCGCGGCTTTTAGCTTGGGTACTGCGGGTGGCACTGGCGCGAAAACGATCGACAAAGACTTGTTGTTTTTCTAGTTCCTTTTGCTGGCGTTCGTAGGCGCTGAGTTGGGCGGCTTGAGCTTCGGCCTTTTGCAGCAAATAGGAGGAATAGTTGCCCAAATAAGTTGTGGAAACGCCCCTTTCAGTTTCCACAATTTGAGTGCAGAGCCGATCCAAAAATTCCCGGTCGTGGGAAACAATGACCATCGGAGTTTTCAACCCTTTCAGGTAAGTTTCCAACCATTCAATTGTCTCTAAATCTAAATGGTTTGTGGGTTCGTCCAGCAATAATAAATCTGGTTTTTGCAGGAGAATTTTTCCTAAACTCATCCGCATTTGCCAGCCCCCACTGAAGGCGCTGACTAGGCGATCGCCATCTTCTTGAGCAAACCCCAAATCGGGCATAATTTTCTCAATCCGCGACTCCAAACCATAACCATCCAACCCTTCAAATTGTCGCTGCAAACGGTCTAATTTGTGAATTAAACGGTCTAATTCCTCTGGAGTAGCGGCTTGCAAATCCCGTTCTACCTGGTGTAAATCCTGTTGAGCCTGATTAGCTTCGCCAAAGGCAGTCCAAAACTCTTCCCGCACCGTCCTGGTGGGATCGACTTCAAATTCTTGGGTAAGATAGGAAATATGCAGATTAGCGGGACGAATAATTTCCCCTGCCGTTGGTTCCACTTCCCCCGCAATGATTTTCAACTGAGTGGATTTTCCGGCTCCATTCACTCCCACTAACCCAATGCGATCGCCTGGTTTCACTTCCCAGCTAACATCTTTAAGGACTTCACCTGTAGGATAGGTTTTATTAATATGTTCGAGTCGCAGCATTAAAAGTCTCCGTTGGAAGAGGGAACAGGGAACAGGGGGGAGAGGGAATAAAGGGAATAAAGGGAATTGGGAACAGGGAATAAAGGGAATTGGGAATGCTTCTATCGGTAGGGTGTGTTAGCTTTAGTAGCGTTAGCGTAACGCACCATCAACAGTGAATTGGGAAATTTTGTAGGGGCAATCCCCCTGTGGTTGCCCGGTTAAATTGGGGAACTCCACTGTTGCCCATTCGCAAATTTACACAGCGAGATCGATCTTAACAAAGATTTACGCTTTTTCAGTGGCACTGGGGCATAAATCTGCTACGGTGCAAATATTACAGGCTGGTTTTTTGGCGTTGCACACCGAGCGCCCATGATAAGTCAGGGAAACAAAACAATTTCCCCATTCCGACTCCGGCAAAAGCTGGATTAAATCCTTTTCAATCTTGTCCAAGTCTTTTTGCTGGCTGAACCCCAACCGCTCGCTGAGACGTTTAACGTGGGTATCGACAGTAATCCCGGCATCAATCCCGTAGGCGAAATGTAATACCATCGTGGCAGTTTTGCGAGCGACACCAGGCAGTTTCACCAATTGAGCAATATCTTGGGGAACTTCACCGCCGTATTTTTCTACCAACACCTGGCTGGTAGCTTGGATGTTTTTGGCTTTGTTGCGAAAAAAACTGAGGGATTGGAGGATTGTTTCTAATTCGGCTAAATCGGCATGGGCGATCGCTGCTGCATCAGGATACCTACTATACAGTGCCGCTGTCACCTGGTTAACTCGCTCATCCGTGCATTGCGCCGCCATAATCACTGCCAGCAGCAACTGTACTGGGGTTTGAAATTCTAGGGGACAAGGAGAACCCGCATACAGCAGATTCAGGCGCTGGAGGACTTGTAAAGCTCGTTGCCGATCGGTCATTAAGTTGATTCCTATTGGGCGATCGTTCCACTAACATTCTAATTGACAGAGAACTGGACTCGAAACAAGCGACAATAATTAGCTGAAAACCTTAAGATCGAGTTAAGTAGCTAGAGCGTGACTCTCTCCATCTACTTTAATTCAGTTTATAGTCCCAAGTTTATTATGCCAGAAGTTAAAGATTCCATTGCTGAGTATTACCACAAACGCACCAAATACGACCCAGAGACTATTGCCTCTAAGGGACAGGGTTTGGACTGGTCAACTCAGCCTGTTCCTTTTAAAGAATACAAAATTGGCAAGCATTTTGATTTAAAACCCTATTTGGAAGAGGAACCTCCGGTTTCCTGGGATAGCACCTGGTGGCAGCGGCTGTCGCGGTTGCTGTTGTGCAGCTACGGTTTGACGGCGAGGTTGACTTCGATGATGGGAGATGACCTCTATTTGCGTTCTGCACCTTCGGCGGGGGGATTGTACCCCGCAGAGATTTATTTAATTTCGCGGGGTCTGCTGCAATTACCGCCGGGATTGTATAATTACCAGGCAAAAACTCATTCCTTGGTGCATTTTTGGGATAATGAGGTTTGGCAAGGTTTGCAAGATGCTTGTTTCTGGCATCCAGTATTAGAAAATACCCAAATTGCCTTGGTGACAACGGCGATTTTTTATCGTTCGGCTTGGCGTTACCAAGACCGCGCCTATCGCCGGATTTTTTTGGATACGGGGCATTTGTTGGGTAATATTGAATTGGCAAGTGCAATGGTGGATTATCGTCCGCATTTGATTGGGGGATTTTTAGACCAAGCTGTAAATCAATTGCTGTATTTGGATGCTGAACAGGAAGGGGCGATCGCAGTTATTCCCCTCGCTGATTTATTAGACCTAAATCAAAATCTTCCCTCTGGAATGACAGCTCTCCCATCTAGCATCCAAACCGAATATCCCCGCATCCCGGAAGGTCAATTGCTTTCCTATTTACATCAGGCTACCCAAATTCAAGAAGTTTTTAATCTCGAATCTTTGGCAACCTCTACCAATCCCGATGAGGAAAAGTCTTTAGAAGATAAGTACAACTTTCCTTTTTGTTTAAAAATTTCTACGACTTCTAAACCAATTAATTGGCAAGGACAAAGCAGCCCCAATGTGCTTTTTCAAGCTCTGGAAACTACGATTTTGCGACGGCGTTCTACTCGCGCTTACAGCGGAGCAGAAATAACTTTTGAAGAACTAAAAGCCCTGTTGGATTTCACTTATCAACCCCAACACTACATTGAGCAAAATTTAGATCCCCATCCCGATTATTTTGACTTAAATTTAATTGAGACTTTTATTGCCGTCTCCGGAGTCAATGGTTTAGAGGAAGGTTGCTACTATTACGCTCCTAAAGCCGAAGAATTGCGCCAAATCCGGTTTAAAAACTTCCGCCAAGAGTTGCATTTTCTCTGTTTGGGGCAGGATTTGGGCAGAGATGCCGCCGCCGTATTATTTCATACAGCGGATCTAAAAGCAGCCGTGGCAAAATATGGCGATCGCGCCTATCGTTACTTACACATGGACGCTGGTCATTTGGGCGAGCGGCTGAATTTAGCCGCGATGCGCCTAGGTTTGGGTGTCAGCGGTATCGGCGGCTTCTTTGATGACCAAGTAAATGAAGTTTTGGGCATTCCCGCTGACGAAGCAGTGCTATACGTCACGACTTTAGGAAGGGCTAGGTAAAGAAGGGGTAAAACCTTCTGTCCTAGGAAGTAGTGGGATTGCATATAGTTGACTTAGGCGCGATCGCCAGTTGTAAATTTTCATTACAAATTCAACTAACAAACGGATCTACCAATGTCAACTGTAATTTATGGTAAATTTTACCCCAAAAGACTAGAAATTTGCTAAAACTGGGTAAGATTGCATTTAAGGCTCTATAACCTTCAGGATGTGCCATTTGTGACCACCAACCTTTTCAACTCCCAATTTTAGGTATGAAACCATGAGCATAGTTCTAGTTGTGGAAGACAGTCAAGCACAACGAGAAATGATTTCTAGTCTGCTCCGCAACAGCGGATTGCAGGTAACGGTTGCCTCTGATGGTGTGGAAGCATTGGAGCAAATGGAAGACAATCCACCAGATTTGGTGGTGTTAGATATCATTTTGCCGAAAATGAATGGTTATGAAGTTTGCCGAAAAATTAGGGCAGATGCCAAGACGAAGGATGTGGCAGTGGTGATGTGTTCGACAAAAAAGGAAGAATTTGACCGTTATTGGGGCATGAAACAAGGTGCAGATGCTTATATTGCCAAGCCTTTTCAACCCCAGGAATTAGTTGGCACGGTGAAACAACTGTTGCGAGAAAGTTAGGTTTTTTCAGGGTAAATATATTGATAGCAGCGAGCGCGAACCCGATTAAAGATGATTTCCTGTCGGCAAATCCAGCCCCAAGAGGGCTTAAATTCTGGTCGCTTGTGGGGGGTAATAATGATTAAGTTACTAGCAATGCGACTAATTTGATAGAGTAGGGCAGGTAGGCGGGATTCGGCGAGCAGATGTAGGGCAAAGCTGCAAATAATTAAATTATAATTTCTGCTATTTAGAACTCCATTAGCAATGTCTTCAAAAGTATAAGTTTCGGCTATTTTACCTGTGCGCTGGTAATAGGCATTATAGGTATAAGGATCGATGCCGTCAATATTGGTATAACCTAAATTGATTAAGGTTAAGGTGACTTCACCGCTACCGCAGGCTAAATCTAGGATGAGATTGTCCTTGGAAATGAGTTGATTAATGGCAGCTAGGGCTAATTCTAAAACTTGCCGCACATCAGCTTCTTGGGGATTGCGATAATCATCACCAAATTTTTGATAAAACCCTGCCACGCTATATTCTTCATAGCCAGTTCTAATCGCTTTGGGTTTAGGGATTTCAGGTTTAGGATGGGGAAGATGTTTTTTCTTCATAAAAACCAATTATAATATCCCAATACATTTGTGTAAATGTGTAGGGGTAGCGCCCCCGTGCCTACCCCGTTAAATTGGGGCAACCACGGGGGGATTGCCCCT
>CAKZHE010000118.1 GCA_936920195.1 uncultured cyanobacterium | reverse complement strand
CCAAAAACCAATTGACAATATTGCCAGAGGCGATCGCATCTCTCACCCAGTTGCAAACACTTTACCTCTCCAAAAACCAATTGACAGTAGTGCCAGAGGAGATTGCATCTCTCACCAAGTTGCAAACGCTTTACCTCTCTGGCAACCAATTGACTACACTGCCAGAGGCGATCGCATCTCTCACCAAGTTGCAAATGCTTTACCTCTCTGGCAACCAATTGACTACACTGCCAGAGGCGATCGCATCTCTCACCAAGTTACTAGCGCTTGACCTTGAGGATAATCCTCTCAACCCCGAACTGGCAGCAGCTTACAAAGAAGGACTTACCGCTGTCAAAGCTTATCTGCGAGCCAAAGCCAAAGCCCAAATCGTGTTGAATGAAGCCAAGCTGATCCTAGTGGGTGAAGGAGAAGTAGGCAAAACCAGCCTCCTAGGAGCAATGCGCGGTGATGAGTGGGTAGAAAACCGCCAGACAACCCACGGTGTAGAAGTCGATATCAAATCTCTGCTTGTTACCGACTCCGAAAGCGGCAAAGAGATTACCCTCAACGCCTGGGATTTTGGCGGACAAAACATCTATCGCCATACCCATCAACTCTTTTTTACCGCCCCTGCTATCTACCTTGCCGTTTGGAATCCTCGCCGGGGACCAGAGCAATGCTGCGTAGATGAGTGGCTGAAAATGGTTAAACATCGGGCTTGCGACGAAACGCGCCCCGACGAACAACCGCACATCCTCGTTGTTGCCACCCACGGCGGTCCCAAACAAAGGCTAGACCACATCGACGAAAAAACCCTGCAAGATGAGTTTGGCAACCTGATTGTGGGCTTCTACCACATTGATAGCAAAACTGGGTACGGTTTGGATGACTTCAAGCAAGTCATTGCCCATCAAGCTGCCAACATTCCCCAAGTAGGGCGCTCTGTTCCCGCCAGTTGGAAACGGGTACTGGATGCCCTCCGCCAACGCAGCCAAACCGATGCCTGGATTACCTACGAACAATTTCAAATCCTTTGTGCAGCGCAGGATGTCGATCTGGAATTGGCGAAACTCTACGCTATCATCCTCAACGAATTGGGGCATTTAATTCATTACAACACCGACCCCATACTGAAAGATACCGTCATCCTCAAACCAGAATGGCTCACCAAAGCCATCAGTTTTGTCCTAGAAGATCCACAAGTCAAAGATCAAAATGGTTTAGTCACCCATAAACACCTCAGTGAATTATGGAACGATCCGGCGCGGGATAGAGACCGCTATCCCGAACATTTGCATCCCGTCTTTCGGAAATTGATGGAACGCTGCGATCTTTCCTATCAAGTGGAATTGCCCGAAGCAGACGCACCACCTACTACGCTGATGGCGCAATTGGTTCCCAGCAGCCGCACCGATGGCTGGGAGCAGGATTGGATATTGCAACCAGGAGATACGGAACGGACGCAAATCTGTCGCATTCTGGATGCCCAAACCGGGCGCACCGTCGAAGCCGAAGGACTGATGTATCGCCTAATTGTTCGCTTGCACCGCTATTCCCTCGGACGCAAAAACTATTACCTCAGCCGTCACTGGAAAAATGGGATGCTGTTAGATGATGGTTTTAATGGTCGTGCCTTGATTGAAGAAATTGCTGGAGATGTCTATATCACCGTGCGAGCCGCCTATCCCACAGGTTTCCTAGGGCATCTCTGCGCTGAGGTATCATGGTTAGTCAAGAATTTTTGGAAAGGACTCGATCCTCGACAGTATTTGCCTTGCCCTACCCCAGACTGCAAAGGCTTGCTAGAACGGGATGAAATCATCGACTTTAAAAATCAAGGAATGTCCAAAGTCCGCTGTGCCGTCTGTCGTAAATTTCATAACATTGATGACTTAATGGCTCCCAATGCTGCCAAACCAGAATGGCAGGATGCAGTTAACCAACTCCATCAAGGACAGCAACAAATCTTCCGCGCTGTCGATAAAGGTTTTGATTCCGTCAGCGTCCAACTGCGAACCTTAATGAGCCAAATTGATGAACAATATAGAGCATTACTAGCCACGCTCACCGATCCTGCCAAAGATGGTCCCCGTTTGTTTAGTATTGAACCCGTTGATCCCGGTTTCTTTGACAAACCCACATGGATTGCCCAAAAATTCCGGCTAACCCTGTGGTGCGAGCATAGTCGGTTGCCCTTAACCGCCATCAATGGCAAAGACGACAAACGAGGCGTGTACGAAATTGAACTAACCAAGGAATGGATTCAAAAAATCTCTCCTCTGCTACGAATCATTTCCATCACCCTCAAACTAGCCTTGCCGATTGCCATTCCCGGCACAAAACTCGCCACCGACGATCAGGAATACAAAGCCATCATGGAACAACTAGAATTTGGTGTTCAAACTGCAAATTCCTTTGTCCAAGGCAGCGAAAATATCGGCAACTGGCTAGTGGATGGAGAAACAAGCGATTTTGAATCAACCACAGAAAAAACCAAATCTGCCATTCGTGCCAAAGGTTCCCTCTTGCGAGAACTCCACGCAATTTTAGAAAAACAAGACCCCACTAATAACTTTGGAGAATTAGAAAAAGTCCAAAACAAGCGCCAGGAGTTTTTATGGATACATCGCCAATATCTAGATCAATATTAAACTGCTCCTTGCTTTACTTTGCGTACTTTGCGCTCCCTTTGCGCCCTTTGCGTTAAAAAAAGCCTGAATTACCCAGCATCAATGGTGCATTACCCTAACCCTAAAAGAACATGAAAAAATGGCAAAAATGGCTGCAAGTGCTAAAAGTCGCTACCAGCGAACAAAATTTTTTGTTGCAGTTGGAAAGGATAGAGGTAATTGTTTCTAAAATCCTTTCCGCGTTCATGATCCTAGTGATTGCCGTAGCGATTTGGCATTTAGGATTAGATTTATTTCAATCTCTATTTGCTAAAACCGAGGATTCCTTTACTAGAACCTTATTTAGTATTTTCGGCTTATTTCTGAATGTTTTAATTGCCTTGGAAATTCTAGAAAATATCACTGCCTATCTCAAGAAGCACGTGATTCAACTGGAATTAGTGATTGTCACTTCTTTGATTGCCGTGGCTCGAAAAATTATTATCTTGGATTTAGAAAAGACTACTGAATTAGGAATAATTGCTTTAGCCAGTGCAATTTTGGCTCTTTCCATCAGTTATTGGGTGATTCGGAATGTCAATTCTAAAGAGCCTAAATAAGTAGCCCATCGTAAGTTAAAATTAAGCATTTGTTTAAAATTAACTAGGTGGAACTAGAAAATCGTGTAAAAATAAAGGAAAAACCGGAACGGCGATCGCCTGAGATTGATAGTAGTTAGCGATACCATAGAAAATCACACTGATTTCAGCAACAAAAAACTGGCGATCGCCTTCAAACTACCCAAGAACTAATGAGACAATATACACTACCAGTTGGTATTGATGCTCTCGATCTCTTCGGCTTTGCCAGCAGTAACAGGGGAAACATCTTTGACTGTCGGCTACTTGCTACCCGCTCATTAACTACCCTATGACATCTTTGACAAGTTCATCTATCTCTGCTACTTCTCTGCCAGATACAGCAACGGTAACTTGGCACGCCTTGGCTGCTGAGAATGCCCTAGAGGTTCTGGAAAGTAATCCCCAGACAGGTTTAGACGATCGTGCTGTCACCGAGCGATCGCAGCACTACGGTACAAACGAATTGCTAGAAACCGCCGGACGTAGTGCTTTAGCAATTTTATGGGATCAGTTCACCAACATCATGTTAGTGATGCTGATCGCCGTCGCCATTATCTCAGGTTTTTTGGATCTCCGCGCCCAGAAGTTTCCCAAAGACGCGATCGCCATCTTTGCGATCGTGTTTTTAAATGGTTTGTTGGGCTATCTGCAAGAAAGCCGCGCTGAAAAAGCTTTGGCAGCCCTGAAAAACCTCTCTTCTCCCCATGTACGGGTGATTCGGGAGGGCAAAACTTTGGAAGTTGAAGCCAAAGAAATCGTTCCCGGAGATATCATGCTCCTGGAAGCCGGGGTACAAATCGCCGCCGATGGGCGATTGTTGGAAGCGATTAACTTGCAAATCCGCGAGTCAGCCTTGACAGGGGAAGCGGAAGCCGTCACCAAACAGGCAGAAATCCAACTTCCCGAAGATGCTCCTTTAGGCGATCGCTTAAACTTAGTTTTTCAGGGTACAGAAGTCATTCAAGGGCGGGGAAAAGTCCTCGTCACCCGCACCGGGATGCAAACGGAAATTGGGCGCATCGCCTCAATGCTGCAATCCGTCGAAAGCGAACCCACCCCCCTACAACAAAGAATGACGCAACTAGGCCAAGTCCTAGTCACAGGTTCCTTAATTTTAGTTGCCATTGTCGTTGGTCTAGGACTTTACCGCCTCGGTTGGTCTTACTTTGAAGAATTATTAGAAGTATCCCTGAGCATGGCGGTTGCCGTTGTTCCCGAAGGCTTACCCGCCGTCGTTACCGTCACCCTCGCCATCGGCACGCAAAGGATGGTGCGCCGTAATGCCTTGATTCGCAAATTACCCGCCGTGGAAACCTTGGGTTCAGTCACCACCATTTGTTCCGACAAAACCGGGACGCTAACTCAAAATAAAATGGTAGTGCGGCGGGCGATAGCAGCCCAAAAAACCTTTCTAGTCAGCGGCGAAGGTTACGCTCCCACCGGAGATTTTCGCACCTCGGAATCAGTTTTAGCTGAAGGGCAGTATCCCGAACTAAATTTACTTTTACTCGCCGCCACCATCTGCAACGATGCCATCTTGCAGCAAGAGAATGGACAATGGACAATTTTGGGAGATCCCACGGAAGGAGCGCTACTCTCCCTCGCGGGTAAAGCAGGCATCTTTAAGGAAACGGCGGTTCCCCAACTCCCCCGCGTTGCCGAGTTGCCCTTTTCCTCCGAGCGCAAGCGGATGAGTGTAATTTGTCATCCGACGGAGAGCGCGGATTTATCCTTACCCACCATTCCCCCTCTGATCCTGTTTTGCAAAGGTTCCCCAGAACTAATCCTAGAGCGTTGCACTCAAATTCATGGCCTAGATGCCCCCGAACAGCTCAATGGCAGCCAGCGCCATGCTATTTTGACCCAAAACGATCAAATGGCAGCGGAAGGGCTGCGAGTGCTGGGTTTCGCCTATAAACTACTGCCCGAAGTTGCTCCTAACACCATTGATGAAAATGTGGAAGAACAAATGGTGTGGTTGGGCTTGGTGGGAATGCTAGATGCACCCCGCCCAGAAGTGCGAGAAGCCGTCAGTAAGTGCAAACAAGCTGGCATTCGCGTCGTTATGATTACCGGAGATCATCAACTTACCGCGAAAGCGATCGCCCTAGATTTAGGCATTGGCAGCGCTAGCAATCTGGCAGATTTGCGTGTCTTAACTGGACAAGAACTAGAAAAACTGAGTCAAGCCGAACTAGAACAGCAAGTTGCCAACATCAGTGTTTATGCCCGGGTTGCCCCAGAACACAAACTGCGAATCGTCCAAGCCCTGCAAAGTCAAGGTCAATTTGTCGCTATGACAGGGGATGGTGTCAACGATGCCCCCGCCCTCAAACAAGCGGACATCGGCATTGCGATGGGGATTACTGGCACTGATGTCAGCAAAGAAGCTAGCGACATGGTGTTGCTGGATGATAACTTTGCCACCATCGTCGCCGCCACCGAAGAAGGGCGGGTGGTTTATACCAACATTCGCCGCTTCATTAAATACATCCTCGGCAGCAACATTGGGGAAGTGATTACCATTGCCGCCGCTCCCTTAATTGGCTTGGGTGGTGTTCCCCTTTCCCCCTTGCAAATTTTGTGGATGAACCTAGTCACCGATGGTTTACCTGCCCTCGCTCTGGCAATGGAGCCAGCCGAACCCAATGTCATGAAGCGTCCCCCCTATGACCCCCGCGAAAGCATCTTCTCGCGGGGTTTAGGGGCGTATATGGTGCGGATTGGGATCGTCCTGGCTATTCTCACCATTGCTTTAATGGCTTGGGCTCACAGTTATACCCATGCGCCCGGTTATCCCGGTCACAAAGATACTTGGAAAACGATGGTTTTTACCACTCTTTGTATTGCCCAAATGGGACACGCCCTAGCCATTCGCTCCAATACGCAATTAACCATCGAACTCAATCCCTTCTCCAATCCCTATATTTTGGCAGCTGTGAGCGTCACCACGGTTTTGCAACTGTTGCTAATTTATATCCCACCTCTAAGAGATTTCTTTGGCATTCATCAACTGAGTTTCCTAGAGCTTTCTATTTGTATTGGCTTTAGTCTGTTGATGTTCGTTTGGGTGGAGTTGGAAAAACTCTTTATGCGATCGCAGCATAGGGAATAATTACTCGTTTACTCGTTTTACTCCTTCCTAGGCTCTGCCTGGGAACCAGTTTAACGGTGTGTTACTAGGAAGCAGTTTAACGGTGCGTTACGCTATCGCTAACGCACCCTACTACTACTATTCCCTTAATTCCCTATTCCCTGTTCCCTGTTCCCTGTTCCCTGTTCCCTGTTCCCTGTTCCCTGTTCCCTGTTCCCTATTCCCTATTCCCTATTCCCCAATATGAAATTTCGATTTTCCACCGACATTAAAGTGCTTTTAGAAAGGTTGGCAGAACACCCTTTAACTTTAGAAGATATTCTTTCAGAAACTTCTGAGCGAGGGTTTAGCTTGGTAATTTTCTTACTCACATTGCCTTTTTTATTTCCCATGCCTCCAGGATTAACTACTATTCTTGGGGTGGGTAGCTTATTATTGGGTTTACAGATGGCAGGGGGAATGCGACAACCTTGGCTACCTAAAAAAGTTGGGCAGTTTGTCTTTCCTCAAGGGTTTGTTTTACAACTTTTAAAAAATTTGCAGAAAGTAACTGTCATTTTAGAAAAGATCGCTCACCCGCGTTTACCAAAATTGGCAGATAATCCTTATATTTGGAGATTCAATGGGATTTGCATTGCTTGGTTGGTAGTCCTGCTGATGCTGCCTATTCCCTTAACCAATCCTATTCCTACAATACCGATTCTGTTGCTGGCTGTCGCTACCTTAGAATCTGATGGTTTGCTGATGTGTTTCAGCTATGGTTTAACTCTAGTAATTAGTTTGTTTTTTGGTTTTATTTTTTATGCTCTTTGGCAAGCTCCTGCTTTACTGCCTAGTATTTTCAAATAATTGTTTCATTAGATATAGCGTTGATGGTGCGTTATCCCCAAGGGAAATTAAAGGGGAATTTGAATAATAAACTCGGCTCCTTTGCCTGGAGTGGAAACACATTGCATTTGTCCTCCATGTTTTTCGGTAATAATTTGATAGCTGATTGATAATCCTAAACCCGTACCTTTGCCTTCAGGTTTAGTAGTAAAGAAGGCATCAAAAAGATGCTGCTGAACTTCGGGGGTAATTCCTGGTCCATTGTCAGCAATCCGGATTTCGGCGAAATTCTGTTCGGCTAAATTAATTACTGATGTCCGAATGGCGATCGCATTTGGATTGGCTTCAATTTCCCGGTAGGAATGTCCCAGATTAGATTCATCTAGGGCATCAATAGCATTGGCAATTAAGTTCATAAATACTTGATTTAGTTGTCCAGCATAGCATTCTATTAACGGCAAGTCACCGTATTCTTTAATAATGTTAATTGCTGGACGTTCTGATTTGGCTTTGAGGCGATATCGTAAAATAATTAGGGTGCTGTCAATGCCTTGATGAATATCGGCGAGATGTTTTTGAGTTGAATCGGCACGGGAAAAGTTGCGAAGAGAAGACATAATTTCCCGGATGCGATCTGCACCTATTTTCATGGAGGAAATCGTATTGGGTAAATCTTCCAGAACATATTCTAATTCAATTTCTTCTGCTTTATCTAGAATTTCTCTGGGGGGTTGGGAATAATGCTTTTGGTAAAGTGTCAATAAATCGGTTAAATCTTGGACATATTCGTTGGCACGATCGATATTACCAGAAATAAATCCAATGGGATTATTGACTTCGTGGGCGACTCCAGCTACCAGTTGTCCTAGGTTAGAAATTTTCTCGGTTTGAATTAGTTGGGATTGAGTTTGTTGCAATTGATTTAAAGATTGAGCTAATTCTTGGGCTTTTGCGCGTTCTCTAGTTTCGGATTCTTTGAGGGCGGCGTTTTTGATTTCTAGTTCTTGAGAATAGCTTTGCAGGTGATTATAAAGCAGGGCGTTTTCAATGGAAATGGCAACTTGGGAACTTAATACTTTTAAAATTTCGATGCGATCGCTCGTAAATGCTCCTACAGTTAAAGGATTTTCTAAATACAGAATTCCCGTAATTTTAGCTTGGTGAATAATCGGAAAGCACAATACTGATTTGGGTTGATGTTGAATAATATAAGGATCGCTGGCAAAGATTTCGGATTCGGTAGCATCATCTAAAACTACGTTTTGCTGGGTTCTATCCACATAATAAATAATCGAAACTGGCACTAACCCGCTATTTTCAATGGGCAAGGATTGAGAAACTTTGACTTCAGTGCTATCAATAGTGGCTTCAGCTTCAATCATCCATTGCTGCTGTGTTTTAGTCAGGAAAAAGCCCATTTTGGCTCCGGCACTTTCCAAAGTGATTTTCAGCAGCTTTCTGAGCAAATTTTCCAGTAAAATTTCTCCAGAAATAGCAATGGAGGCTTTCACCACTGTTGACCAATCTAGGATACCAGAAATGGAACCAGTGGTGGTAGTGGTGGAAATTGAAATCATTCCCAGTTGGTCATTTTTAACTTCGGCAACGACGGGTAATGTCAGCAAATGGGGATATTTAGTTTCTAATTTTTGGGCTGGGGCGGCGGCTCCCCATTTCAGATAGATATAATGGGCATCTCGCAGATAGGTTTTGGCAATTTTCGGTTTATTTAATCTCAAGTAAAATTTGGCAGCTAGTTCATTGGCTAAGGCTTCTAAAAACATCAATTTATTTTCTTTGGCAGCGGCGATCGCGCGATCGTATAAATCCACTGCTTGCCAATATTTTTCGTTTATCTGGGCTGCTTCAGCCTCTATTAATAAGTGGTTGACTAAAAAGTTTTCTGGACAATGTTCTGCCCAAGTTTGCAGTTTTTGACGACAAGTTTGAAAATTTTGCCAATAGACTGTTTTTTGATTATCCTGGGTTTGAAAATACAATGCTGCTGAATTTAATCCTTGATAAAAGCAGTGGCAAGTGCCTTGAAAATCAGCGGCGATCGCCTGTTCAAAAGCATCTGCTATTTCAGCGGCATCTTGGTATTTTTCCTCAAGGTAAAAAATCACCAGTTGGGCAAGGTAATAATTATTGCTGCCGAGAAAATATTGTTTCGATTGAAATGTTGCTAAGGCTGTTTCGGGATCGAAATATGTTTGGCTATGGTTGCCATGATTGGCAGGATTTCCGGCTAACTGTAATATTAGTTGGTGTTGTACCATTAAGGTTAAAGCTGCTGTCAGATCGGTTTCTTTGGCAAAATGAATGTATTGTTGATATTTTTGAGCAAGCCGCGCTAAGTCATCGCTAATGATGAGTTTTTGCCAAAAAATTCCAATGGCACTGTAATGACACCAAGCAAAATCTCCCCTTTCTTTCAAGGCTTGATAGGCGGCTCTTTGTAAACTGATATTGGTTTTGATTGGTTGCTGCCAATAATCGATTAAAGTGCTAGATAAGGCGCGAATTTGGGCTTCAATGCGGCGATCTGTCAAAGGGAGATTTTGGAGTGGAGATTTCAGATTCACTCTGTCTGCTAATGGCAACCAACTTTGAGGGCGATCGCTTACTAATAAGCTATAGTACCAAGTATAGGCTAAAGCTGCCCAAGCGCGATCGCCATACTGCCAGCAAAGATTCATCATTTCGAGAATGCACAAAATCCCGAAATTTTCCGAAGTTAAATAGGCTGGCAAAATCAGATCGGCTAATAAACTAATAGTTGCTAATAGCTGAGATTGCTCGGATTCAGCGATATTAATTAAATCGGCAATGTCTCGCTCGTTTAAGTTTTGTTGCACGGTTAAGGCGGCAGTGGATAAATCCTCTTGACTGGGAAATGCTACCAATTCTAAGCCGCGCCATTTCAAGCTTTTTAAACCTAACTGAATTGCCTCGGCATAACAGCCAGTATTTTGATAATGTCTAAATTGAATTTGATTAACTTTAAATTTATCTTCATCGGAGTTAATCTGTTTCAGTGTCATTGTCGCTAGGGATGTGGCTCGCTGGAAGTTGCCTAAAAGATATTCGCAAGCAATGGTTTCTAAATGGAGGGCAAATGTCAATTGATAATTAGTGAGCCAACTACTGTTAGCGAGCAATCCTAAGCCAATGTTTAAATATGTTAAGGCTGTCTCGCCAGCATGAGCATATTTGGCTTTCTTGCCAGCTAAAAGATTTAGTTCTGCTAATTCCTCTTTGTCTGATGGAGAGTGAAGCAGTTCCATACTAATATTTAAATGTTTAACGATTGCAAAAATCTTCTCTTCTAGAACTGACTGGGAAGTATTTTTAACTAAAAGTTGCCCGATTTGCCAGTGAAGTGGTTTTTTCTGCGCTTCGGGAATCAGGTTATAGATGGCTTGCTGGATGCGGGGATTAGCAAACTGATATAATATCTCTTCCGGTGGTAAAATTAATCGCCGATCATTCAGCGGGAGAATTAATTCTTTTTCAATGGCTAGTTGCAATTCGGTGGCAATTATTGGAGGAGATTGTTCGCTAATAATTGCTAGGGTGTTGAAGTTGAATTTATCATCTAGTACAGCAGCTAATTGTAGCAGGTATTGAGTAGTTTTAGATAGCTTTTGAATTTTGGCGATCGCTATTTCCACCACATCATCAGCAACTTTGATTTTTGCTAATGCTTCCACATCCCATTGCCAGCGCCCCGAACGAAAATTAAAGGTTAAAATTTTGTCTTGATAAAGGGATTTGAATAACTGGATTGCCAAAAATGGATTGCCTTGAGTTTTTTCTAAGATTAAATCGGCAATGGGCAAGGTTTTGCGAGGAGATTCGCCTAAAGTATCGGCAACTAATTGATTGATCTGTTCTAAATCCAAATTTTCCAAAGCGATTTTATTCACTTTGATATCTGCCAATTCCCATTGGGCGATCGCTTGGACTAATTCTCCATTTACTGTCAGTTCATTTTCGCTACTAGCTCCCAAAATTAATAAATGTTTACTGGGAGTATTAGCTAATAAAAACTGGACTAATTCCAGGGAGTTGCTATCAATTTTTTCCAAATCGTCTACAAATAATACTAGCGGACATTCTGTATCTGTTAATGGCAGAATAAACTTTTTAAAAACCTCTTTAAAACTGCTTGGCTCCGGTGGCGGTGGCTGTTTACCAATAATTAATTCTAATTCTGGGATTGAATCAATAATTATTTGTCCCCTGTCTGCCAAGGCGGTTAATAGTTTCTCTTGCCAAACGTTAATTTGTTCTTGGCTAGCAATCAGGAACTGCTGAATTAGTTCTTGAAAAGCTTGAATTAAGGGAAAATAAGGAATTTGATCTCCACAGCGATCGCATTTTCCGGTAATAAAATAACCTTGCTGCCGAATAAGCGATCGCTCTACTTCTTTTGCCAATAAGGATTTCCCAGTTCCTGGATCGCCCTCAATTAATACTACCTCAATCCTACCAGCTTGCACTCGCTTGAAAATATTGGTTAATTCCGTGATTTCTGCTTCCCGATTATACAGTTTGTCTGGAAGTTGAAATTGACCGCTTTTATCTTGTTTTCCTAGGGGAAAGTTATCGATTTTTCCGAGGGAGTGCAGTTGCATCAAACATTCCTCTAAATCTGCCTTCAACCCATAGGCACTTTGATAGCGATCTTCAGGAGTTTTGGCTAATAGCTTGGCAACTAATCCGGCAATGGCGGCGGGAATTTCTGGATTAATTTGGTTGATTAATGGGGGAGTTTTAGCAATATGACAGTGAACTAATTCTAGGGGATCGTTGTAAGGACAAGGTAACTGATTGGTTAATATTTCATAAAAGGTTACGCCTAGGGAATAAAGATCGGTGCGATAATCAATGGCTCTATTAGTTCGTCCAGTTTGTTCTGGGGAAATATAGGCTAAAGTTCCTTCTAAAGAATTGGCAGTGCTAAGGCATTTAGTTCCCCTAGATAATCGGGCGGCAATGCTAAAGTCACTAATTTTAACTTCCAAAGTTTTAGGATTATAAATAATATTTTGTGGTTTAATGTCCTTGTGAATAATCTGATTCGTATGCAAATCCCCTAATATTTCTGCAATTCTAATTGCCAAAAATAGAAAGTCGATAATTTCGACTTTGCCGTAAGTAATAATTTTTTTCAGCGATTGCCCGCCAAAGTCTTCCAGAATTAGCGCTAAACCGTTTTTATAATTAACTAGATCGTAAGGTTTAATCGCCCCCGGTAGATTTAGATCCCGCGCAATCTCGTATTCGTGTTTTAGTCGTTCAATTTCTTTCAGTGTCGGATATTCTGCTTGCAGTAACTTGATAATCACAGGTAGATTATCTAGTTCTCTGGTAGCTTGATAAACAGCCGTACTAGCCGTTTGGTGAATAATTTCTGCCAGTTGATAACCTGCAATCTGGGGCGGGGTGGTTAACATACTTTAATCAGTAAGATTGCTGAATAGCCCTAGCCTAATCGCCTACGGCAAAAAAGAGATAGATTAATACCTGAATTATAGTCTGCCATCATAAAATTTAATATATTCTTAAGAATCATGTCTATTTTTAGACATTCCTCAACATTTGCAGAAATTACGTAATACTATGGTGGTGGTAACTCCAAAGAAATCGCGCCCAAAACTCCCTTGCGAAAATCATTTAGGAGTTGCCGCGCTGCTCTTTCAATATCACCTTGACAGCGATCGCTTCCCAACCGAGCTAAATAATCTTCCCCCGTCATTTCCCCTACGGGGATACCGTAGCGAGACTCCAAACAATCTAGGGATACTAAACCATCGGAAGTGGCATCTAAATAACTTAGCAACTCAATTAATTCCACGGCGATCCGCTGATTATTATAAGCTGCCTCGCCAATATCTTCGCAAATTGCCAACTTAATCGCCGCCTCTTGCTGCTCCAACTTGGAGGGAATGACTCCCGGCGCATCTAATAATTCAATTTCTTCGGAAATTCGCACCCAGCGCAATTGCTTTGTCACCCCGGCACGGCGAGCGCTTTCTACCACCCGCTTCCCCAATAGGCGATTGATCAAAGCTGATTTTCCCACATTGGGGAAACCAATTACCACCGCTCGCACCGGGCGAGGCAACATCCCGCGATCGCGTCTTTTTTGATTTACTGCCACCCCCGCCAACTGCGCCGCCTTTGTCACTGCCAACATCCCCTTGCCATGTTGAGCATCAGTAAATAAAGGTTGCTCTCCCTGAGCATAAAACCAATCCGCCCACAACTGTCGCGCCGAGGCAGAAATCATATCCACCCGATTGAGTACCAATACCTTAGCTTTACTGCCCACCCAATCGGGCATTTGGGGGTGTTGCGTAACCAAAGGAATGCGAGCATCTCGCACTTCCAGCACCACATCAACCCGTTTGAGTTGCTCCTTCAGTGCCTTTTCAGCTTTAGAAATATGACCGGGATACCATTGAATGAGAGGAGAGGACATTAGGATTTAGGCCGTGATTTTGTTTAAACTGAGCTTACAGTTGAAGTTGCTCAGGAGACGATGACGATGGGTGAGTACAATGAAATATTTGCGGCGGAGGCACAAAGTCAGGAAATTCTCAGCAGCGAAGAAGGGATTATTGGTATTGTAACGGTTTCTGTCTTCGCTGACGGTCAACCGTCGGACGAGGAAAGTCAAGTGGCTACAGATATTGTCAATAGTTTGGATATTTTTGAGGATTATTCGCCCCATCAGATCCAAAAAATGTTTGATAAAGCAGCGGCTATTCTCCAGAAAGAGGGGATTGGCTCGTTATTTAATACCTCTGTGGCGGCGATTTCCGAAGATTTAGTGGAAATTGCTTTTGCGATCGCCGCCGAAATCGTTTTGGCAGACAATACCGTTTATGATGCCGAAGATATCTTTTTATCTAATCTGGCTGATGCTTTGCATCTATCTTCGGAAACTGCTCAAAAAATCATTGATGAAGTGCTGGATGTGTAGGGCTGCTGTGACAAGATTGAGGGTTGATTTTAACGCAAAGGGCGCAAAGTTGGCGCAAAGAGCGCAAAGGGAAGAATGGGGTTGCCTCGTTTGCGCGTCACATCGCTTCGCTCCAATTCAACCATGACTTACGCAGCGCCTCTATATGTAGGGTGTGTTAGCGCAGCGTAACGCACCATCAAATCTATATCTGGCGTGACTGCGTAAGTCCTGTCAACTTCAAAAAAAGTCACTTTGGGAGAGTCTGCGGTGGCAGAACTATCAATCTAGTCAGTTGTTGCCATTAATCTTGACTTACTGTGACAACAAACCTTGTTTTGTCTTTTTCATACCATTCTTTGACTAGAGAACCATCCATTCTAGTCACAGTATAATGGTTGACTAAACACCAACCTACTTCATAACTGTGCGCTGTAACAGTAACAGGAAATTGTTGCATTTCTTCCTGCCATGTTGTTGTAGATGAACTACTGGTTACGGTTAGCTGGTTACAAACTTCCCGCTGCCAACTAGTAGACATATTACTTTCCGCACCTATACCTTCAAAGGAAAAACTCCCCCCAAAACTCCAAGTTGCCTGATTAGTAATGGTAACACCAACAGATTTGGTAATTGAGTCAGCTTCTGTTTGGGAAAATCCGGTTTTTATTGTGTATGTAGTCTCCCAAGAATTATGAGGATCTTCATTTTGATATAAGTATCCGGTTTCCTCAGCGTTACTCCAATACTGGTACCGACTCCAGATATAGTATGGATTCTGCTCAATTTGAGCGGCCACGTCGCTCCAATCAGTTCGGTATTTGCCGTCGTTTATATAGGGGGCAGGAATGATGATTTGCCCGACTAAATAACGATCTGTTTCTGTTCCTGGGGGTTCCGCATAGGGAGTGTTTTTTGGAGTAGGAATGAGTGCTGGTTCATATTGTGGCGCTTCAGCAATTGGTTTATCTTGCTTCTTAATGGGATGAAAAGTAAATCCTTTTTCCTGAGCCTTAGCGCCACTATCCCAGCGGTGAAATTCGCTATCAATCCCTTTATCTCTGGAAATGACTAACTCATCATTAGTAAATTCGTGGATGTAGAATTTTCCTTCGCTTTCTACCCATTCAAGTAGAAATATTTGCTCGTTAGCTTTGCCACTGTCTTCAGTTAACTCTACCCATCTGAGTACATTGCCATTTTGGGTGTGAACACTCATGTATTCTTTGTATTCCTGGTTGAGAAGTTTTATTTTCCCGTCCTTGTCAGGTATAATTGCCCACCATTGATCGCCATAGCCACTGTCTGTCCATCGCGCGACATCTCCCCCTGGTTTTACAGAAGCCCATTCACCTTTGGTATGTTCTTGGATTTTGTACAACCGACCAGGATCTAACTCAGAAATTGAAGTAGCAGGGGGAAGAAGTTTAACCGCCATATATTGCTCCAGTTTATTGGTTAAGCTATTTAACTATACCAAATAGGTTCATAGCATCAAGCCTAAATTACTAATTAGAAGTAGTAGAAATATTCGTTTTCCTTATAAATCTCTCAAGCGATGAAGCGATTAAATAGTCTCGATTAATCTAGAATGGATCGGCGATCGCCGTATTATTGCGGAAGGCGAGCTTTAGCAATTTGCCGAAGCTCGCAATTTCTCGGTGGCAGTTAATGGTTCAAATAGAGGGAAATGTAAAGAATACAAGTTAAGTCCTAAAATTGGTAAGATTAACTAATGAATTTATATATTCCCTTTGAAACTGCCCTGGGGACGCTGGTAAATGCCTATCTGCTCTCCATTGTATTATTACTGGCAGGTGTAGCGATGTGTTGGGCGATCGCCACGGTCATCGAAAAGAATGGCAATTAGTGCGCGATCGCGCCATAACATTAATTTAGCCGTCCAGTCTTCTGAATCCCAAAGTATATATTGTTAGGATACAACTCAACCCCTGCCTGGAGGAAATAATCATGGGTTTGTTTGACAAAGTATTCGGCGTTCAAAGTAGAATTCAAGATACACTTAGTCCAGCAGAAGCTTTTGCCGCGATCGCCTTAGCCGCGATCGCCTCCGATGGCTACCTCTCGGATGAAGAAGCTCATAGTCTCTCTGTGTCTCTATCCCGGATGAAGCTTTTTCGGAGCTATCCCGAAGACGTAAAAAGAAAGTTGTTTGACAAACTTCTCGGCATCCTGAGAAGAGAAGGTCCCGGCGCATTACTCAATTCTGCCCAGGAATCTCTCCCCCACGACTTGAGAGAAACTGCCTTTGCGATCGCCACTGATTTAGTTTTAGCCGATGGTGTAGTCACCGAAGAGGAAAAAGACTTTTTGGGGCAACTCCACGAATCCTTAGAAATCCCTCACGAAATTGGCCTCAAAATTGTCGAAGTCATGTTAATTAAAAATCGAGGCTAGCCAACCATCTATATATAGCGTTTTGTAGGGGCAATACCCCCGTGGTTGCCCCTATTTCTGTCATATCCCATCTCATTATTTGCGCTTATCAGCGATCGCCTCCTCATCCCAACCAATTTGGGGCAACCTATTCCCAATTTCAATTCGATAAGTTAAGCTCTGATCAAACTCCTTAAATCAATTATCCCCAATTGTGACATTTAAATATGCTCTAGTCCACGAATGGTTAACCCCAAAAGCTACTGGCGGTTCAGAACTGGTTGTGCAGGAGATTTTAAAACATATTTCTGCTGACCTCTATGCCTTAATTGATTTTGAATCTACCAATCCTGACAGTTACCTCTTTGGGCGGGAGATTGGCACAACTTTTTTGCAGCAGTTCCCAGGCACTCGTAACGGGGTGCAAAAATATTTGCCCCTGATGCCCCTTGCTATAGAACAGCTAGATCTGCGAGAGTATGACATTATTCTGTCCTCTTCCCATGCTGTTGCCAAAGGAGTTTTAACTGGTTCCCAACAACTACATATTTGCTACTGCCATGCCCCCATGCGCTATGCCTGGGACTTAACTCTGGAATATCTCCAGCGCAGTCGTTTAGGAAAAGGACTTCCCGGCATCCTGACGCGGTATCTACTGCATCAATTGCGGCAATGGGACGTACTGACTGCCAATCGGGTAGACTACTTTATTGCCAACTCCCAGCATACGGCTCGCCGCATCTGGCGCTGTTATCGGCGGCAGGCAGAAGTGATTTATCCCCCAGTCAACATTGCCCGTTTTGCCTTTCAACCGGATAAAGAAGATTTTTACGTGACAGTTTCCCGGTTAGTGAGTTATAAACAAGTATCTTTAATCGTTAAAGCTTTCAACCAACTAGGCCGTCAGCTAGTCGTAATTGGCGGCGGTTCAGAACTAAACCAACTGCGGGAACTGGCAAAACCCAACGTCAAAATTCTGGGAGAGCAACCAAATGACGTAGTAGAAAAGTATCTGTCTCAAGCAAAAGCCTTTGTCTATGCAGCCTGCGAGGATTTTGGTATCGCTTTGGTGGAAGCGCAAGCTTGTGGAACTCCAGTCATTGCCTACGGTGCTGGGGGGGCCTTAGAAATCGTCCGAGATCTTCGCCAATATCCCGAATCTGGTACAGGCTTATTTTTTGAGACTCAAACGGAAACTGCTGCGATCGCAGCGGTAAAAGAATGGGAAACTATACAAAGTGCTTTTAACCCAGAAACCGCTTATTATCGAGCCACCCAGTTTGCCCCCAACGTTTTTCAGGGGCGCTACCTGGCTTTTTTAGAAAGTTGTTCTCAGGAATTTTGGTCTGGCAACCCAGGCCAAAAATTTTCGATTTCCCAGAGTTAATTGTTTTTAACATGGGACGCGGGGCTTTATGATTTGGACTGTGTGGTGTGAAGTCAAGGAGTAAGATGACTGCCGAAAGCCAACTAATCTCCGTCAGGATAGTCCGAACTTTCGTCAAGCGAGGTGTAGAACCCCTGGCGGCGAAAAGCAAATCCCAAGGTTTGCTCGTCAATGGACTAGACGGAAATTTTGCCAAGCGGTTGTTTGATATATTGTTTTCCCTGTCGGTGCTGGTTCTATTGTCGCCAGTTTATTTGCTATTGATCTTTTTGATTGCGGTTAGCTCTCCGGGACCAGTATTTTATAGCCAGGAGCGCGTTGGCAAAAATCACCAAAAGTTCAATTGCATCAAGTTCCGAACAATGGTAGTGAATGCGGAGGAAGTGTTAGCAGAGATGCTGAACAGTTCTCCGGAACTGCGGCAGGAATTTGAAGATAATTTCAAGTTGAAAGATGACCCGCGAATTACTTGGATTGGTAAGTTTCTCCGGGTAACTAGCCTGGATGAATTTCCCCAATTCTGGAATGTCTTCAAAGGGGATATGAGTGTCGTTGGTCCACGTCCGCTGGTTCCAGAGGAACTATGTAAATACGGTCGTCATATCGACAAGGTATTAACTATTCGCCCTGGAATTACTGGATTATGGCAGGTTTCTGGTCGGAATGATATTCCCTACCATCTGCGGGTACAGATGGATGTTTACTATGTTAAATGTCGCAATTTTTGGCTGGATTTATGGATAATTGTCAAAACAATTGGGGTGGTGGTGGCTCCTAAAAATAATGGTGCGTACTAGAAATTAAATACATCTGGCGGCGATTCTCAGTTTGGCAGAACGAGAACGGGGATTATGGGCTAACTCATCGGGTTGGGCTGTAATCGGTTTTTTGGTTAGCACGTGCAAGAGGGGCGAATCTCGAAAAAAGTGCTTTACGGGGCGGTCTTCTAAACTGTGAAAGCTGATAATTGCGACTTTCCCTCCAGGTTTCAGCCAATGGGGAACTCGATTTAGAAAGGTTTCTAAAGAGGTTAATTCCTGATTGACGGCAATTCGTAAAGCTTGAAATACTCGCGTTGCGGGATGGATTCTGCCGTAGCGATATTTAACTGGCACGCAACGAGAAATGGCTTCGGCTAGTTCTGTGGTAGTTTGAAAGGGGCGTTGCTGGACAATTTGCCGCGCCATCCGCCGAGATAGTCTTTCTTCGCCATATTTAAAGAAGATTTCGGCTAATTTGACTTCTTCCCAATGGTTAATGATTTCAGCCGCTGTTAAGGGTTGATGGCGATTCATTCGCATATCTAGTTCAGCTTCGTGACGAAAACTAAAACCCCGTTCTGGGGAATCTAGGTGAACGGAACTGACCCCAAGATCGGCAATAATCCCATCAAATAGTTGATCGCCAGGGTTATAATTGGCAAAATTGCCATGCCAAAAATTGATGCGATCGCTATATTCCCCTAACTTAATTTTAGTAGCCGCGATCGCCTGTTCATCTTGGTCAATGGCGGTTAATTTAACATCATCTGCCGCTGCCAAAATTAGTTGGCTGTGTCCCCCACCTCCCACCGTAGCATCTAAATAATGGCCTCCAGCGGCAATTGTTAAACCAGCGATAATTTCCCGACTCAGTACGGGAATATGGTTAAAAGCGGGAGGGATAGCTAGTTGCTCTATGGTCATGTTAAGAGTATTGATGAAGTGAACTACCAGACGCTCATCGCTAGGCGATAGAGCGCTGGCTTCCTGATTCAATGGGGATAGCGTCCAACAAAACCGAAGTTTTGCCAGATCGACTTACACCCCCTCCACAGGCAGACTCGCTAGTTCCTAACGAGACAATCCGCAAGGCTTCATTTCTAATATTGATTGCTGCATTTACATCACGGTCATGGTGCGTACCGCAATGCTGGCAAGTCCATGACCGCGTTTCAAGGCTGAGGCTGTCAACTCGATTTAGGCATACATGGCAAGTCTTAGAGGTAGGGAACCATCGGTCAATCTCGATATATTGTTTTCCTTCACTCTCAGCTTTGTACTTGAGCATTGTACAGAACATACCCCAGCCAACATCACTAATTGCTTTGGCTAAGTTATGGTTTTTGACCATGCCTTTGATGTTGAGATTTTCCACTGCAATAACTTGGTTTTCGTTAACTATCTTGCGGGATAGCTTGTGCAGAAAATCTTCACGACATCTCGCAATCTTAGAATGGACTTTTGCCACTGCTAATTTTGCTTTCCTTCGATTTTGGCTACCTTTCTTTTTGCGGAAAAGCTTTTGCTGTTTCCTTTTTAGGTTGCGTTGATGTTTGACAAAGAACTTAGGATTGTCAAACTTAGACCCATCACTGGTAATTGCAAAATGGGTTAGTCCTACATCAATGCCGATAGCTTTATCTACTGGGGCTAATTCAGGATTAGCTTTTCCATCATCAACCAAGACAGAAACGAAATATTTCCCATCAGGATTGCGAGATACAGTGACAGTTTTAATATCCCCCTCAAAATCCCGATGACGTTGGCAGTGGACTAAGCCAATCTTGGGGAGATTAATCTTGTCACCATCAAACTTGACATTTTGGGGATAGCTAATCGACTGCCTACCATGCTTTGATTTGAATCTAGGCGGCATTGCCCTCTTGTCAAAGAAGTTTTTGTAGGCAGTAGATAGATTCAAAGCAACAACTTGCAAGCATTGAGAATAAGGTTCTTTCAGCCATTCGTATTCTTTCTTGAGAGCAGGCAGCAAGCCTTGAATATATCCCCTAGATAACCCCTTGCCAGTAGTTTTATAGGTTTCTTGACAAAGGTTTAGTGCGTAGTTCCAAAACCATCTCGCACAGCCAAAAGACTTGGCAAGCCAGACTTCTTGCTCATAAGTAGGATAGATTCTGTACTTGTACGCTTTATACATTTATCAAGACTATAGAATACTGATAAGATAATTATAACACACACAGATTCTATTGATTCGCTATCGCTCAATTTGTTTTTGACTCACTTTCATCCCGCCACTCACCCTGTCGTAGAGACGTAGAGTGCGGGACTTCTCGTTCGCATCATGTTAAAGCTCTGGCAAGGCGGCGAAAATTTTTCTTGAGATAGAGATTTTTCTGATCGAGGATCAGTTTTAACATTGTGCCAGAGAAACTCAATTGATTTTCTATTTTGGCAATTAACATTTCATCGTGCAGATAGCCGCCCGTTTCCGAAAGGACAAATCGTCGGACAATTCCCAGGACATAAACGGGTTTTTCGGGAAAGTGTAAAACCACTTTTTGCAATAAATACGCCTCTTTTACTTCCGGATAATCAGATAATTGCTGGGCTAACTGTTGTACCTCATCATCTGGTAAATTGTGGAGAGTAAATTTATCCAATTCGTTGACTCCCTCCCTTTCAGCGTGCCATCGCTGCCAAGCTTCCTGATGAAGTTCGCCCTTTTTTTCGTAGGCTCTGGCTTCGGCAGTTTGAGCCTTTTGGTGCAGAAAGTCGGCGATCGCCCTGCAACCCACTCCGGCTAAACTAGGATCGCGAGCGATCGCTACTTCCAAATAACCAATGCCAGTGCTATCTTCCTGGTTTAATAACAACTTTCCTAAAGCGTAATTTCCTCCAGGATGTTCTGGTTGCTTAGTTAACAACTGCTGAAATAAGGGAATTGCCTCTTTGCTGCCTTGAAATTCCTGGGTTAATTTCCCTAAATGCCAAGATTCCTCCACTGTTAATTTATCCTGCCTCTGGAGTTTTTCTAACTTTTGTCGGCGCTGTTGCGCTCCCTGATGAATTTTTTGCCAATCATGCGCCTTTTTTTCGTACCAAAAAGCATTTAATTGGGCTACCAATTGCGGCAATTGCCCCCCCAAAAAGTATTCAGCCGCCGTTTGCTCCAGCGGGGCAGGTAAAGACAGCTGTTCCTGGGAACTAAAATTATACCCAAAGGCCGAGAGCCGATCCGCCAAACAGGGGTGAGTATCTCCATTGTCAGTTTTTCTTGACATTGCCCTTTCTAACCAGCGATGGGCTGCCGGGACTGGTAAATCCTGCCGCAAAGCTTGTAAAATTTGAGCGATCGCCTCCGCTGGTGGTTCGGGCTGAAACCTTGCCTGCTGGTAAATTTCAGGCCAAAAAGCATCTGCTACCAAGTGACTTTTCACGTAGATATTAATCAACTCATCCGCCGCCACCTGTACCCCTGCCAATTCCGCCGCACATCTATCTGCCGCATATTCATCTGCCCTAGCCAACACAAAGGAATAGGCATTAAAAAACGGCTCATACCAACTAAAAAACCATTTAAACAGGAAAAAACTTTTTTTCTCATCCGCCTGTAACTGAATTGACAGCTGCGCCCAAGCATTGCGAATCCGATAAATCCACCCAGCGAACCGAGAATGATTTCCCGATAGATGGGCTAATTCGTGGGCGAGAGTGGCTTCAAACTGCTCTGGAGACACCGCCTGCATCAAAGGCAATCCAATCAGTAAATAGTTTTTCTGCCAGCCTAGAAAGCCGAGCCGGGGGATTTGCAGCACTCCCGCATTCAACTTGGTAGTTAACAGAACATGATGGCAAACTGGAGCCTGGAGCGCCATCGTTAATTTATCAAGCACGGCAAACAATTCTGGTAAATCTTGCCGATGGAGCGCAATCCCCGTAGGGGGAGAATATTTCATCCACAGGGACTGGATCAAGCCTAAGATTAATAAAAAGGCGATCGCATCCAATTGCGACCCCAAATCCGGACGCACAGATGCCAATGCCTGTCTTACCCCCCATACCACCCCCACCAGCAGCACAAACACCAGGAAAATATAACCATAGCCCAGAGCCGCAAGCATTGCCACCCGCAGCCGATATTGGGCTGGATGTTGGCGAGCGTACCTTTCCAGCCGCTGCACCAGGGCATCTAATTGTTCTGGAGTCATCGCCATCGCCTTGATTGCAAATTGCAAATTCCTAGGAATCACCTAAAATCTACATGGCGATCGCTGATTGCAAAAACTATCCCAACTACGATAAATTGCCAGAGAGCGTCAAAATCGAGCGATCGCCACGCCCATAGCTCATAGATATCATATTGGTCTTTTCAAGGGAACTTAACTATTCTATGACCAGAATTGAAACTAGAACTGAACCCATGATCCTGAACATGGGTCCCCACCACCCCTCCATGCACGGGGTATTGAGGCTAATTGTCTCCCTAGATGGCGAAGACGTAATTGACTGCGAACCAGTTATCGGCTATCTGCACCGAGGCATGGAAAAAATTGCCGAAAATCGTACCAACATCATGTACGTTCCCTATGTTAGCCGCTGGGACTATGCCGCCGGGATGTTTAATGAAGCCGTCACCGTCAACGCCCCCGAAAAACTGGCAGATATTGCCGTTCCCAAACGCGCCAGCTACATTCGCGTCATCATGCTGGAATTGAACCGCATCGCCAATCACCTATTATGGTTGGGACCATTTTTAGCCGACGTAGGAGCGCAAACACCCTTCTTCTACATCTTCCGCGAACGGGAATTAATTTATGACCTCTGGGAAGCCGCCACAGGTTATCGAATGGTAAATAATAACTATTTTCGGATTGGTGGTGTCGCCGTAGATTTGCCCTACGGTTGGGTAGATAAATGCTTCGATTTTTGCGACTACTTCGATCCCAAAATAGATGAATACGAACGCTTAATTACCGATAACCCCATTTTCCGCCGTCGAGTAGAAGGAATTGGCACCATTACCAGAGAAGAAGCAATTAACTGGGGACTTTCTGGCCCCATGCTTCGAGCTTCTGGAGTCCAGTGGGATTTGCGAAAAGTCGATCATTACGAATCCTACGATGATTTTGACTGGGAAGTTCATTGGGAAACCAGTGGAGATTGTTTTGCCCGTTACCTCGTCCGAATTCGGGAAATGCGGGAATCGGTAAAAATTCTTCGCCAAGCCCTGAAAGCCCTACCGGGAGGCCCCTACGAAAATCTGGAAGCCAAACGGTTAGCCGAAGGAGCAAAATCAGAATGGAATGGCTTTGATTATCAATACATTGCTAAAAAAGTTGCCCCAACGTTCAAAATTCCCAAAGGCGAGCATTACGTCAGAATTGAAAGCGGTAAAGGCGAGTTGGGCATTTTCATCATTGGCGATGATAATGTCTTTCCTTGGCGTTGGAAAATTCGGGCAGCCGATTTCAACAATTTACAAATTCTGCCTCACATTCTCCGGGGAATGAAGGTGGCTGATATTGTGGCAATTTTGGGTAGTATCGACATTATCATGGGTTCCGTCGATCGTTAAAATTAGTTTGTAGTTGGGCTTCAGCCCTATCTTAATGCTGGCTGAAGTTCAACAACTCCGATCATCCTTGCCGTAATTGTTGCATATCTTCTAAAGTCAAACCTGTTTTCTGCATAATAGTTTGATCGTCAAGAACATCTAAAAGTTGCTGGGCAATTTCCAAAGTTCTTTTTTTTCTCCCTTCTTCTCGCCCTTTTTCCAAACCTTCCTGCAATCCTCGCACAATCAAATTCCGCTGATCTTCAATCACCATTTCCCTTTTCTCCAAAGCTTCCAGTTCCGCTAAACTTAAATTCGCTTCATTAGCAATTTCAAAAGCTTGGTTGATTTCCGATACTTCGCCCATCTGGTCAGGGATGATTTCCAAGGAAGGGGCATTTTTGATAAAATAAATCCATTTATCAGCGATACTTTCCAATTGTTCCAAATCTTTTTTGAACTTGGGCAACTCCACAAAAAACAAGTCAATTTCTGGTTCGGGATAGTCAAATACATCTTCAACTTCCTTAAATCGAAAATGTGAAATTACTTTCGGACGCTCTTTGAACATTTCAAAATCAGTAATTGTTAAGGCAATCACTGGCTTTAGTTTAGAATAACCTTCGCCCTTGCCTAGTTGATTAGCATAGGTTTTCGCCGCATTATAAATTACTCGTTTGGCAAAGGAAGCCACATTTAACACCTGCATTTCAATGATAACTGTTGTACCATCGTTGATTTTAGCTTTCACATCCAAATAACTATCTTTCAATCCAGAGATCTTTAAAGATAGGGCAGTATCGATAATTTCCAAGTCCTCAATAACTGGGTTGCCTTCATAAATCAAGGCATTAAGAAAGCTTTTGAGGATGTGTTTGTTTTCCGAGGAACCAAAGATCTTTTTAAAGGCAAAGTCGGTTTTGGGGTTGATGAATTGCATAGGCTTGAGGATTTTGACCAATCATCAGGAATAACTAAACTCAACTGCCTGCTGAACTATTTCTGGTACAGGCACAACTAAACGCATTTCTTCACAATAAACAGTTAATAGCGGCTGGCCTAAATTTAAATCATTCAAAGGGCTGGTCTTTGGAATATCTAGTTTACCACTGACAACTTTGAAACGGGCTGAGAACTCACTTTCAAAAAAAACTAAATTAGTATCTAAAGTGCTAAAAACACTGCCGTTAAAAGGCAACTTTCCCCAGGTAGTAACGGGTAAGATAGAATTGGTACAAGCTAGACTACAGAGCGATCGCTCTCCTTTTTCGACTGTGACACTAGGACAAGGATTGCCGGGATACCAAGTAAATTGTGCCAATTCCTTGGGCAATCCCCAAATTTCTCTACCTCCCAGTAAAGAACTGATATTATCCACATAAATATGGGAAATCCAAGCCCCGATTTTCCCTCCCCCTGCCACCATTGCCGCAATCGCAATTAATTCGTGGTATTCCAGCACTGAACCAGCTTGATAATGGGCTAAATATATCCCCCCTAAAGTTTTGCCCGGGAAAATGGTAATAATGTCCAATTCCGCTGGCACTAGGGCGCGAGCCACGGCAAAATCAATTAAATGTACGGCTTGAATCGCTTCACCTTGCAGCGTCCAGGGGGGTGAGGGATAATTCATGGCGAGATGCCTCCTAAAAATTGTTGCGAGTGTGCCACAAAATCTTATATTGGGAATACGCTAGATTCTAAAAAGATTGTGAAAGCAATTACTCTTCTCGGCTCCACTGGTTCCATTGGCACTCAAACTCTCGATATCGTGGCTCAATATCCAGAGCGATTTCGGATTGTGGGTTTGGCAGCAGGGCGCAATGTGCAACTCCTCGCCCAACAGATTCGGCAATTTCGTCCGGCGATCTCATCTATTTCTGAGTCAGCCCTACCAGAGTTACGAGAGGCGATCGCCGATCTTGACTATAAACCTATTTTACTCGGTGGTAGCGAAGGTGCAATCGAGGTTGCCCGTTATGGCGACTCGGAAAGTGTTGTCACCGGAATTGTGGGTTGTGCGGGGTTGCTTCCCACCATTGCCGCCATTAAAGCGGGAAAAAATATTGCCCTTGCCAATAAAGAAACTTTAATTGCTGGCGGCCCAGTAGTATTGCCCTTGGTAGCCCAGCATGGCGTGAAGTTGCTGCCTGCCGATTCGGAGCATTCTGCCATTTTTCAATGCCTGCAAGGAGTTCCCGCAGGGGGTTTGCGGCGGATTCTGCTCACGGCTTCCGGCGGTGCATTTCGAGATTGGCCTGTGGAAAAGTTACCCCAAGTTAAAGTGGCTGATGCTCTAAAACATCCTAACTGGTCAATGGGGCGAAAAATCACCGTCGATTCTGCCACGTTGATGAATAAGGGTTTAGAAGTGATTGAAGCGCACTTTCTATTTGGCATGGATTACGACCATATAGATATTGTCATCCATCCCCAAAGTATTATTCACTCCCTAATTGAATTACAAGATACTTCAGTTTTAGCGCAATTGGGTTGGCCTGATATGCGCTTGCCTTTACTCTATGCTTTGTCTTGGCCTGAGCGGATTTATACTGATTGGTCAAGATTGGATTTAGTTAAAGCCGGAGATTTCACCTTTCGCGCCCCAGATCATCAAAAATATCCCTGTATGCAGTTAGCTTATGCCGCAGGTAGGGCGGGAGGTTCCATGCCAGCGGTATTGAATGCGGCGAATGAGCAGGCAGTAGAACTATTTTTGGAAGAAAAAATTGGTTACTTGGACATTGCCAAGGTAATCGAACGCACCTGCGATCGCCATCAAGCCGATAATTGTGCCAATCCTTCCTTAGATGATATCTTGGCAGCGGATCGCTGGGCTAGGGCAGAAGTCAAAAATCAGAAGTTAGAAGTTAAAATTTAGCTAAAATCAGGAAAGAATTTTGAATTGATAATTTTGAATTTTGAATTGGAGCAAAGCGACTTGACCTATGCCGATAGAATTAATTATAGTCATTGGTGCTTTGCTGGTGACTTGGCTAGTTTTCACTTGGGTAATCAAAGTCCTCAAGGCTAGTATTAGTACCGCGATCGCGATCGCTTTCATTATCCTAATTTTACAACTGGCTTTCGGCATTGGTCCAGAGCGGATTTGGCAACAAATCTTATTATTACCCCAGACCATCTGGCATTTATTTGGCGGCAAATAACTTTAGTCGTCCGGAAATTGCCAGCAAAGGATATACTGCACATTTTTACTTTGGCAACTGGGGCAAGATTCTCCCGCCGCCGAAGTTACCCATTCGTAATGGCAAACGCGGCAATGAGAAAAAACATTATGGCGGTTCGATTCCGCAATTTTGGCTTGATAGTCCTCTAAATCTATCTTTTCTCTTCTTCGCTCTTGAGACATTAACCCTTCCTCTGGAATATTTGCTCTTGTTGGCTTTTGAACTGGTTTGAACTGGTTCCTAGGCTCCGCCTGGGAACCGATATCGAGAGGCTCTGCCTCGCTTATCCGAGGCAGAGCCTCTCAATGGGCATTCCCAGGCAGAGCCTGGGAACGAGTAAAAAGCGCGAAGCTTGCCAAAGGCATACGCCCTAGTGCTATCGCCCCATCCGATATTAATATTTAACTAATCATCAGAATTGTCATATATTTTAAGCACGAAATAAAACCCGGAGTGTATAATCAATCCAAGGGAACAACCATAATCGGACATAGGCTGAAAAAGATGAAAACAGCAATCAACTTGCTAGCAGCAGCGAGCCTCATCAGCATATTTGGCACTAAAGCCGTCCATGCCCAATCCATTATGCCCGCTGCCGACGGTACAGGAACCACCGTCACTTCCCCCAGCAGCAACCCCAACCAATTTAACATTGGCGGTGGCAGTCAAACTGGAGCTAACCTCTTCCATAGCTTCCAAGAATTTGGCTTAAACAGCAACCAAATTGCCAATTTCCTTTCCACCCCCAATATTCAGAATATCCTCGGTCGGGTAGTTGGTGGCAACCCTTCCCTAATTAACGGATTAATTCAAGTCACAGGCGGCAACTCCAATCTCTACTTAATGAATCCCGCCGGAATCATCTTTGGCAGCAACGCCAGTTTCAACCTGCCTGCCTCCTTTACTGCCACCACCGCCAACCGCCTGCAAATTGGCTCCGATTGGTTTAATGCCACCGAACCAAATAATTATGCCAATTTAGTTGGCAACCCCAGCAGCTTTGCTTTTACTACTGCCCAACCGGGAGTAATTGTCAATGCTGGCAACTTAGCCGTCAATCCCGGAGAAAGCATTAACTTAATTAGCGGCAATACTGTTAATACTGGCTCCCTCTCCGCACCGGGAGGTCAAATTACCGTTAGTTCTATCCCTGGTAAATCCTTGCTCCGCCTCAATCAGCCAGGAAATTTACTCAGTTTAGACATTCAACCTACCGCCCTCAACGATAACTTTTCTGCCCTCTCTTTACCAGAGTTATTAACTGGGAATCAGCATATTCGCAACGCTACCGGATTGCAAGCTACTAATGGACAAGTGGTCTTGCCTTCCGGTACAGCAATTCCCGCAGAATCTGGAACCACTATTATTTCCGGTAATATCAACGTTGCTAATTCTACCCCTGGGAAAACCGGAGGAACAGTACAAGTTTTAGGGACTAAAGTAGGTTTAGTTGATGCTGCCACCATCAATGCCTCTGGAGATGCTGGCGGCGGGACAATTTTAGTTGGTGGCGACTATCAAGGTAAAGGTAGCGTACCCAATGCCGAATTTACCTTTGGCAGTCAAGATGCCGTCGTCCAAGCCGATGCCTTAACTACTGGCAATGGCGGCAAAGTGATTTTCTGGGCAGATAATACCACTCGCTTCTATGGCAATATTTTTGCTAGAGGTGGTTCCCAAAGTGGCGATGGTGGCTTTGTGGAAACTTCTGGAGCCAAAACTTTGGCAGTTGATGGTGTTACTGTCAACACTTCTGCCCCTAACGGTCATTTTGGCACATGGCTGCTCGATCCTACTGATATTACAGTTGTTGCTGGCGGTGGGTTGTTTCTCTATCCCGCAGTCAACGGTGCAGGCGTAAACAATACGATTAATGCCTCAACTATTGTGACTGCTCTCAACGGCACTAATGTTACCCTCACTGCCGCCAATTCTATTACTGTCAATTCAGCCATCGATTCCAGTGTCAATGCATCAGCAGGAAACCTGGTTCTCAACGCCCTAACAACCAATTTGAATGCACCCATAACCCTATTTTCAGGATCAACTCTATCAGGTACTGCAACGACAGTAAATGTGGCCTCTACAGGTAAAATTCAAAATGGCATTGATGTCGCTAATCCTACCAATGCAACTGTTAATGTGGCAGCTGGCACTTATACTGAAAATCTCTTAATTCCCAGTACCAAGTCTAATTTTACTCTGGCTGGCCCATTTGCGGGCGTTTCCGCTGGTGGTTCTAGCGCCACCAGTCGCGGGGCAGAAGCCATCATTGTCCCTGCCGCCAACAATACAACTGAAGGTAATATTATTACTGTCAGGGCAAATAATGTCACGATTGATGGCTTTAAACTTGACGGTGACAACACTTCTTTGGGTGGTGGACGCAGCCTGAATGGAGCAGATGTCAATGCTGGCAGAGGGATATCAAATGGAAATGATTTACCAGTTAATAACTTCACGGTAATTCAAAACTTGACCGTTAAAAATAATATTATTACTAACTTGAACCGTTTTGGAGTAGTGCTATATTCCCCAGCGGGAACTTTGATGGATGGTAATATCATTACCAATAATCGCTTTGATAATATGTCCTCTGGCAATCCTAACGCACGGGCTGTGTACTTACTAAATAATGTCTATGCCGATGTTACCAACAACTACATTACTCGTGCCTTAATTGGGGTACAAATACAACCTCAGAGTTCAACTACCCTTGGCACGCGGACTAATATTAGCAATAATACCATTGAATCCTATTTTTTTGGTATTTGGCATAACCCCGTCACTGCTAATAACGCTACCTACACGATTGCGAATAATAATCTTTCTGCCTCTGATTATACTTCTTGGTCAGTTCCAGGTGATTCCTTTGTAAATTCAATCAAGACCAACCCCCTTGCTTCACCTAATGGCAATACGGGGATCATGCTTAGTTCTGTAACTGGGAATACTTCAGTTAATCTGAATAATAATAATGTCAGCGGGTCTAGATCGGGAATTCAAGCCTGGAGAATTACCACATCTGGAACAGCCCAAATTACTGGCGGCACGCTGAGTAATAATCAATATGGGATTTTATTCTATAATGTTGACCCGAACTTTGGCGATGCAGGGGCTGGTCAAAGCACTTTAAATGTTAATGGTGTGACCGTGCAGAATTCTACGAGAACAGGCGTTCAAACGCAGTATAATTCAACCCTAGTCAATCGTCAACTCACCCTCAACATACAAAATTCTACTCTGAGTAATAATACGACGGGATTGGCAGTGATTGGCGGTACAGTGATGGCGAATGGGGCTACTATCAATATTGGCAGCAATAATACTATTACTGGCGGCAATGTTGGGCTATTGATAGATGGTTCTGGCAGTGCTTTAACGGGATTAACTATTAATAATACGTCTTTTTCAGGACAAACAAGTAGGTTTATTGCTCTAACCAATAATGCGCTCGACAATCAGCGCATTGATGCTTCGGCAGCTAAATTTAATAATGTGAGTGGGCAGAATTTGACTTTAGCTCAATATAATATTGTGCAAAGCGGGCTAAACCACGAATTAAATGATAGTACCCTGGGTTTAATTTGTTTGAATAGTAGTTGTGCGCCGCCAGCAGCACCAGTAGTAGTCACGCCTACAACCACAACCACAACCTCTTTAACTTTAACGGCTGATACCCTAACTCGTTTAGAACGGGAGTGGGAAAAGGTAGAATGTATTTATGAATCAGGCTTCAGTCGTAGTTATGACCCAAATTTGAGAAGGGGTTATGAGTGCGATCGCCTTTGGCGCTGGGCTTCGCCCAATCGCGCCATCATCCTATTAAACCAAAACGAATCCCCTGTAATCAAACCAGAAGTCAGAAATCGCGAATAAAGGTTTTTAAAAAGCGATCGCCTTTTCTCCTCATCCCACCCACAGGAGCATCATGTCTCTCACCATACCAGATTTGGAAGCACTACAACAAGCACATCCCGATTGGCAAATGGAATTGGTAGATGGAGAAATTGTGGTTATGGGACCATCGGATTATGAGTCAGATGAAATCAGCATTCGATTTGCCGCTTACTTGTGGAATTGGGTAAACCCTCGGAAATTAGGGCGAGTAACTGGCTCCAGTGCGGGTTTCATCCTGCCTGCCGATGGAGGAGATAGCCCAAAAAATAGAAATCTCCGCGCTCCCGATGTATCTTTTGTGCGAGCGGCACAGTTGAAACGCACTCAGCGGGATTTTGTGGAGTTAGTGCCAGATTTAATCGTGGAAGTCAAATCCAAAACTGACCAAATTGAAAAGTTAGTCACCAAAATCCAGATGTTTTTGAGGTTAGGCACAGAAGTAGGAATTCTGATCGATCCAGATCGGTTAACTCTGACTGTCTACCAACTCCACCAAGAGCCAGTAGTTTTAACAGATGGCAATACCTTGATTTTACCTCAGATGCTACCGGGATGGGAACTAGCCATATCCGAACTATGGCCTCCGGTGTTTGAATAGCTAAGAAAGTATTTTACCTGATTGGGGTATAGGTAACTTCCTTGATATCATCTTTGGGACCGAGGGGTTTAGATTCCCCATTGTTAAAAGAAACTAAAACTGCCCCAGCATTACCAGATCTAATGGTTAACTGTTTTTGAGCCGTCCAGGTTTTGCGATCGCCCTTATCCAACAAGCCTTCAAATTCAGTTTTACCATCAACCACCACTCGCAGCCAAGACTGCCCTTGAAGATTCAGCGTCACTTCAATCGGCGAATTTGGTGTTGGCTCCACCGACGGGGTGACAGAAGGAGAGGGAGAAGGTGATTTAATGGCAGTTTTTACTGGTTCAGCTACGGGAGATTTTTGGACTTGCACCGGGGCGCTGGTGCGTCCTTGGTGTAGAATTTGCAATAGTCCTACAGCCGCAGTGATACCAACGGCGATCGCGATTGGCACAGAAATGAAATAAATTGGGATAGGTTTAGATGGTTTTGGCGGCGGTTCTTCTGGGGGAACTTCCACTTCCACCGGGGGAGGATTGACAACAAAAGACTCGGCAACAGCTTCGCTATCGATTCCCAAGGATTTGGCATAGCGACGAATGAATCCTTGAATAAACACCGCCTGGGGTAAATCTTCGCTTTCCCCTGCTTCAACAGCTTTCAAAATTCGTACCGAGATAAATGTTTGAGCGGCTATTTCCTCTATTGATATGGACTTCTCCAGTCGTTGCTGTCGCAGGTATGTCCCCACTTCTTTCAGTTGCTGCATTTGCTCTGGATTTAAATAGTTCACCACTACCTCCGGTTGGGGACTAAATAACTAGAAATCGTTTATCAAGAGCTTCTAGTATGATCTGAATCTGTGATCAGTGCGATTATTCGGCAAAAATGCTAACTCTAAAACTGACAATATTATCTAAAGTTATCATAGCTTCGGCAAATTTTGAGCAACGGCATTAAAAATCCTGGGGTATATCGCCTCTTTAATTAAGCTTTGCCAATACTAATATCCCTTTCGGTTCTAGACAATCGACTTCCGGAAAACTGAGCCAAATGAGCAAAAAAATCCTCTTGACATCATTTACTACTTGGCAACCTCACCAGCCATCGAATGCCTCTGACGATCTCTTGGCAGAAATTGCCCGGGTGGAGAACTTGCCCTATTTACCGATATTTTTAAGACATTTGCCTGTGGAGGTGGGAGCAGCTAGTCAGAAGGCGATCGCCAAAATCGTCGAAATCCAGCCTGATGCTATCATTTGTTGTGGGATGGCCGAAAATCGCATCGAGCTAACGGTCGAGTCTCAGGCTCGCTGCGGTCAAGATACCATTAAAAACCCAGTAGATTTACCATCATTAATTGCTGGCACTACGAGAACAGCCATTAGTCATGATGCCGGAAAGTTCGTTTGCGAAGGTTTGTATTACTCAGTTTTAGACTACTTACAGCGCCAAGCTGCTCCAGAAATTCGCCGTTGCCATCCTCCCTGTATTTTCGTTCACGTTCCTATCCTGACTCCTAAGAATTTAGCCGCAATAGTAGCAGATTTTCTCCTCATTCTGCAAAGATTGGCTCAAGGGGTGATGGGGTGATGGGGAGGTGGGGTGATGGGGAGGTGGGGTGATAGGGTGAAAAAAAGTTGTTTTGTATTTCCAACTTCCCGATATCTCAAATTCCCTATTCCCTGTTCCCTGTTCCCTGTTCCCTATTCCCTATTCCCTTTTCCCTATTCCCTATTCCCTGTTCCCTATTCCCTGTTAGCGATAAGCAATTAAGCAAGCGCGTGTAAGGATAAGAACTAAA
>CAKZHE010000117.1 GCA_936920195.1 uncultured cyanobacterium | reverse complement strand
TTGTGGCTAGCTAGATTTAAGTAAAGCCGTCCTGAGCTTCGCTAAAGGACGGGGTTTCTAACCCATTTTTCTGATGATAGCTGTGAAGGGAATTTCAGTGGTTTTCTGTTCCATCTTAATTGATCCAAAAGTTGATTTGGTCGTCAAAAAACTTCCCTTTAGATCAACAAACATGATATCCTTTGGGCAGATACGATCGGGCGATCGCCGAACTTCTTCTCCAGCCGCAGAGCGGCAAACCGTGGCAAAATAAGGCTGAGAAATTTTTGCAAGCACATCTAAAAGTAAAATATGCCCCAACTACTCAATGCCTTCGAGCAACGCCGCGCTCTCAAAGTCATCAGCGGCTTAAACAATTTTTCCCCAGAGCGGGTAACGACAGTGGTCAAAGCTGCCGACCTCGGCGGTGCTACTTTGGTAGATATTGCGGCTGATGCCAATTTAGTGCGGTTGTGCCGGAATATTACCAATCTACCAATTTGCGTTTCTGCTGTCGAACCAGAAAAATTGGCGATCGCGGTTGCCGCTGGAGCCGACTTAGTGGAAATTGGCAACTTTGATAGTTTTTATGCCTTGGGACGGCGGTTTGAAGCCGAAGAAGTGCTGGCGTTGACCAAAGAAACGCGATCGCTTCTCCCTAAAACTATCTTATCAGTCACTGTCCCCCACATTCTTCCCCTAGACCAACAAGTTCAGCTAGCCGAAGAATTAGTCCAAGCTGGGGCAGACATCATCCAAACCGAAGGCGGTACTAGCAGTCAACCCACCCATGCCGGGATTTTGGGTTTAATTGAAAAAGCTGCTCCCACCCTTGCCGCCGCCTACGAAATTTCCCGCGCCGTCTCTGTACCCGTACTCTGCGCCTCCGGATTATCTAGTGTAACTGCACCAATGGCGATCGCGGCTGGGGCTGCCGGGATTGGCGTTGGCTCTGCCATCAATCAATTGAACGATCAAATTGCCATGATTGCCGTTGTCCGGAGTTTAGTGGAAGCTTTAGCTGGGGTCAACTCCTCAGTGCGAGTTTAACAGCTATGATTAAGTTCCAACTCTTTTTTTCTGAGGTCAAAGGAGTTGGAACTCCCTTCAATTAAATAAAATTATACTGAATGTTCTCAATCACTCTACAAGTAGATTATTACCTGATTTTTGTAAAAATTAAAGAAAGCTGGTTTGTAGTTGGGCTTTAGCCCTCCGGATTGGGGCTAAAGCCCAACTACGAACTTTTTGGTTTTTCAATTGAGCGGTTGCAGGGCGAAAAAGACTTCAAAAATCTTTGTCCCAACCCCATTAATTTGAATTTGCAAATTATCTAGAAATTCATGCAAACCTTGCTCGCTAATCTCTTCAATGGTCAGATAATCTAACTCGGCTCGCAGTTTGCCTAAAGACCTTTCCACAGGATTTTTCCAAGTTCCGGCAGGGGTTCCCGTAATTTGATGAAGGGCTGATTCTGCCTGCAATAAACAAAACTCAATCGAACGGGGAAATTCTCGGTCTAAAATTAGAAACTCAGCTACTCGATTGGGGGTAATTCGATGTTGCTTGCACTTCCGATACATTTCGTAGGCGCTGGCAGATTTCAGCAATGCTATCCACTGAATTTCATCTAAGGGCGTGCCAACATCTTGCACGGAAGGTAACAAAATAAAGTATTTGACATCCAGGATTCGGGCGGTTTTATCGGCTCGCTCCAAAAATCTGCCCATCTTGCCAAAATGCCACCCTTCATTATGAGTCATGGTCGCATCGGTAATGCCCGAAAATAAATGACCAGCTAATTTTATTTCATTGAAAAACTCAGGCCAACGGACGCGGGAGGGATCTTGAGCGGCTTCTTGTACCATCAGGTAAGAGGCATTGACTTGTTCCCACATTTCCGAAGAGATAATTTCTCGAATTGACCGGGCATTTTCTCTGGCTTGTAGAAAACAAGATAAAATTGAGTTGCTATATTCCCGGTCAAAAGTGAGAAACTGAATAATATTTTCGGCGGTGGCTTGATCGTAGCGATTTTTAAAAATTTCTTGGTCGCCAGTAATTAATACTAATGGCTCCCATTGTTCAATCGCTCCAGTGGGAGAATCGAGCATCAGATTGAGATTGACATCTACAAAGCGAGCCACGTTTTCGGCTCGCTCGACATAACGATTTAGCCAGTAAATAGCATCAGCAACGCGACTTAACATTGGACTCCTAAATTTATCTTTGGCAAAGTACCCAAGTATCTTTACTGCCGCCGCCTTGGGAGGAATTAACGACTAGGGAACCTTTTTTGAGGGCAACGCGGGTTAAGCCGCCGGGATGAACGTAGATATCTTCGCCGTAAAGAACGTAGGGGCGCAAGTCTACATGACAACCTTCAAAACAGCTATCTCCTAAAGTGGGAACTCTGGAAAGCATTAGGGTGGGTTGGGCGATGTAGTTGCGGGGGCTGGCTTGGATGAGTTGGGCAAAGTTTTGGCGCTGTTCTTCACTGGCATGGGGACCAATTAGCATTCCGTAACCGCCGGATTCGTTGGCGGCTTTGACGACTAATTTATCTAGGTTGGCGAGGACGTATTCTAGTTGTTTTGGCTCCCAGCATAAGTAGGTGGGAACGTTGGGTAAAATGGCTTCTTCCCCTAGGTAGTATTTAATCATTTGGGGAACGTAGGCGTAGATTACTTTGTCGTCAGCGACTCCCGTGCCGAGGGCGTTGGCGATCGCTACTCTCCCTTGACGATATACTTCTGTTAATCCGGGTACGCCTAAATAGGAGTCGGGACGGAAAACTAGAGGATCGATAAAGGTGTCATCTATCCGGCGATAGATTACGTCTACCCGTTCTAAACCTTTGGTAGTCCGCATTTTCAGATAGCCATCTGCCACGACTAAATCTCGCCCTTCTACCAGTTCAACTCCCATTTGTTGGGCAAGGAAGGAATGCTCGAAGTAGGCGGAATTGTAGATGCCGGGAGTCAGGGCAACGACTGTGGGGGCAGGTAAGTTCTTGGGAGCTAAGTTTAACAGGGTATCCAAGAGATGTCCGGGATAACCATCTACAGGTTGAATGCCCATTTTGGCAAACAGTTCTGGAAAGGAGCTTTTCATCACCCGGCGATTTTCCAAAACGTAGGAAATCCCAGAAGGACAGCGGAGGTTATCTTCTAAGACGTACCATTCTCCGGCACGATCGCGGACTAAATCTGTTCCGGTGATGTGGCACCAAATCCCCCCCGGCGGTTTCAAATCCATGCAGGGAGCCAAAAATCCCGATGCTGACTCAATCAGTTCTAGGGGAATAACTCCATCTTGAATGATTTTGCGATCGCCGTAAATATCTGCCAAGAAGCAATTCAGGGCATAAACCCGCTGTTTTAGCCCCCGCTCTAGTTTCGCCCACTCGGTGGCAGAGACAATCCGGGGAATGACATCAAAGGGGAAAATTCGTTCTGTACCTTGGCGATCGCTATAAACATTAAAGGTAGCACCCAATTTCATCAAGGTAGTTTGGGCTGCCTCTTGTCTGCGGCGCAACTCATCTGATGGCAGAGAATTGATTTTCTCAATTAGTAGGTTGGCTTCTGGGCGAGGTTTCCCCGGAGCTTCAAAGAGTTCGTCGTAAAAGTTCCCTGGTTCGTAGCCGTCGAATTGCACAGTAGATATCCCAGTTTAATTTTTTGCATACATTGACTGATAATATATAGCATCTGAAATCCCAGCGCTAGTTCCTTTAAAAATTGTGATGGGGTGATGCAAGTGTTAGCGCAGCGTAACGCACCATAAACGCTATATGCGGAGCAACTGCGTAAGTCCTGTTTGAAAAAAGAGGCATTGCCCCACGGCAACACCTCCTCTAAATATTGGGGAACGATTAATCCCAAGTCTTCTGCAAGCTGGCGACAAAAGCATCATCACCGCCGTAGTAGGTAGGATTTTGACCATCTACGTTAAACGCGCTACCAGTATAGCCCGCCACATAGATATCATCCTGACCGACAGCAACACCATTAGTAGCATCATCGCTGCCAACTCCGAGCGATCGCGACCATTGAGCATTGCCGTTTTGATCCCACATTGCCAACCAACCATTCATACTACCGTTTTGCGAGCGTCCGCTCAGATACACCATGCCATCTGTATCGGTAGTTACTCCCGTGGCATAATCTAAACTGCCGCTGCCGTACTGCCGAGTCCACAGCACATTATCTAAAGTGTCATCCAACTTGGCAACAAAGGCATCTGAACCGCCAGCCAAGCCACCGTAGAATTGACCATTGGTTTTGCCACCAATATAGACATTGCCATTATCCACGGTAATACTGCGAGCTTCGTCATCGGCTTGGGTAGTAGTGGATGGCGTATAAATCTGTTTGGTATTGATGTGAGTACCGTTGCTGGTGTACTTAGCCACCCAAACATCCTCATCTATGCTATTTTTGTCATAGCCATCCAATTCTACCACATCGCCCTTGCTGTGTCCAGTCACGTAGACATTGCCATTGCTATCAACAGCAACAGCTTGTCCTTCATCAAACTGACTAGAGCTAATTTCAGCAGTTCTTGACCACTTAAAGTCGAGGCTGGTAGTGAACCCAGCGACAAAGGCATCAGCTTTGCCTTCAGTGGTATTGACAGCATTACCAAGGGTTCGTCCGGTAATATAGACATCACCAGTGGCTTTATCAACCGCAATGCCATTCGCACTATCAGCCCCAATTGCTGTCCGATTGCCAGCGGCATCGTAGGCATAGTTGCCATACTCTATCACCTTGATCAGATCGCCATTGGTGCTGTACTTAGCAAGGAAGGCATCTTTGTCAGCATTTGCAGGAGTGCCGCTGGAGGGGAAAGCAGTGCCGTCAGTAGAACCAGTGATGTAAACGTTACCGTTGTTATCTACCGCAATACCTGTGGCTTCATCATTGCCGCCAGTACCGCTGCCTAGTTGTCGCGTCCACAATAGGTTGCCAGATTTGTCGTACTTGGCAGCAAAGGCATCATAAATGCCATTTTGGTTGGGATTGCTAGGATCTAATGTGCCGGAAGTGCGCCCAGTGATGTAGACATTTTCATCGTTGTCAATGGCGATCGCGGTAGCATAGTCGTAAACTGATGTTCCCAACTCTTTCGCCCACTGTACTGTCGGAGCTTCATTATCTATGATATAGACATTGGCAGCCTCTAGTGCATCGGGACCAATGACGTAGTAATCGCTGTTAGCATCAGGACGTTGCAAGCGGATTTGAATATGCTCAGTGCCTTCTCCCAAGGAATCATTGAGGACATTGATGGGGATATGGACATATTCTTGATCGGCAGGCAAGGTGATGACTGAACTGAGAGCAAAAGGAGTGGTATAATCTGCCCCTGGAGTTGCACTTTGGGAGATCGCCACATTCACTTTCAGATCGCCGGAAATATTGCCTTGGCGATGAATGATAAACTCTCCATTGGAATTAGGCGACAAATTCGGGGAGCCTTCTTTCCCATCAGCGGTTTTGGTAATTGTCAATGTCGGATATAGACCACCAGGACCACCATCATCAGACCAAATAGTGACATTAGTAGTCGCCTGTCCTATGTTGTAGCTGGGATCGGAGGTAATTCTGATTTGAGCGAGTTCATCAGGTTCTACCAGTGAGTCATTAATGGGATTAATGACAATCCCGCTGTCAGTGGGATTGGTATATATTGAACCTGCACCTGTAAAACCGAAGTGCGATCGCGCCGCAATATTAACGTTTCCCAGCAAGGAGTCGTAATCTGAGCTTACATCAGCAAATCCTAGCCCACTATCAGTTGTATAGTTAACCGTCAAAGGATCGCGAATATCACCTAAGCGGTAAATATTCACCCGTCCGATATTACCTGTCTCCGAAGCGTAATTATCGTAGGTAGTGGCGTAAACTTCTGGCTTGTCATTATCCCAAAGTTGGGCAGCCGCACTGCTAACTGGTCCCACTTCATAGTGATTGGTTGGAAGGACGCTCAAAGACAATCCTTCATGCCATTCAGCTACATTATCGTCAATGGGAGTAACTTCGATGTAGGCATAGTTTTGGCCTGCGGGGATAGTTACAGTTCCAGTTAATGGCTCGTAATCGAACTCCTGAGTGGCAGCATAATATCCACCACCGCCGGATACAGTGTAGTTTACAACTACGTCATTTTCCTTATTATCTAGGAGAGGATTGCGCTCAACTTTAAATCGGGCTTTTTTGCCATCTTCATTGGCATCAGCATCGGCAATACCATCTCCGTTAGCATCACCATCGGGAGCCGGACTAATATTGATAGTTGGTTTAGCTCCGTAGAGATTCAACTGCCAAGAAATTAACTGACCAGCAATACTATTATTGGCTTTGTCAGTAACTTGTAGTTTCCAATCACCTTGGGAAGATTCGCCCCAGTTTTGGACAGTATCAAACACCCAATGATCGTAGTTATCGCCGGGATCGATCCGAGGTGCAGCTAAGATTGACTTAGTACCATCGGGAGAAATCAGGGCTACTTCCAAATCGCCTCGGTTAGAGTGCTTGATATCCACCATCACTTCCGCCCGTTCAACGGTAATATCTTCAGTGAAATTGACAGTTCTGGCGATCGGTTGGTTATAGTTTAAATGACCCTGAGCAGATCGGACGTATTCACCTTGATCTAACTTAACTTCCGTACCCACCCAAAGATTTGCACTCCAGTTACGAGCGGCTTGGACAGCGGCTTCGGCATTGACTAACCCAAAACCGTAATTGTCATTTACCCAAAGTCCGGCTCCATTTTGTCGCCAACCGGGATCTGTCGGATCGTTTTTGGTAGCTGTATGGACTAAGATCTGTTGGATCTCGCGATTAGTTAGGGTAGGATTGGCTTCTAGCATTAGCGCCACGACTCCAGCCACTTGTGGCGCGGCAAAAGAAGTACCGCTGAGGATAGCAGGATCGCCATTGATGTTGGTACTGACGACACCGTAACCGGGAGCGGATACCAAAACTGCTGCACCGGGGGTACTAAAGAAGGCGCGATCGCCCTGATTATCAACAGCAGCTACAGCGATCGCATTCCGGTTATTGGCAAAGGGATTGTAGTTTACATTACCGCCTAAGTGTCCGCTGTTTCCCGCCGCAAAGATTTGGACATTACCCAATCCATCCCGTCCTTGAATAGTTTCTTCAGACAGAGCGTAAATAGAATTAGCTACCCCTGCTGCCATCCAGGTTGTTGGTCCCCAACTATTATTGAAGACATCAATATCGTCATTCTTGTAAGTCAGAGCATCGGCAATCTGAATATCTTGGGTTCCGCCACTGCCTAACAACTTCAGTCCAGCCAGTTGAGCGCCGGGAGCCACCCCAAGACCACCAAAAGTATTATCCGCACCTGCCGCTACCGCCGCTACCGCCGTACCGTGACCATGATCATCATCTGGAATGCTGTCATAAGTCTGCCAGCCGCCAAACTCAGTAAAGTCGCGACTCAAATCGACGCGATAGTTGCTAGTTAAGTCTGGTTGGGAACTGTTTAAACCAGTATCAACTACGCCGATAACCGTGCCATGTCCGGTGACGTTATAGGTATTCCAAGCAGGCAGAACATTGATGTCAACTTGATTCGGGTTGCTATTATCCAAGTGCCACTGGCCTGAGAAAAGTGGGTCGTTACTATAGGCAACGCTATGGGGTTCTAGCTCCAAGGGGACGAGGGGATAGTAAAACTCCGAGCCGCGCAGAAACTCTAGGCGTTGAGCTGCTTGCACTGGGGTAATATTATCCTGGAAGTCAATCACATAGGTGTTGGCAATATGTCCAGTCGTGCCAAGAACATCTGCATGGATGCTGTTCGCCAAAGCTTGCGGCGAGTAACCATCAGTAATGTGAACCACCCACTGTTGAGTAACAGCTAAATCTTTGGCATCGTAGTTAGTCAAATCTTGGGAACTTTGGATTGACCATTTCACCGTGTCATCCAAAATATTAATTTTGGGATCGTCAAAATGGGGAACAGTTGATAGGGGAGGATTGTGAGCTACTTGCGCTTCCACATAGCCAACAATCTCTTTACCTAAATCCGTTGGTCGCCAGTCATGATTAGGATCAATTACATCATCCATCAACACTGCTGTGCCTTTGGCTCCCTTGATTTGGAAGATGATATCGTTGTAGTCTCGGTCAGTCCCTGTATCTACTCGCAAGTCTTCCATTACGAAGGTATTGCCGTCTCCGGTGACATCAGCAATTTGTCCGAGATGGAAGGCATCATTGGGATTGGCAGTAGATAGGGAGAATAAGGGATGAATATCCCCTTCAATGGTAGGATTGGCAAATACTTGATCGACATGACCATTGGGAACCAGCATCACCCCAAATTTGTCTCCAGCCAGCATATTGAAGGTTTTTATGCCCAGATACTGACCTTCTCCGTAATCCGGTTCGCCCAGGGAGCCAGTGAATTTCCCCCCTTCGATTTGATCGGAAATCACGATATGTCCTAATGTGGAATCGCTCAGGGCGCGATGAGCCGCTTCTTTGATGAACTCAGCGGAACCTAATTCGTAATCACCCATGCCATCTAAGCTGAAAATGGCCAGTTCGCCTTTGTAACCGCCACCATCGAAGATGAAGTCAATGCTGACTTTGCCATCGGCTCCCACGGTGAAGTAACCGCCGTCAAAGGGAGAAGCGATGTCGCCAGGATCGACGCTAAATTGAGTATCGGAGGCAGGAAGATTGATCGAATGACTGATGTCGATATTGTCAACTGAAGGAATGGTTGGGTCAATGATCAGGGTATGAATCGAATCATCCACTAAACCGCTAGGGGTTAAAATCGGTTCCAGGATGAACGCTTGCAACATTGGCGGCGGGGAAGTAGCGGCACTTCCGGGAAATAAAAACGTAAATGCACGACGAAATAGAGACATTACTGCACCTCAAGTAATGAATTAATCTTGGATAAATAGGGGACAATTACTTCCCTACTAATTCATCACCCGGATTTAGGTCAAATTGTGCAATGACAAATATATTTTGCTAAAAAATAATTCTACCTATTATCTTTACACAATCTTTGCAATTGATCCGTATATCTACTGGTTGAAGCTAGAAATAAAGTTATAAATTCAGAACTTCATCGCCATAGACTAAAAATTAAAAAACCCTAATAGGTGGTTATAATTAAAAAAAATCAAAAGACGTTTGTTTGTAGTTGGGCTTGAGCCACCCGGATTAGGGCTAAAGCCCAACTACGAACTTGTGGTGATAGTCTTTTATTTTGGTTAAATGAAAAGGGAAAATAGTCAGTTGTGGTTGATTGGGGGTACGCAAGAAAGCAAGCAATTGGCAGCAGCGATCGCTCTTGCCCAATTACCTTGTATAATTACTGTCACCACCGAAGCTGCCAAATTACTTTATCCCAACCTCCCCACTATGAAGGTGAAAGTAGGGCGGTTGGTCAAAGATGGGTTATCGGAGTTTTTAAAAACCGAAAAAATCGCCGCTATTTTAGATGCTTCCCATCCCTATGCCGCGAACATTTCTCAAATGGCGATCGCAGCAGCGGCACAGTACCAAATTCCCTATCTCCGCTACGAACGTCCCCAACTAGCTGAAGATAATTTTACCACCCTAGATAGTTTTTCGACCTTACTGGCAGGAGATTATTTACTAGGGCAACGAGTTTTCCTCGCCATTGGTTATAAATTTCTCCCATTGTTTTTACCTTGGCAAAAACGCGCTACCTTATTTGCTCGAATTTTACCTGCCATTGATTCCTTATCCGCCGCCTTAACAGCGGGATTTCCCCCAGAAAGATTGATTGCTTTGCGCCCGCCAATTGCTGCCGAATTAGAAAAAGCTCTGTGGCAACAATGGCAAATTTCTGTAGTCGTTACCAAGGCTTCTGGCACGGCGGGAGGGGAAGATATTAAACGCCAAGTCGCTGCTGAATTGGGCATTTCCTTAATTGCGATCGCTCGCCCTTCCATTACCTATCCACATCAAACCAGCGACTTCAGCACCGCCCTAGAATTTTGCCATCAACACATAGTTTAAATCGCTTGAATCCACTCATACAACTCGTATTCTGTCCAAATTCCATTTTGCCAATAAGGATCGGATTCAATCAACTGGCGAGCCACAGTTTCATCTGCCACATCGTAAATTCCAAACACCTTAGCTAAATCTTTTGTTGGGCCAAGAGTCACCAACAAACCCGCCGCTTTTTGCTTTTCCAATCCTTCTAAATGGGCTTCGCGGTAAGGAGTGCGTTTTTCCAAAACGTTTTGGCAATAACTTCCCGACATCACATATTTGGGCATAGTCTTCTTCTGGGGAATCTTTCAAAATTCAAAATTCAAAATTCAAAATTCAAAATTAATCAGGACTTACGCAATACCTCTATTAGTAGGGTGTGTTAGCGAAGCGTAACGCACCATAAACCTAGGCTTTTGACTTTGTGCCTTTTTAGGGGCTTTTTGTTCATGCAGTTTCTGAACTGATTTTCGGGATGATAATCGCCCCCCTAGCCCCCCAACTTTGGGGGGAACAGGATAATAACAAAGGTTCAAAGTCCCCCAGAATTGGGGGATTTAGGGGGCGCTCCCGCTGAATTTTTGACATAGTTATTGCATGAACAAAATTCCTCAAAAACTCGCAGAGTCAACAGCCTACCATAAACCTATATGCGAAGCAACTTTTCAACTCCCATTATAAGACCAGTGGGGCGGATCGCTATCCAGTTTATAAACCCCATAGGAAGCACCCACTTTCGCTAAAATATTGTTAGTCGAACCATTCCGAGGTGCGCCAATTTCCACAATATCGCCATTGGCATTTTTAATTTTGAGCGTGCCTTCCCAGGTAATATTCCAATCAATCGCTAGCTTTTTCGTATGCAGCGATTCTAAAGCTACCGGATTGCCACCAATGCCATACTCATCCACCATTTGTTCGGCGGCTTGCACAGACCCAGCATTGGTATAGTGTACCCAATCAATATCTACTCCTGGAAAATCCGGCACATTCTCGGCTTTAATTTCTCCTCGACTAATGCGAGCCGCATAGTGCATCAGATAGGCGCGTTCTCTAGGGCGATAGGTAGCAGTCACAATAGTTTGTGCGCCTCCAGCGACTAAAGCTTTTTGAAAAGCTTGAACTTTTTCCCGAAAGGGGGAGGCTAAATCATTAATGGAACGACTGGTAGGAAAAGAATTTACCCAATAGGGACCGCTCAAACGAAATCTCAATCGTTTGGCATAACTGTTAAAAATATCCAAAGCAGGACCAAAATCGGCGGCGAGTTTTTGTTTAGTAGCCGCCGATATTTGCTGTTCTAATTCGCCCCGGAGTCGAACATCTCTTTGCTTGTATGCTTGAGATAATCCCTTATTGCTTCTCGGTCCAAAATCCCCATCAACTGTTAAGGGAGGGTTAAGTTTGGCGATCGCGTTTAAACTTTTTTGGATGTCCTTAATTTCCGCTGTGCCAAACTTCAGAAAACTTAACAACATGGCAGCGGAAAAGTTGGGGACTCTGAACAAAAATCCCTGATTCAGTGCCTTGGTATAGGTATCATTGTCTACTACTCCCGTCGCCGTTAAACCCCGTTTTTGCTGGTAACTGCGGGTAGCAGTATCAGTCAGATTGCCGAAATCGCCGTCAACAGTTCCCACGGCATAGTCAGAATCCTTCAGAAATTGCTGCCAAGCGCTTACCGCCGCTCCTTGGGAACCTTTTTTAATCGTAGGTAATTTTAGGGCGCTGATATTAAAAGCCATAATTTCCCCTTAAGTAATTGTTTGCCTCAATCTTAGCGAATCTTGCCAAGCGATCGCCGCTATCTTTCTTGCTTGACATTTTCGGGAACCCCCAGGGGAGAGATCCCGGCGATCGCTCGCAAGTTTTGACTGCGGATCAATTCGGCGAAACTTAAACTATAACGACCTTCTATTTTACCCACATTTTCAATTGCCGAAAGTAAATGCTCGGCAGCTTCCACTTCCGAGTAACCCCGTCGCTGTGCCACCCGCACCGCCGTCAAATCCGCCTCAATTTCCAACTGGGAACTTGTATTATTGCGCCAAATTCGGGAGACGGCGATCGCGCTTAAACCCCCCGCCACCACTACCCCCACCACATCCTGTTGGGTTAGTTCCCATATTCCCCCTAATAACCCGACTATGGCAATTCCCTGATATAGATCGGGTTTAAACCATTTAATCCCCATCAGCCACCCCACCGTCCTTAAAATTAGCAAATCCCGTTGCGGTACTTTCAAGCGCCGCCAGAGATCGAAATTGATCAAAATTGGTCGTTCTGAAGACCAAGGTAGGGGAAAAGGACAGTCAATTACCTGAGATTGTTCTGGCTTACTGATAATTTTCGTCATCATTCGTCCAGAGGCAGGCATGACATCTAATAAGCGGCGAATTTCTAAATCTGGATTCATAACTCAGTCTATAAACCTAAAAGAATGCGTAATCTTTCTTCTACCATACTCATTGTTGTTACAGAAACTACACTCCATCGGCTAAAGTTACATCCCAGGCTTCTCTTTCTGCTATTTCGCTAGCCCATATTTCCGGGTTATTGCGTAACGCAGTGTAAGCTTGATTCGCTTCTTCCAGAAATGTTTGTCTTCGGTATTGTTCGATGGCTTTATCAAGGATTTCTTGGATCGATTCTCCAGAGCGTGCTGCCAGTTCTTGCAGCGTTCTGTAAGATGTTTTACCGAGTTCGACTGTAGGGGTTTCCATCAGACTATCTTATTGTTCTACTACCAGATTATTGTTATTTTAGCAAATTATTCAACGCTTTTAATTTGCCAATTGATAGAAATTCCTATTTTGGGTATAGTTAGGAAAAATAGGAAAGTGCCAAGCCCTCAATTTTCTTCTTTACCAAATAAATGTTCTAATATTCTTTGGTTTTCTGTCCGAATTCCTCTGATTTCATTCATAATTACTTCAAAATTGCGTTGATGGATTTCGACGATTTGCACCAATGAATTGACAGTGGTATGTAATTCGGCGATCGCGACTGAATTAGTTTGAATTTGAACCGAATTTGCTTTGATTTGAGACGAATTTAACTCGATTTGAGCCGAATTCGCTTTGATTTGCGCCCAATTCGCTTCAATTTGGGTGGCATTTGCTTCTATCGCTGCTTCAATTCTGTCTAGTCTTGCTGTCATACCCAGTATCCTCGCTCGGCTACTTTTTTCCCCGTTGGATTAACTAATTGTAGCTGAAAATAATTGCAGAGAAAACTCGCGATCGCTATAGTGCTTCTGAATGAGTTGTGTAATCCCGTAGGGGCAATCCCCCCGTGGTTGCCCCTATTTAACCACTGCTGTTTCAAGCTAGAATTTTGACAGCCTGAAACCCTTGCAAATCAAGAATTTCAGACGATAATTCCCACCATAAGGGCAGGAATTATTAAAAACTCCAGTTTTACCCACTACTAGAGGCTTAATGAAGGCCAAGATCGGAAATTGATCTGTGAAAAAGTCTTGCATCTCCCCACCTCCCCATCTCCCCACCTTAATTTTAAGGCACTGGTGGTTTAGTAGCTGGGATAGTAGGTTTCGGCAGGGGGGTTTTATTGCTAGTTGCTTGAGGTTTGGCAGTAGGAATAGTTTTAGGTGAAACTGCACTAGGAATTGGTTTTGGTGGCACGCTAGGAGTAGTTTTAGGCGGCACACTAGAAGTTGGTTGAGCAGTTGCAGGAGGCGTAGGCTGAGGTGGCACAGTAGGGTTGGGTTTTGGCGGTGCATTCAGCTTCGGGGCAGAAATTGCCGTTTTACTGGGAGATGGGCTAGCGCTGGGCGTGGTAACTGGCACTGGGGGCTGATTTTTATTCCCTAGAATGCTAGGGTCCCCAGTGTCAAATACTCCCGCTAAACAGGCAATCATCATAGTGGCAAGAGTGCCTGCAAATAGGGCTTTCCAACCTAATGCTGAAATGTCTTTGCGGCGGGAAGGAATTAGGGCAATTGTGCCACCCACAAAGATGCCCACAGAGGCTAAATGAGCAAAACCAGAAAGAGCGTAACTGACAATTAAGACAGTGCGATCGCTCACTGCCCCCATTTGCGCCGCTTCTGCCAAAGCTCTATAGGGTGGAATGGCTGTTTCTAGCAAGCGCCGACCAATAATTACCGATGCCGTCCAAGATTCATCAAACGGCACACCCGTCAAAATTGTCAGGGGATAAAATAAGACCCCTTCAATATTCTGCAAACTTACAATTGTAAACAAATGACCAATCGCTTGCAAAGGCACTTGTGGGGAAGTTTTTAAAGCTGCCAAAGAGCCAAAAGTCTGATTAACTAAAAAGACTAAACCCAAGATTAAAATCAGCACCGCTGCAATGGAGACTGCCATGTTCACCCCATCCAAGGCTCCCACAATAGCAGCATCTAGGGGACTAACCCGCTCAATGGGTTCTCCCGCGACAGTTTCTTGGGGCTGTTCATCTTCTTCAAATTCCCCAAAAATGTTTTCTTCTGCCAACTCCTTCGCGGCTTTCTCATCCGGGATACCGCCTAAAGTTAAAGGCACGCCAGTTTCTGGTACCAGAATTTTGGAAATCACAAAACAAGCGGGAATTGCCATAATTGAGGCTGATACTAAGTGTCCTAAAATATTAGGAAAAACATCTCGCAGAAAGCTCACATAAATCGCTAAAGTTGAAGAAGCAGCAGTGCCAAAACAGCAAGCCAGAATCGCGCAGAGTTCCGAGCGAGTCATTTTTGGCAAAAAAGGCTTGACTACAATGGCGGCTTCAATCCCCACAAAAATATTCGCCGCCCCGCTTAGAGCTTCGGCTCCGCTTAATCGCATAGTGCGATAAAATAATTTAGCAAAAACATTGGTGACTACTTGAATAACACCCAGGTTATAAAGCAATGCCATGAGTCCGGAGAAAAAGATCACCGTTGGCAAAGCCCGAAAAGCAAAAACATAACCGATATTGACATCAAGGGCTGGGGCTGGCTTGACGGTAGCGGGCAACCGCACTAGATTGTCGCCAAAGACAAAATTTGCTCCAAAGTCAGCGGCGGCAAATACCCCATCCAGTAATTTACTGAAGGCATCTAAAGCAATGCGAGTCAGGGGAAATTGAAAAACCAAAAAGGCTAGGACTAATTGCAAGCCAATCCCCCAAATCATTACTCGCCAAGGAATAACTCGCTTGTTCTCAGAAAATAACCAGGCAATTCCACAGAGGCCAAAGATGCCGAAAAAAGAGATCAAGTTGAGATACCAAGGATGAGACATGGAGATATTCCTAAAAGGTTGCCAGAATAGTGCTTAACTAGCTGTCTGCTGTACCACAGACCCCAAGAGAATCAATAAAAATCCGATCGCTTGGCAATAATACCAACTGCCAACTATAGAATAGGCACAGAATATCATATACAGCAATGGCAATTCATGGACGCTTTTAACCCAATTCCGCCAGAATGGACGCAGACGGCGATTCATGCCTGGGAGTTCTGCTGCCCCAAGTGCAAGTCCGATTGTCGGGAGTCGCAGCGGGTTTGGATTAATCGGCGATCGCCTGTCATCACCGGAGACTATCGCAAAAAATGGCAAGAATTTTACCAATGCCAGTGCGGGAGCGCTTGGTGGGCGTGGAGTAGCGATCGCCCCCCTTCGGAATTATCCCAACGCCATCGACCAACGGCTGAAGATCGGGACTAGCAAATTCAGTTTTGATAATTTTAATTAATCTTATTTTTAGAGGTGCTAATTTTAAATTAACACCTCTAAAAATGGGTAGCGATTGTCAACAAACATACCAATCCAATTCAAGCGAGTTAAGTAATTATCAGGATTGCAGAGCTTCTGGTTAATGAGAAACTAGGAAATAGATGCAGTCAGCAACCACATTTTTCAGAGAAGATTAATTAAGAAAAATTATCAGCCTCCTGTCGGTGGCTGATTAGTAAAAGCTTAAATCGGTGACTACCTTATGCAGCCCACCAGCTACGAAACCAATTATCCGGCCTGGGAAACAGGAAAAATTAGCAGTAACACCGCTAATCAACCTTCCCTCCAGACAGAACCCGCAAGTTATAAATGCTTAGTAGAACTGTCTCCACACCCCATAGTTGTTCACTCCCAGAACAAAATCGTTTTAGTTAATCCCGCTGGGGTGAAACTTCTGCAAGCGGATAGTCCAGAGTCCATTGAGGGCAAATCGCTCCTAGACTTTGTGCATCCAGATTATCAAGAAATCGTTAAGGCGCGGGGACGACAGGTGCAGGAACAAAGCAAAACTGCGGGCTTTATCGAAGAAAAATTGGTGCGGCTAGACGGCAAAGTGATTGATGTCGAATCAGCCGAAATTCCGATCATTTATCAAGGTCAACTAGCTACTCATGTCATTTTTCGGGATATTACGGAACGCAAGCAAGCCGAGGCGCAACTCCGCAAGCAATTTTCTCGCGCCCTACTGTTAAAAAAGATTACCCAAGAAATTCGCGCCAACTTAGATACCCAAAAAATCTTTCAAACCACGGCGATGCAAATTGGTCAAGCCTTTGGGGTGAATCGCTGCGTGATTAAAAATTATTTAGTTACACCTCAGTATCAAATTCCAGTAGTGGCTGAGTATTTGGAGCCAGGAATTAAATCCGTGCGGGAGATCGAAATTCCGCTGGCGGACAATCCCTACATCCAATATTTACTCCAAGTTGACCGAGCGATCGCCTCCCATAATGTTTATACTGACCCCCTGTTGCAAAATGTGGCGGCGCTCAATCGCCAGATGGATTTAAAATCTATGCTGGCAATCCGCACCTCTGCCCACGGAGAACCCAATGGGGTGATTGCCCTCCATCAGTGCGACTTCTACCGCCAATGGACAGATGAAGAAATTGAATTGCTGGAAGCCGTCGCCGATCAAGTGGGGATTGCCCTCTCCCAAGCCCACCTGCTGGAACAAGAACGAGCCAATAAAAACCAGCTAGCCCAGCAAAATATAGCTCTAGAGCAAGCTAGAAGCGCCGCTGAGACTGCCAACCGTGCCAAAAGTCAATTTTTGGCAAATATGAGCCACGAAATTCGCACCCCCATGAACGCAGTGATTGGGATGACAGAACTACTATCGGATACCTCGCTCTCTCCCCAACAGCGAGATTTTGTGACCACCATCCACAGTAGCGGCGATGCCTTGCTCTCCATCATTAACGATATTCTCGACTTTTCTAAAATTGAATCGGGCAAGCTAGAACTGGAATGGCAACCCTTTGAACTTTGTCATTGCGTGGAAGAGTCCCTGGATTTACTCGCCCAAAAAGCAGCGGAAAAGCATCTGGAATTAGCATATTTCATCGATCCCCAAGCCCCTCTAGCCTTGTTAGGAGATATTTCCCGGTTGCGTCAGATTTTAGTCAATTTACTGAGCAACGCGATTAAATTCACAACCACTGGAGAAGTAATTGTTTCGGTGACAGCGCGGCAGATCCTCAACTCGGCGGATAATTATGAACTAGAATTTGCTGTCAGAGATACTGGAGTAGGGATTCCTGGCGATCGCATCGACCGTTTATTTAAGCCTTTTAGTCAACTGGACTCTTCAATTACCAAACAATATGGTGGCACAGGACTAGGTTTAGCCATTAGCAAGCGGTTGAGCGAGATGATGGGCGGGAAAATGTGGGTGGTGAGTAAATTGAGTACCGGAGAAATTGCGATCGCGGGTTCTCCCCCTGCCAATTGGCTAGCCACAGGGGAAAGCAATCAATCCTTATTTCCCAAGACGGCGGGTTCAACCTTTTATTTTACAACTCTCGCCCCGGTCGCCGATCTGCCCTTGAATAGCAGTAGTCAACGTTCCTCTTCCCCCCAGCTAACGGGCAAGTCGCTGTTAATTGTGGATGACAATGCCACTAATCGCCAAATTCTCACTTTACAAGCCCAATCCTGGGCGATGATTCCCCGGGCGGCTAGTTCCGGAGCCGAAGCCCTAGCTTGGATTGCTCAGGGGGAAACATTTGATATTGCCATTCTGGATATGCAAATGCCGCAGATGGATGGGCTAACATTGGCAGCGGCGATTCGCCAGCAACCGACTACCAAAAAATTGCCGCTGGTGATGCTGACTTCCATTGTGAACTCCGATAGCGAGAATGGTCGCCAAAAAGTTGATTTTGCGGCCTTTTTGCACAAACCCGTTAAGCAATCCCAACTATACAACACCCTCAACCAAATTTTCATTTCCCGTCCGGCGGTAGTAACTCCAGCCCCTCAACGCCAGGAATTAGCTACCCAGTGGAAGCATTCGCCAGTTCTGCAAAAGTCTTTACGAATTCTGTTAGCGGAAGATAATATTGTCAATCAGAAATTTGCCTGCCACTTATTGCGAAAATTAGGCTATCAGAACGTCGATGTGGTGGAAAATGGATTAGAAGTGTTAACTAGCTTGCGCCGTCAATCCTACGATGCGATCTTGATGGATGTACAAATGCCCCAAATGGATGGACTGACTGCTACTCGCCATATTTGCCAACAATGGGAAGTGGCAGAACGCCCGTGGATTATTGCGATTACTGCCAATGCCATGCGGGGCGATCGCGAGGAATGTTTGAAGGCGGGAATGGATTACTTTATTAGTAAGCCAATTAATGTTGAGGATCTAATCGCTGCCCTAAATAAATGTCAACCCTTGCCCAGAAACCCAGATTGGCAGCCGGAAGGCCAAGATCTCCCTAAAAATAGCTATTTTCCCCGCCGTTCGCCCAAATCCCAAATCTCGCACACAAAATCCATCGATCCTCAAGCATTGCAGGCGATTAGCGATATGGCAGGAGAGGCAGCGGCAGAAGCGATTGTGGAGGTGATTGATAGTTATCTGGAGGATGCGCCCCAACTGCTGCAAGCAATTCGGAGGGCGATCGCTTCGGAAGATTTGCCCGGTTTGCGAGCGGCTACCCATACCCTAAAATCCACCAGTGCTACCTTGGGAGCAACTACCCTCTCCGCGCTGTGCAAGCAATTAGAAGCGATTGGAAATGTTGCCGCCATTCGCGCCGCCCTAGCTCTTGCCTACCAAATTGAGGCTGAATATGAAAGCGTCAAGGGAGTTTTACAAGAAGAACGCCAGCGACACCAAGTTAGAAGGATTAATTAATGTCAGATGAGTTAATTTCTGTTCCCTCAGAACCCCCAAAGATCCTAGTAGCAGATGATGACAAAACTATGCGTTTGCTACTACGCCGCGCTATGGAACAGGAACGCTATCAAGTAGTAGAAGCCAGCAATGGCGAGGAGTGCTTGCAAGAGTATCAGCGCCAGCAGCCCCATATTGTCCTGTTGGATGCCATGATGCCTGTGATGGATGGTTTCACCTGCTGCACCCACTTACAAGCCTTGCCGGGAAGCGATCGCACCCCCGTTTTGATGATTACAGGTTTAGATGATAAAGAATCCGTGGATCGTGCCTTTGAAGTCGGGGCTACAGATTACGTTACCAAGCCGATTCACTGGGCGGTATTGCGCCAACGGGTACGCCGCCTGATCCACCAATTCCAACTTTATCAACAATTAGAAGCGGCTAACTTCAAATTACAGCGCCTTGCCACCCTAGATGGATTAACCCAAGTGGCTAATCGACGGCGATTTGATGAATATTTTCAACAGGAATGGCGGCGGATGGCGCGAGAGCAGTTGCCCCTGTCACTGATCCTGTGCGATATTGATTTTTTCAAAGTTTATAACGATACCTACGGACATCAAGCTGGGGATACTTGTCTCCAACAAGTTGCCATAGCGATTAGTCGATCAACCAAGCGTCCAGCGGATTTAGTTGCTCGCTATGGAGGCGAAGAATTTGTGGTAGTTCTGCCCAATACCCCCTCCTTCGGAGCCTTTAAAGTTGCCGAAGACATTCGTTTGGGGGTAAAAGCCTTAGATATTTTCCACTCTCGATCTCACGAAATGCGCGTTACCCTAAGTTTAGGTGTAGCTAGTACAGTTCCCATTCCCAAATCTTCTCCTGGGAGATTGATTGCCGAAGCCGATAAAGCCCTATATCAAGCCAAAGCCCAAGGGCGCAATCGCACTGTCGTTGAATCCCTGCCTGAAGAATGATTTTTTGGGTTCTGGGAAGTGCGTAAACTTAAGTGGACTTTCGCAACCAGGCAACGCGCCTCAAAGTGTCCGCCTACTTTGTGCTGCTAAAACAAGTTATGAAAAGAAGAAAATTGGTATTTCTCTTTCTACTTTACACTTTTTCGATAACATGGCTATCTTGGCTGATTATTATCCTTGGGAATCGATATTTTAATGTTTTTTTGTATGGTGAGCCTTTATTTTGGATACCCTACTTAATCGGCAGTTTGGGACCAGTTATTAGTTCCTACATTATTTATCGACAGTTCAAGGAAGATTTTAGAGAAGCATCTTTTGTTAAGTTTGTATTTGGTAAGAAAATAGATGGGAAAGTATGGCTGATATTTGGATTATTTACAATTTGGCGTTTATTGATGATTTGGTTTGGTTTTGGGATCAATAAACCTATCTCAATTCTCTCAATAATTATTAATTTACCTCTGCTCATTCTTTTCGGTGGATTAGAAGAATTAGGTTGGCGCGGAATTTTACAGCCTCAACTAGAAAAGGTAATTAATTACTTGCCCTCTATCCTGATCGTAGGAACTATTTGGAGTCTATGGCATTTGCCGCTATGGACGATCAAAGGGACAGTCCAAAGTTCATTTCCTTTTGGATTATATTTATTCTCAGGAATAATTTTAACTGCTAGTTTTACAACTCTCTATAAATACACAAACAACTTATTTCTTTGTGTCTTAAGCCATGCTTGGTTTAATGGATGTATTGGTTTGGCTTTATATATTGGCAATGATGGAGCCTTACAGCTCAATTTGAATTGGAAAGTAATTGTAGCTTTTTCGGTTGAGCTAATAGTATCTATCGTTTTAGGAATTGCTTATAGTCGTAAGAATCCCCTTAAACAATACTTTCAAAACAAGGAAAAGAACTTCATTTAACAACAATTATGAATAACAGCAAGCTAGAAAACCACTCACCATTAAAATTCTTCCTACTTGTTTATGGACTTTCTATCCCTTTATGGATGATTGGGACAAGAATTGACGTTAAAGGGCTACCGTTTCCTCTAACAGATATGTTAGCTGCATTTACACCGTTGATCGCAGCCAGCATTCTCGTTTACAAAGAAGAAGGGAGAATTGGTCTTAATAAACTGTTTAAGAGAATTTTAGATTTTTCAAGAATCACAAAAAAGATATGGTATATAGCGATCGTTTTGCTACCATTTTTAATGTATTTATTGATATACATAACAATCCACCTTCTAGGATTACCGCTTCCAATCAATTTTTACATTCCTTTTCTTTCAATTCCTTTTCTTTTTTGTCTATATTTTCTCGGAGCCGTGGCGGAAGAAACTGGCTATATGGGTTATGCCATCGATCCTATGCAAGAACGTTTTGGCGCTTTATCAGCAAGTATCCTTATGGGTATACCTTGGGCAGTATGGCATTACCCGTCAATAATTCAACAGGGACACAATCTAACTTGGATCGCTTGGGCAACTCTGGGTACAGTTTCCGTCAGAGTTCTGATTGTTTGGATTTACAATAACACAGGGAAAAGTTTATTTGCTTGCATCCTATTTCATACTTTATTGAATGTAGGAAGACCTTTGTTTCCAAGGGATGAACTACACAATCCGTTGGTTGACTATCCTGGTATTCACTATTCAATAATTGCGATCGCTGCAGGTATTGTTGTCTTTCTGTGGGGATCGAAGTCATTAGCTCAAGATAGATATACCTGATTTGAAATTAAGTGCCATCGCAAAATCTCCCACTTATTTTTCCACCCTTAATAGATAAAAAAATGAAAGCTATACACTCAAATATGAGAACGACCCCAAAACCTTTCTCACTAAGAATCTACCTATTAATTGTTGTGGCGATATCTTGGCCATTTCAAATCGCCTATGTGCTGTGGGCAAATACGCCGTTTATGCGCTACGCCTTAAGCTCATTGCCAATGATCATGGTCACAGTTGCTACCTATATCGCTGGTCGCTATATATTCCGTGATGGATTCTCAAAAGCTGGCTGGAGTTGGGGTAAATCAAAACACTATTTCGCAGTCTTTTCCCTAGCAATTTTTCTTTGGGTCGTTCCCACAATTCTCGAATTAGTCTTAGGAATGCGGAGTATTCCTAGAGGAGTGATCGTTCCAGAGATTCTCGGAAATTTTCTACTTCGGTTTATCGGCACCTTAATTCCAGCCTTTGGCGAAGAGTTTGGTTGGCGCGGCTATATGCTACCGCACTTGATAAAACAATACAGCCTCAGAACAGCATTGCTGCTTCAGGCATTTATTTGGTGGGGATGGCATTTGCCTGTGCTTGTAGGCATGGGCATGACCGAAAAGCTGACTGATAATGTCGGTGTTTCAATCGCCATTGTGCTGGTAGTTAGTCTAATTCCTGGCATGATGAATGCGATCGTTTTTGCCTATATTTGGACAGTTACCCAAAGCCTTGCTGTGGTCACTGTTTACCATGCTGCCTTTGATGAAATTCGAGACGCGATCGCATCCTCGATTGGGTTTGGGCTTCTGGTTAATATCTGGCAGATGCTGACGTTGACAATATTAGGCGGATTGCTGCTATGGAAGGGGAATTGGAAGCATTTAACTGCGAGGAAAACATGAGAAAGTTACTAATTGCTTCTGCCACAGGCGAACAACTGAGAATCCCCTTTACCACGGAACAATTTATTCAGATTTTTGAGAAATACAATTAACGTAGGAATCTACTGCACTAGAATACTTGTCCCTCAACCCCAGACTTTGACCGAAACCATGATGAATCGTAAGTAATTTGATATAATTGGCTAGCCGTGATTTAGATTAGCAAGTGCCTCGTAGCGATATTGACCGCATCAGAGAGAAAATTCGCCTCCGCCAGTATGATATGTCGGCTCATGCAATGGAAGAAATGGCTGAAGACCTACTGACTATCTTGGATGTAGAGGAAGCAGTTCTGAGTGGTCAGGTCATTCGGGTTGAAAAAGATGACCCTAGAGGCGCAAAATATATAGTAGTGGGGACTGCATTGGATCAACAAACACCTGTGGGAGTGGTTGGACGTTTCGCTAGCACCGGAAACTATCTAATAATCACGGTTTATGAAGTCACTTAACTTGAGGACTAATCGTATGTATGGGTACAGATGCGAGTATTGCGAAGGGACTGTTCAACCCAGGACTGTCAAGCGCGAGGCATTCAAACATAGAGATGGATTTGTCATTCTCGAAGATGTGACGATTGGTGTTTGTGATACTTGCGGCAATCGATACTACTCAGCAGATATTCTTCATACAGTTCATGCTGTTGCGACTGGAGCCAAGCTCCCTGAGAGAACCGATCAAATTCCGGTCACTCATCTAGAATCAGCCTAGTCAACGCCGCATAACAACCCCAATGCACAGCGATCGCCTAGAACTCACGACTCAGAGTAATAGCGATCGCCTTTAGGGGATAGATTGTTGATGCGATCGCCTAAAAATCAAGACTCACAGTAATAGCGATCGGCTTTAGGAGATGGATTGTTGAAGCGATCGTTCATAATGTATTCAATCCATTAGACAACGATTCAAGCATAGGAGCTATCTATGTTGTTCCAAGAACTCAAAGAGCAGGTGTTCAAGCTACCATCTAGCGATCGCCTTGCGTTAGTAAGTGCCATAATTGAGTCATTGCAAAATCAGCCAATTTTTGGTTCTGATCGTTCTGGCGCAATTCGACGGATGCGAGGCTTATTAAAAACCGACCAACCTGCACCAACTGACGAGCAAGTAGCAGCAATGTTAGAAGAGCGGCGGATGGAGAAATATCTTTAGTGAGAGGCACAGATACCAACCTGATTGTCAGATGTTAAAAATACAAATAATTATTAAGCGATCGCCTAGAAATCACGACTCACAGTAATAGCGATCGCGTTAACCGCGTAGCTGCTGCGGTTCAACTTGCTAGTTCGGCTGCAATGTAAGTATAACTAAAATAGTCATGGAGTAAAGTGTGATTATGACATTGGTGGTAAAGGTATTATTGCAAAACGCTTCGATCTTAGTAGGTGATAGTGTTGTATCCGGACCTGAAACAGATAGAGAGATATTTCTTCCAACTATTGGAAATAATATAATAGTGGGTTGGTATGGAAACTATTATGCAGCAAGAACTATTATTCGTGAATTAAGAAAGCTAAACTCTGAAAATCAAATTTCCATCACTAATATTAATAACTTCTTAACGAATGAAAATATAAGAAGCTTAGTAGGAAACAGTGTATTTGAGAATGATAACCTTGTAGGAATTACAGGCTTCATTCTAGAAAGTGGAGTCACACATCCCTTCGAGTACAATTCTATAGAATCACATACTTCTCATATTAACTTACTCCATAACTTAGGCAGTGTAAGCATTTATGGGACTGGAACACATGACTTTCAAGACTATCTAACGAGAAATCTTACACAGATTTCAGACAATTTCTCCGCTGTAGGCGATTTATCTCAAAAAATCCATAAGTTTTTTCTGGGAATATCAAGTCATTTCTTGGCAAAAGAAATTTTGAGTGGAAAAACACTACTCAACTTTTACGGCGGATATTTTGATTTTTATGCTTTTATTGAAGGTCATTTGTTGGAAAAAGAAGATTATACCTATTTTTTCTGGGAAGTGGTTTCAGACAATGATGGGAACTCAGAAGCAAAACTGTGCTTTCAAGGAATGAGAAGTAGACATCTAACTGAGCATCTCACAGAGTGCTTGAGTTGGATAGCACCTCAATCTAACGATGACAACAATGCCAGTAATGCCAGAATTGATGCTAGTCTTCACTACTTTAGTCCAATAGATAAATGTCAAAATGAATTTAACAGCTTACCTCTAATACAGGTTAATGAACTTAACTTTAATTCTAATTATTCATGTCATCTTATTGTTTTTCGCGATCCAGACGGTGGTTCAAGAAAGAATATAAGTTGGATAAAATATGCTGAACCTAAGTTAGAAGATCACCCAGTGCATATTGAGAATTTGGGTAGGAGATTGCGCTACGATATAAGGAATCAAAATTTTGTAACTTGGATAGAAAGAAAAGCTCAGGAGATATGGAACTACTAATTTTGTTGTGTTTATAGTTGTATCTCCAGTTTTCGTTTCAGAATGCGTCTTGCCGCAAAGACAAATAATTTAGAAGCGATCGCCTAAAAATCACGACTCACAGGAATAGCGATCGCCTTGAGGAGATAGATTGTTGATGCGATCGCACTTGACTTAACGTAGAAATCTATTGCAATAGAATACTTGTCCCTCAACCCCATACTTTGATCGAAACCATTATGAATCGAGCGTTGTAGCGCTTGAGTACAAGCTTAATTGTGCTTCAGGTTTTGCGATCGCCATATCTTATTATGGCAGCAGGATCTACGATTTCCTAGATATTGCAATGGTCACGCCCATCTCTCCCCCCCAGCAGTCAGATGCTCAACTCTCTTGGTATCCAGTTTCTGAGGATATCAAACGGTTACTATTGTCAGTTTCTGAGCATTGGCATACACCAGAAATTGCCGATCGATATATGCAGCAGGCGATCGCGCTAGCAGGCGATCGCCCAGATGTTTTAGTCTCCGCCTATCGCTACTTTTTTTACACCCACAATAATCAATTAGCTTTGCAAGTTGCCCAGAAAGTTCTGGCTCTGGTGCAAAAGAGTGAAGATTTGCCTACCGAATGGGTACAACTCAAACCGATTCTGAGCGATCGCGATTAGCATCTGGGATCTATCGTAGTCGGCTTTGCGATCGGGATGTGACTAGTTATGATTATCTGCAATCGGGAGAGTTTCAAGAGCGGACGGGATATCTTTGTGTGAATCAGGCGATCGCCCGCGATTGTGCCGTCGTATTTTTTATCGTATCGACGGGTGGGAACTATCGCGTTGCCCTACAACAGGCAGGTATCGTTGGACAACGTATCTATCTGGCTGCAACTTTAGAAATTTAAAAGCGAAAAGCTATTGACAAAAAATACGGCTATGCAGTAATGTTAGCATATATAAGTAGTTGTACCGCACTTGCGATAGAATTACTAGTTAGCCTTCGGAAATAAAATCTTCTCGTAGATCTTGAATTATTTTCAAAGTCTGTTACTCTCATGACAACGATGTATGTTTTTGGAACGACAATACAATGCTGAAAAATTTTTGTGTTACTTTGTGTGCGACCGTTCTAACTAGTGCAAACATTGTACTTATTAGCTCCGTAACAATAAAGCCTGCTTATAGTCAAAACAATTCCAGTATCAATTACTTTAGACAAGGTTATCAAAGAGCTTACGTTGGCTGGTCAAACTTTAACTATCAAGAGAAAGAAATAGATAGGAGGATTACAGCGGTCTTGACAAGTATAGGCAGGCTAAGTATTCCTGTTACAGACCAAAACGTGGTATGGATGATGCAACAAACAGGCGCTAATAAAAATCTTTACACAGCAGGATTTATCGCAGGTCGGATGAGTGTGTTTGCCGAGGTAACAAATACACTGGATCAAACAGATAGTATGCTATGTTCTATAGGAAGACAATTTAATATATCCGCTGGAAAGACATTTTGTTAATCTCCGTTTGGAATCTTGCTGGGAGCATCCCACCTTTTAAAATGCCGCGAGAGTATAAAAATATGAGTTGTTAACCCATATACCCTCTAAGGCTTGGAGAATATACTCCGATCGCTAAATAAAAACTGGGATGCTCCCATCTTGCTTGCGATCATCGCCAATATAAGCTCCAATTTGTTTAAGCCCCTGCAAAACTTGGATACGTTCTGCTGTATTTTCAAGTAACCGATAAGTAGGCGATCGCGTATATTGAGGGGCATTTTGGTGGCGATCGCACTTCAAAAACAATACTTCTCTTCCGTTTGTAACCATTCCATAGCAACTTGGCTGTAAATTGGGAGCGCTCAACAAATAAGTAAGTGCTTGGGGAATTCCCGCCGTAACGTCTAGCCTTGCAGGTTTTGATTCGATTACCAAAATCCAAAAACTATCTTGAATCACCAAAATATCAATCCTGCCTTGAACTGCAATAACATTAGCCTCGTCCGCAACTTCGATACTGGTACTTACTTCTGCTTTTACCAAAAAAGGAAACTGATAGAAACCTGCTAAATCTAGCAATGGTGATATAACCACAAGCTTAACAATTTCTTCGAGGGGCGGTTCTTCTTGACTGAGATAGGTATAGTTGCGAGTGAGGCGATCTAGTCCTTGTAGTTCGGCTTCGGTTAGAGTCGGTGCATTATTTAACCACTCATCAAAAAAGCGATCGTTAGAGTCGAGTCTCAAGCCAAAGGTTTGACGGAGAGTTCTAAGGGTAAGGCTACTAGCATTTGTAGTCACGTTTAAATCCTTGTATTAATTACATAAAGCTTAGAAGTCTAGACATTTGATCTAGGTTTCAATACCTAATATACGATATATTAAGAGCAAAAGAGCGATCGGCTTGAGGAGTATAGATTGTTGATGCGATCGCATCTCGATTTTTGTCAGAGTTGGAGGACGAGCAAAAATGGGAAACTCGGTTTGCTGCTACAGCAGATGATCGGTGGGATCAGATGGCGGCAATGGTGCGGCAGGAGATCGCAGCAGGAGAAATTGTTCCACTTGGTGAAGTTTTTCCAACACAAAAATGAAATCAAGTGTTACAAAGTCATTTCTCAAGCGGCTAGGCGATCTGCCTGCATCAGTTTAAGACCTGAGCTGCTGAGTTTTGCTAAACTAGAAATAACTTAAGCGAGATAAAGATAAAATGACTACCTTAGAAATAGCGATCGCCAAAATCAAAAGTTTACCCGCAGAACAGCACAACGAAGTGATTAGATTTATTGAATTCTTAGAATTCAAAGTCAGCAAACCTATCGATAGCCAAGAAAAGATAAAAACTGAAGAGAAAGAGATTTCTTTTGCTGAAGCTGCCAAAGACTTTATCGGTTGTTTAGATAGCAATCTAGAAGACTTATCTGATAATTCTAAATACATGGAAGGATTTGGCAAATAATGCAAAAACCCGTCATTCTTGACACGGGGGTTTTAGTAGCATTCCTGATGCCTAGGGATAAACACCATCATTGGGCTGTCTCCTCATTGCAAGCGGCTAAATATCCTGTCTTAACCTGTGAAGCAGTTTTAACCGAAGCCTGTTTTTTATTACAAAGAATCCAATCAGGGCGAGAAAAAGTTTTACAATTGGTCAAGCAAGGATATATTCAAATCCCTTTTTGTCTGAGTGATGAAATTGAACAAATCGAAACCCTAATGCAGCGTTATCAATCAGTACCAATGTCTCTAGCAGATGCTTGTCTAGTCAGGATGTCAGAAATTTATAACCAGACTTCAGTTCTGACACTGGATAGTGATTTTAGAATTTATAGAAAGAATCGCAATCAAGAAATTCCTGTAATTATGCCTGAATTGGATAGATAATTGCGCGATCGCCTAGAAATATAAGACTCACGGTAATAGCGATCATCACAATCGCTCGACTGCCAACATCTCCTACTTTCCCAAAGTTGAAGTAGTGTTTTTGATGTAGAATGTATTTAGTGCAACAGCCTATAGCTATGACTATTAAAGAACAAATCATTCAAGAACTTGACCGCCTCCCTGAGTCTTATCTAGAGAAGGTGCTTGTTTTTTTGTATTCTTTAGAAACCCCATTGACTCCCGATGTTGGACAGTTAAGCAAGGCGGAAGCAATTATCCAAAAAGGATTAAATACTGCGCTATCCAAGCCAAAGCGATCGACATCAGAAATTTGGGCGGAGTTTGCATCTATTCGCAATAGAATTTCTGAAAGCGTTGCAAATGAGCAGCATTTGTAAACAAGATGTTAAAAGTTGTTATTGATACATCTGTATTTGTCGCTGCTCTCCTATCTAAATCTCAAGTAAGCTCACCGTATTTAGTTTTACAAGCTTGACAGTCAGCCTAAACTCTCTATAGTTGAATTAGATGGCTTTTCTGTCTATTCACATACCGATGTTCCATACATGATCGTTTATAAGTATTTGTCTCCTAATCGCTCCGACGTGCTAACAAATGGTCGTATTCGCTTTACTCAGCCTGCGGTTTTGAATGATCCCTTTGAGACCCTCCCTGCATTCACTGAGTACCTTAACACACTAAAAAAAGCCATGCCAGAGCCTTCACAATTACAAAAGGAATTTATTAATGCTTTAGGTTATTCCGAAGAGGATGTTCGGAATAAAGTTCTGAGTAATGTGTTAGATAACGTTGCAGAGCTTTTTAGCCCTTTTTTCGGCATCCTTAGTTTGAGCCGATGCCGAGACAATATCCTTATGTGGTCTCATTATGCTGACTCGCATCAAGGTTTCGTGATTGGATTTGATTCCGAGAACAAGTTCTTTACACCATCCGAAGGAAAGGCTATTGACGGACTTCGTGATGTAAAATACTCACGCAAACGCCCTATATTCCCTCCTAATGGACTCAACTCGCTCAACCCAGATGAAATGAGAGAATGGAATGAACACATATTTTTTACCAAGTCAGAAGATTGGGCATATGAGCAAGAAATGCGAATCCTTGCATCGCCTTTGGCTGCCGATCATAAAATCCCAGTCAAAGATGGTTGGGATATATGTCTATATTCATTCTATTCTCAGGCAGTCAAAGAGATTATTGTGGGAAGTCGCACATCTATTGAAACGAGAAAAACACTGACTCGCATATGGCTCACCCAGTACCAAGAAGCTGAAATGTTTAATTCCACAATTAGTCCTACAGATTTTAGTGTAGAAATTAAGCCGATTGATCGTGAGAAAGCTCGTCTGTTGATTGCTGAAGAAGAGATATAATACATCCCTCAGTTAAATTGAGATTGCTAATCTTTTTATAGTGCGTTATTTTCATACAGTTCAACTCAGGTGCAATATGTCCCTAATGAACGCTCCAATCAAATTTCAAGTAACCTCTCCTCCTTTTCGCTGGGATGAAGCAGGAGGTATCCGTATAGGTTCGAGTCGAGTGACTCTAGATAGTTTACTTGCCGCCTACCAAAACGGTTCTACTCCTGAAGAAATTGCTATTCAGTATTCGGTTCTGAGTTTAGAAGACATATACAGCGCGATCGCTTATTATCTCAACCATCGACAAGAACTTGACAATTATTTAGAACAGCGCAATCAACAAGCTCAACAACTCAGACAACAACATACTCAAAAGCACAACTTAGTCGATCTGAGACAGCGATTGCTTACTCGTCAGTCCCAAAAGGAATCAAGTCAAAATGCGCCTTCTAACTGACGAAAATTTTAACGGAGCCATATTGCACAGCAATAACTTTGGGCTTTTGGTCGGCAATATTTGCAAGTGTATTTACAATCTTATTTGTCACTATCGCGATCGCGACTTCTCTCCTATTCCCGATGAAAGCATGGAAGGGAATACAAACTTATGCAGAGAATTTCAACTTTCTCGATATGGCAAGCTTTATACCCGCCTTTGGCGAAGAGTTTGGTTGGCGCGAAGCCGAGCGGGTTCAACCAATCACCAAAATCAGAGCCTCCCACGATCGATGACCCGTTTGCTCAACTCTCCATTATTAAATCAACACCCATAGCACTTACTACACCTAGATCGCTTAGACGTTTTGAGGGTACAATGGGAATTGTATGGTATAGAAGGTAAAGAAAAGCCCAACTTTTGCTGATGCTCCTGGCAGTAGAAGGCTGGATACCACAATAATTCCAAATCTTTTTGGAATCAATATACTTGAAATGCGTTCAGACCGCCAAATTCCCTGGCATGAATCTCCCAATGCACCCTCCCCTAGGAGATTGCAAGCAGTAAATGCTGATGGAGACCGCTCTGGGTTAGAAGAAACAGTGCATCTATTAACAGAAGAGTTACAGCAATATCGGACGCTTTATGAAAGCATTCCTTCGATCTACTTTACCCTGAATGCGGCGGGGGAAATTCTGAATATTAATCAGTTTGGCGCGGCTCGCTTGGGGTATGGAGTCCAGGAACTGATTGCCCAAACTATTTTTAGTTTATTTCATGCCCAAGACCAACAATTATTACAAGCAGCGATCGCCGTCTCGATTCAATACCCCAATCAAGTCGCTAATTGGGAGTTTCGCGCCTTTTGCAAAGACAGGCAATATCTGTGGGTAAATGTCACTGTCCGCGCAGTGCGGGGATTTGGGGAAAAGCTCCTAGAGGAAGTCCCCAACGAACCGATACAGTTACTTAACTTAAATCATAAAAACGTTACTATTCTCTTCGTTTGCGAAGATATTACCGAGCGCAAGCGGGTGGAAGAGGCGCTTAGGGATATTGAATATCGGTATTACATCCTGGCTAAAATGTCTCCGGTGGGGATCTTTCATCTGGATACCGCCCTGCACTGCTTATATGCCAACGAACGCTGGCGAGAAATGGCGGGGATGACTCTGGGAGAAGTTTTGGGTGAGGGGTGGATTGCCGCTTTGCATCCGGAAGACCAAGAAAGCTTTTTGGCAGAATTCCCATTAGCCAGACAAGCTCATCGTCCGACGGAAAGCGAATTTCGCTTGTCTCGTCGGGATGGGGGGATGGCTTGGGTATTTGGGCAAATAGTGGTGGAAAAAAATAGTCAGGAGGAAATTGTCGGCTTTATTGGCACAATGACTGATATCACGGAACGGAAACTTTCCGAAGAGGCTCTGCGCCAACGAGCGGATAGGGAACGATTAATGGCATCAGTGCGCGATCGCATTCGCCAATCCCTTAACTTAGAAGATATCCTCCAAACCACGGTAGCAGAAGTTCGGCAATTTCTGGGTTGCGACCGAGTGCTAATTTGTCACTTTGCCGCCGATTTAAGTGGTGTAGTGGTGGTGGAGTCGGTAGGAGAGGGTTGGAAACCCACTTTAGGAATTAGTTTTAAAGACTCCTGCTTCGCTCAACAGCAAGTTTTTCAAAACTACTTGCACGGGTGTATCCGCGCCATCGAAGATATCAACGCTATTCCTGCCAGCGAATGCTACCGCAAGTTTTTGGCCCCCTTCCAAGTCCGCGCCAAGTTAGTTGTCCCAATTTTACAAAGTAGCGTGGGGTTAAAAGTATTGCCGGGGGAATTAACCCCTATTCCTCACCAATCAACTAGCCATCAATGCGCCTTCAATCCTACCTGTTTGTCTAATGCTGAAATCCAAGACTGTGTAACTTGTCCAACTTCCACCGAGCAACCAGCCACCCAAAATTCTGCCCTTTGGGGATTATTAATTGCCCATCAGTGCCATCAAACCCGCCAGTGGCAGTCTTGGGAAATAGAATTGCTCTCGGCATTGACAACCCAAGTGGGGATTGCCATTCAGCAAGCCCAACTTTATCAACAATTACAAGTGGCTAATCAGAAATTGGAACAGTTAGCGGCAAGGGATGGTTTGACTCAACTGGCTAATCGTCGCCGCTTTGATGAATATCTCGAACAAGAATGGCGGCGGTTGAGCCGGGAAAAAGCGCCTTTATCGCTGATTCTCTGCGATATTGATTTTTTCAAGTCTTATAATGACACCTACGGACATCTGGCGGGGGATTTTTGTCTGCGGCAGGTGGCAAGTGCGATTCTGAGTGCCGTCAAACGACCTGCGGATTTGGCGGCTCGCTATGGGGGAGAAGAATTTGCGGCGATTTTGCCCAATACTGTAGCCGCAGGAGCGATGCAATTGGCAGAAGCAATTCGGCACAAAATTCATCAATTGGCGATCGCTCATGCCAATTCCCCCGTTAGCCACTATATTAGTGTCAGTTTGGGTGTTGCCAGCATTGTCCCCAGTCGGCATATTCTCCCAGCCACTTTAATTGGGGCTGCCGACGATGCTCTTTATCAGGCGAAGGCACAGGGACGCAATCGGACAGTTTTTCAAGAATGTTGACGGTTTTCAATTGATATAGTGCGTCTGAATGAGTGATCCAATCCCGTAGGGGCAATCCCCCCGTGGTTGCCCCGATGCAATTACTGCAATTCACAACCCCTAGACCGAAGTTGATATCATTCCCTATTTTCCCTAACATGAGGTTGTTTTATGCCATTTGATAAAAATCAGATCAAATCTTCCATTATTGAATCTGCTTCAGGTATCAAATTTAAAATTGGTGGTTATTTACCAGATCCTGAAGATTCGAGAGATTATCAATATAGTAGCGGACGCTTTCAAAAAGGCAAATTACCTCCCAAAGTCGATCTGCGAGAATACATGACTGAAGTGGAGCAGCAAGGAGAATTAAATAGCTGTACTGCAAATGCGATGGCAGGAGCTTACGAATATTTAGCTATGCGGGAATTGGGCGAATCTGGACAAGTTAGCCGCTTATTTGTTTATTATAATGCTCGCGCCATTAACGATCGCACAGATCAAGACAAAGGTACTTATTTACGAAATTGTATTAAGGTTTTGCGAAAATATGGCACCTGTCGAGAATCCACTTGGCCTTACGAACCAGAAAAGGTTTTTGAGGAACCTCACGAAACAGCTTATGAAGAAGCTAGCAATTATTTACTGAAGGAAGCGCGACGGGTGAATATCGATCTGTTTGAAATGAAGCATTGTTTGGCAGAAGGTTATCCTTTTGCTTTTGGAATGAGGTTATATAGTGGGTTTAAAAAAGCAGGTAGAAACGGCGGTAAAGTAAGTTTGCCAGATCCTGATAGCGAAAAATCTTTAGGCGGTCATGCCATGCTTTGTGTTGGCTATTCGGAAACAGACAAAGTATTTTTAGTTCGCAATTCTTGGGGTGAAGAATGGGGCGATGAAGGATATTGTTATATTCCTTACGATTATATGACCAATCCTGAATTTACTGCGGATTGTTGGATGGTTGTGAGTGTAGCCGATCTTGATTTTTCCGAAGGTGTTTGGGGGGATAGCACTTCTTTCTTTGATGCAATTCTTCCTTTGGTAGAGGGTGTCTCTGAAGACGATGAAGATGGGGAATATGAGGACGATGAAGATGCGGAATACGAGGACGATGAAGAGCAAGGTTTTGATGACGAGGAGGAAGAAGAGGACGATGACAATGAGGATGATTACCAGGAAGATGACGATGACGATGATGAGGAAGAAGAGGACGATGAGGATGATGAGGATGATGACGAAGACGAATATGAAGATGATGATGATGAGGAAGAAGAATAAAGAATACTGAGAGATTTTCCTAGGATTTATGTAGGGGCGGGTTTGGGCAGGAATTTTAATCCTTGCCAATAACCTGAATAAACCCGCCCCGACGCAGGTTTAAAGTCTCCAATTCAAAAGCCACAATCCCCAAGTAAAATTCCATGAGTTCCTCAAAGCGCAAATCCTCTGTTCCTAAAACTGAAGGCGATCGCATTGCTTATTCCGAATTTGGCAACCACAATAATTCCGCTGCTTTTGAAAGAGCAGTGCCGGAATTAGCCCCCAATCAGCAAAACTTGAAAATCCAAGCTTCTCGCAAAGGCCGTCATGGTAAAACGGTGACAGTAATTAGCGGTTTTCAATTGCAGCCAGAAACTTTAGATACTTTGTTCAAACAGTTAAAAACTCAGTGCGGGGCTGGCGGCACAATTAAAGATAATACCATCGAAATTCAAGGAGATCATACCCAAAAGCTTTTGCAACTTCTGGTTCAATTAGGGTATAAAGCCAAAATTAGCGGCGGTTAAGCGATCGCATAAATATAAGTCCTGGTAATTACTCGTTCCTAGGCTCTGCCTAGGAATGCCTACCGAGAGGCTCTGCCTAGGCTGTTGACTTTGTGCCTTTTTAGGGGCTTTTTGTTCATGCAGTTTCTGTGTCTCCATCTAGCTCCAGAAATAAAGTTTTTCTTTTCGAGAGAATAGATTGACCAAAAACTTTAGCCAACCAGGTTTGAACTTCAGCAAAACTAACTTCTTCAAGCGCATTTTTCACAACATTATTTGTTAGTTCCATAGTAGATAAACCAATGGTTAGCAACATCTGCCCCATCTCCTTAAATGGGCAACGGGTAGAAAATCTTTTATACT
>CAKZHE010000116.1 GCA_936920195.1 uncultured cyanobacterium | reverse complement strand
AATATAGAAAAAGTCGGGATAGGGCATTGCCACGACTCTAAACGGACGCAGAGACAGAGTAAGACTACCTCGGTAGCGTCAGTCAGTGAAGCGTCAAGTGTTTCCCCGTGGCTTCAGCCTGGTGAGTATGTCAAACCTCATAGCTCAAGACAGCGCAGTTCAGATCAAATATCGCCTCTAATTCTTTGGAAATAGAGGAAATTGCTTCTCAAGCGCGACGAAAAAGATCCCAAGTCAATCTGAGAGAATATCAAACTTTATCTTTGAAACTTTGTATATCCTGAACCTTAACTTTTTATCATGACGGCTGTGCCTCTCCCCCGCAAATCCTCTAAATCGCCAGACATTAACAGCGGTACTTCTCCCATAGATGTAACCCCAGTGGCAGCACTCAAAGAATTGGTGGCGCGATTGCATCGCGAACAAAATAAAATTCAAGATTTGCTCAGTTCTTTGGGTTTTGCCCTCCGCAGTTTCAACAATTTGAATCAGTTTCTGGAACTGATTCCCCTAATGGCAACGCGAGTCAGCGATGCCGATGGCAGTGCCTTGATCCTCTGCAAGCCCAATGGTCAAATGAGGTTAGAAAGACTCTACTGCCAAGAAACTCAAAAGAGTCAACAAATTCGCCAAGCCTTAGAAATAGCATTGCGACAACTAAGCGTGCGCCATCATCCCAGTGAAGTAATTGCCACCACGGTTATCCCCGTAGAATCAACTTTAGCCTCTCTAGACGAACAGGTGGTTAGTTCCCTAGGGACAGAAATGCAGTTTTTTGCCACGCCAATTTTAATGAAAAATTCGGAACGGGGCAGACTCTATATTTTTAGCCGCGATCCGGAATACACTTGGACAGAAACCAAACAAAAATTAGTTCGCTTAGTGGCAGATCAAACCGCAGTAGCGATCGCCAACGACGAATTAACCGTAGAATTACGTAAAAAAGAACGTCTTGACCGAGAATTGGAAATTGGCGCAGATATCCAACAACGGCTGCTCCCCCGCCAATGTCCCCAAATTGCTGGGGTGGAATTAGCGGCTTGCTGCCAAACGGCTAGCCGGGTGGGAGGAGATTATTACGATTTTATTTCCGCCAGCTACGATCAAGTTAAATCCCAGAAAAACGACCCCGATTCCGCCGATACTGGGCGGTGGAGCGTGGTAATCGGGGATGTGATGGGCAAAGGTGTTCCCGCTGGTTTAATTATGACCATGACGAGGGGAATGCTCCGAGCCGAAGTTCTCAATGGTCACTCTCCCGCCAAAATTCTGCAACACTTAAACCGAGTCATGTATGCCGATTTGGAAAATTCCCATCGGTTCGTCACTTTGTTTTATTCTGAGTATGACCCCAAAACGCGGCTGCTCTCATACAGCAATGCTGCTCATCACCCGCCTTTACTGTGGCAAGCCGCCAACCGTTCAATTCAACGGTTGGATACCTTGGGAATGCTGATTGGTTTAGATGCGGATTCCCACTATGAGGATGCCCAAATTCAGCTAGCAAGTGGGGATACGATTATCTATTTTACTGATGGGTTTACCGACGCTGCCAATAAAAACGGCGATCGCTTTGACGAGGATAATCTCAGCACTGCCTTCCAATGGGCGTGCGAGCATTGCCCAAATCCCCAAGCGATTTTAGAATACCTGTTCGAGCAGGTACAGCAGTTTATTGGCGAAGCCAACCAAAACGGCGATGATATGACTTTGGTCGTGATGCAGTTGACATACTCCCCGCCCTAAAAGTGCGGGGATTCTGGGTTCAAACAACAGTTGCAGGCAGAGCCTCGTCTTACACTATCTCGCCCAACAGACAATGCCCTGCCTGCTTCCAACATTCTATCAGAAAGCCGTCCTAGAAGGACGGGGCGCTACACCCAGTTTTTTGGTAAAATCGTCGGGATAGGGAACAGGGAACAGGAATAGGGAACAGGGAACAGGGAACAGGGAACAGGTAAGGAATGGGGAATGGGGAATAGGGAATGGTGGGGTTTAGCAGTAGAATACGAAATTGGTAGCTTGTTCAATTCCTTCCATTCCTATTCCTTAGTTAAAACTGTTTGAGGATAACGAGTATGATATTTGCTAATGCTTTGAGTGCGATCGCCACTACTGCCAACGGATTAATCGCTCAGATTCCCCTGAATTGGCTTTTCTTGGCACAGGAATTCCATACCGATGTTTTGGGAGATATGCAGCGAGCTTTTCAAAACTTTGTCCAGTCTGGACAAGTTTGGGCAATGTTGATTGGGATTGCTATTGGTTACTTCATTCGCAATTTAACTGCCTCTTGATGAATTCATATCATGTCCGTTCAATCACTTGTGATAACTGGTTTTTGTCATCCCGAGCAAAGCGAAGGATCTCCGAGATCCTTCGCTTTGCTCAGGATGACAACTAATCGATCGGACATGATATCAAAATTCAGAAAACAATTTTGAATTGATAATTTTGAATTTTGAATTATTATGACCATTGCTATTTTAGGTGCGGGAGCTTGGGGAAATGTTCTCGCCCATCTTGCCAGCCAAACTGGACATCAGGTACGCTTGCGATCGCGCCGCCTGGGCGTAGCCCAATCGCGCCACAGTCACGACACTTGGCAAACGACTTTAAAAGATGCTGATATTGTACTGTCAGCGGTTTCCATGTCCGGGGTGAGATGGCTAGTGGAGCAAGTCCAATCAGCCATTCCTCCCCAAGCCATTATTGTCACCGCCACCAAAGGATTAGATCCTGTTACTACCGATACCCCTTCCCAAATTTGGCAGGCAGCATTTCCCCATCATCCCATTGCGGTCATGTCTGGGCCGAATTTAGCTAAGGAAATTGAACAGGGATTGCCCGCCGCGACAGTGGTGGCAAGTCGCAATGCCGATGCTGCCCAAGCAGTACAGGCGGTATTTTCTTCTTCCCAGTTTCGGGTATATACCAATTCTGACCCCTTGGGCGTAGAACTAGGGGGAACTCTAAAGAATATTATGGCGATCGCCGCCGGAGCCTGCGACGGTTTACAATTAGGCACTAATGCCAAAGCCGCTTTACTCACTCGCGGATTAGCCGAAATCATTCGCATCGGCAACCATTGGGGCGCAAAAACCGAAACCTTCTATGGTTTATCTGGCTTAGGAGACTTGCTCGCCACCTGCAACAGCCCCCTCAGTCGCAACTATCAGGTGGGCTATGCTCTCTCCCAAGGAAAAAGTTTAACAGAAGTCCTGGCAGCGATAGAAGGCACAGCCGAAGGGATTAATACCGCCCAAGTCCTCCATCGTCGATGCCAACAATTTAACATTCCTACCCCCATCTCCCACCACGTCTACCAGTTACTCCAAGGAGAAATCACCCCCCAAGCCGCTGTAGCCGCGCTCATGCTGCGAGACGTGAAGCCAGAATAGGATGGGGAGTGGAGAATTAGCAAGAACTCCTTTTGTTCCCAATTCCCTGTTCACTTCCCTTTCTCCCTTTCTCCCTTTCTCCCTTTCTCCCTTTCTCCCTTTCTCCCCCCTGTTCCCTGTTCCCTGTTCCCTGTTCCCTGTTCCCTATTCCCTATCTAAATGAAGTCGCGCAACATCTTTTTAATTTCGATGGTGTGTAACTCTTCTGTACCGATCATTGTCCGGGCAAATTCTTCTAGATAGACACTAGCATCAGTTACCACATCTAGTAAGTCTTTGTAGAGATCCAATGCCTTTTTTTCGTGGTTAAAACTCTCTTGCAAAATGTCTTTGACTGAATGCTTGTAAGTTTCTTCCATGGGGGCAATTCGCAGGCTGGGGTGTCCTTCTAAACCTGTGAGAATTTCTCCGGCTTGTTGGGCATGGAGTAGAGATTCAGTTGCCTGGGCTTTAAAAAAAGCCACAATGGGAATCCGATTTGGTCCTGTCACCATTAAGGAATAGTGGGTATAGAGGACAACGCCTGCTAGCTCAAATTCCATGATGGTAGTGAGCAAGCTGATGGTTTTTGGTTGATCGAGGTCTTTCATGATTATTGAGTGGCTGGTGGGTGATAGGTAGTGGGTGGTAGTTAATGAGGTGTTCGCTGATTACCTATGCCCCATTAACCACTACTTATTTCCCACTTCTTGCGTATTTTTTTCAATTGTTTGAATCAGCTTTGAAACTTGTTCGGGAGTCTTTACTGGTGCATTGGGCGGGATGGGTGCAGGCCAAGTAGTTTTTAATTGGGTTATGCTCTCAGAAATGCCTTTATGAACAGTAGGGTACTCCTTTACCATTTTCTCAGAAATGCTCTGGTAAAGTGCATCGGCATAGAGGACAAATCCTCTGGAATCTTGATATTCAATGGCAGCGGTAATTTTGCCATTAGAAACGGCGGCTCCATACTCGGAGTTGGCGGCATCTAAGAGGGAAGCGATCGCTTTGAGAATAAAGGCTGGAGACTGGCGCTGAGTTTCTGGTAATTTCTGAATTGCCCCGTCTACGGCTTGCATTGCTACGTCAAAGTTGGTTTTCACCTGGGAATCTTTGGGTTTGGATTTCAGCAAATCTTGCAAGCTGATTAAATTGGTTTTAAATTCTTTGACTTGGCGCTCTTTCAGCTGATCCTCTACATCGACGTAAATTTCTTCGACTGGATGCCCAATATGGGGTTCGGCTTGTTCGGGCTTTTGGAGATCCAGCAGTTCTTTGGCAACTAGCGGATGGGAAACGAAACATAATCCTGGGGAATGGAGAATGGGGTTAATTCTTTAGCTACATTATTAGTGGCTATTGATAGGCAAATTGCCAATTTTAACTGCTTGGGGTTTCTCCACAGCAGCTTTTGGCCTTGATTTAGTTGCAATCCATGGCGATTTTTATTTTGAGCCTATTGCAAATACTTATCAACTGTTTTAGAAATATTTCTCAATAAAGATTACAAGGTTCAATTCCGGAAGCTGAAAAACCTACTCCTGTCTGGCTTGGGATACCCAATACCGAGTGGCATCCCATCGGTTAAATGTTAGTAGGTCTGGATTGCTCAGGTCTAGGGATGATTGGGGAGCGGTAGGATTGAGTCCCAGAGCCGCGATCGCTTGTCTGCCTACCGCCCTAGCCAGTAGCGGGGGAACGGCATTACCAACTTGGCGAAATCCGTGCCACTTAGTGGTATGAAAGCGAAACCAGTCCGGGAATGAGTGCAGTCGCGCCGCCTCCCGTACCGAAATTGTCCGGGGATATTGGGGATGAATCGGGCGGGGAGAAGTGTGCCTGCCTCGCCCAGAACCCGTACCAGCGCGTAAAGTATGGCAAGTTGCCTCCCAGTCTAAACGGCGCAGCCTGCTAATGGGATCGAGTTGCCTGGGTTTGGTTTCGCTAAACCGTTGGATTGAGGTTTCGCAGTGGTGAGTTCGGAGGGAACTGGTGAGTAACTGGGGATTCCACAAGCGAGGATGAGCGAAGTTATGGGGATCGAAAGTTATGCCTAATAGTTGGCGGGTATATGGACTAGCTTCCGCCTGCATTTGCTGATACAGATTGTTGGATAAGCATACCCAATCGGTAGTTTCCAGTTCCAGAAAATCGTCTAAATTAGGAAGATCGGCGATCGCATCTCTCACTGTCGGGGCGCGGTTTGTCTGCACAGGGGGATATAAAAAACGCTTTTCCCCTTGTCGCGCTCCCAATAAAAATAGCCGCCTGCGGGTTTGGGGAACGCCAAAATCTGCCGCATTTAACACTTGTACTGGATAAGTAATCTGATATCCCGCTGCTGCAAATTGGGCGATCAATTCCTCCAGGTAACTAATATGTTTTCCCTGCGCCATTCCCGGCACATTTTCCATCACAAAATAGCGGGGTTGCAAATCTTTCACCAATCGGCAAAAATGAAAGACTAAATCATTGCGATCGTCATCTAAACGGCGATGTCCCATCAACGAAAAACCCTGACAAGGGGGACCCCCAGCAATTAGATCGATTTCACCATTCCAGATGCTTCTAGTTTGAGCCTGGTATCTCTGCTTGACGGCTTCCCGGAGGAGTTCAGGAGAAAGCTGAGACAGATCCCCTGGCAGTACCTTGGTTTGGGGAGAATTAAAGGCATAAACGGCAGCATGAATGGGATCGATTTCCGCCGCCACCAAAATATCAAATCCTGCCTGTTCTAGTCCCAAAGAAAAACCTCCCGCTCCAGCAAAAAGATCTACTGCCACTGGGCGGCGATCTCCGTCCGATGTGGGATGTTTAATTTTGGATTGCAGAAAAACCATTTTCGACTTTAAATTTAGTGACCGATCGGGAACTATTTTAAGCTAGTTATAGACAATTTAATTACGGCACAAAACATTAAATTTTTTAAATGGTTGTGACCAAGGTATTCAAATGAAAACCATGAAGTTTAGTTTTTGGGCTGGTATCTTGGATCAGGTTCGCAACGAAATAAGTAATAGTCCTGAAGCTAGAGCCAGGAATAGATAATCGCTAGGCGGTGCTTGACTGAGGACTGCCTACTCCGCGATGGAAAAGTAGGGGCAATTCATCAATTGTCCCTACTTTTGCAACGATTTGTGTCAGTTATGATTAATTTACTTGACAATCGGGAACTATTTTAAGAAAGTTGTAGACTATTTAATTGCAGCACAACACATGAAAAATTCCCAAATGGTCGTTTGACTGAGGTATGCAGATGAAAACTATGAAGTTTAACTTTCTGGCTGGTATCGCTTTATTAACGATTAGCAGCATCCCTGTGGAAGCAGCCGCCCAGGGCATTAATCGCGATCGCTCAGGCGGTGTAATTTCCTCTCCTACCTATCAGATTGCACAGCGCTACAACCGGAACAATCGTCGTTACAACAACAGCAATAATCGGCGGCGCATTGAAGATCGGATTAGTGAGTATTATCAAGAAATTCTGGGTCGCTATCCTGATAGTAATGGATTGAGGACATACACTGATGCGGTGCAAGATGGCAGAATGTCGTTGGAACAGGTTCGCCATGAATTAATTAATAGTCAGGAAGCTAGAAACAGAGGTTATAACAACAATAACTACAATCGCTCCGGCTACAATAATCGGAATAATCGCGGTCAAATTGAAGCTGAGATTAGTCGATATTATCAAGAAATTCTGGGGCGCAATCCTGATAGTAATGGCTTGAAAAACTACTCCGATGCAGTTCAAGAGGGCAGAATGTCATTTGAACAGGTTCGCAATGAACTAATTAATAGTCCCGAAGGGAGAGCTAGAAATAGATAATTAGTTGGGATCTGGATGCAAAATTTGGGCGATCGCTGCTAATAACTGTGCCTCATTATAGGGTTTGGTAAAATACTGGACGGCTCCCAATTCCATCGCCATTTGACGGTGTTTCACGCCACTGCGGGAAGTTAACATGGCGATGGGAATATGAGCGAACTTAGGTTGAGATTTGAGCGATCGCACTAATTCAAACCCATCCATTCGAGGCATTTCAATATCCGCAATCACTAAATTGCAAACTCCCATTTTCTCTAATTGTACCAAAGCATCTTGCCCATCTTTGGCCTGAACGACTCGATAACGCGATCGCGTCAGCGTCAGCGCCAACAATTGCCGAATTGTATAGGAATCATCTACCACCAAAATTTGGGCTTGAGAATTTACTCCCGCATTTCTTAGCAATGCCGCGCTACCAGCACCAAAAATATGTTGATCGTCTAAAGATATTGGCGTGCTAGTTTGGGTATGAAATTCTCCAATTAAATCATCAATATCCAAAATCATTACCACTCTTCCATCTCCCAAAATGGTACTGCCTAAAATCCCCTTGGGTTTCGACATTGGCGGCGGCACTGCTTTCACCACAATTTCCTGTTGTCCTAACAATCTTTCCACTGCCACTGCCAAAATTCCATCCCCCGCTCCTAACACCATCACCGGAATAAAATCCTGTGCCAAAGGATCGGGAGAAAGACCATCGGGATCGGGTATGCTGTAGTGTAATAATTCCTGCAATCGGACTAAACGGACAAATTCTCCCCGCCATTCCAACATCGATTGATTGCCAGCTACATGAACTTTTTCGGCGGGGATATTGAGTAATTCTTCTACTGCATCTAGGGGAACTGCAATTGTCTGGCGTTCTACCTTTACCATCAAGGCATTGGTAATGGAAAGTAACAGGGGTAATTTGAGGATAAAGCTAGTCCCTTTACCGAGACGAGAATCAACTTTGACTGTCCCCCGTACCTGACGCAAATTAGCTCGCACTACATCCAATCCTACTCCCCTTCCAGATAAATTTGTCACCTCGCTAGCGGTGCTAAATCCAGGCCAAAATAAGAATTCATAGATTTCAATAATAGAAAGTTCCCTAGCTTCTTCCTCCGCCATAAAATTGCCAGTAATAATTCGTTGGCGAATTTTTTCAGGATCGATTCCCCTGCCGTCATCGGTAATAGTAATAATAGTTTGTCCGCCTTGATGCCGCGCCTCAATTTCAATTTGTCCGCTGCTAGATTTGCCAAGGGCTAACCGTTCTTCTGGCCTTTCAATGCCATGATCGAAAGCATTACGAACTAAATGGACTAAAGGATCGCGCAAAGCATCTAATAAGCTTTCATCAATTAATGTTTCTCGACCTAATAATAGTAAATTTACTTCTTTATTGAAGGTGCGGCAAAGTTCTCGCAAAGCTCTCGGCAAGTGGTCTACTGCCCGATTAAAAGGAACCACTCGCAACTGTAAAACGCGGTTTCGTAATTGGTTAGTAATTCGCCGCATTAAGTCACTGCTACGCTCAAACTTAATCGCTATTTCTTCAATTTGCATGGCAGATTGGGCGATGGTTTGAGTTGCTTCAATGGCAGATTGAGCAGTGCTATGAAATTCGGTGTATTCGTCTAGTTCTAATAAATCAAAAGTTGTATTAGTTAAAGTTTTCGTTTCCCAATTAATTCGTTGTTGATTTCTTTTTACCTGTTTGCTTTGTCCTTCTTCGGTGCTAAGACGGTCATATTCTTCTCGTAAATGAATGCCAAAATGATTTAATTCGGTAATTGTCCGCCGCATCCGCTTGACTTCTGCCCGCAATTGTGATTCTTGCAATTCCAAATTGGTACGGTTAATAACTAATTCTCCGACTAAGTTGACTAATTCGGTTAAACGTTCTAAATCTACTCGAATTGTGGCATTTTGCCAGTTAGTTGAATTGGCGGTTGGTGGCAAATCGGGCTTTAATTGTGGGGGAACTATTTCTGGTGTTTCTGCGGGAAGATCTGGTAATTGACTGCTAACAATTTCTGGTTTGCGATCTAATTCTAAAGGCTGGACAGTAATCGTTTCTCCCCGCAATACTTGATCGCGAGCCGATTGTAAATTTTGGGCGATCGCCCATCCTCCCGCCTGCAATTTTTCCACTGTTAATTCGGGGGTATCAATCAGCGATCGCACTTGTTCGGCAATCTGTCCCAACTCCGGTAATTGCAGCATTGCCGAGAGTCCCGAAAGCTGATAATAAATTTTGTTAATGGCGGCGATCGCCTCTGTCAAAGTTTCCGGTTTAACCTGGGATAATTCCGCTTCCAATTGACTAAAAACTGCTGGCAAATCTCTTTCAAAAATTGCTTTAACTACTGGCGATGGTGGCGCAGTTTTTTGTCCAGAATTACTAGCTATTGCTGGTTGATTATATTGGCGATCGAAGTGACTTTTAATTGATTCAATGGCGGCAATTTCTGCCGCAACTTCATTATTCCCTTGGCAAACTCGATCGGTAATAATTTTGAGATTGTCAACTCCCCGTAGTAACTCGTTAATTGTTTCTCCATGCAGTTGAGTGACATCGGTTTTATCCCGGAGAATCGCAAAGCAATCTTCTAAACTATGGGCTGCTTCCGCCAGATTATTAAACCCAAACATTAATGCCGAGCCTTTAATGGAATGAGCGGCACGAAATAGTTCTTTGACTACTTTAGCGCGAAACTCTGCCCCATTATTTTCTTCAATTGCCAGCAGGTTTTTCTCCAAGGATTGCAAAAATTCCTGAGTCTCGGCAACAAATACACCTATTAACTCATTAAAATCATCTTGGTTCATTGTTGATTGACAATCCCTCGCTGAGTAGCTAAATTAATCATATATAGCGCATCTCAATAAATCGAATAGTTTTTGTAGGGGCAATCCCCCCGTGGTTGCCCCGACTTAACTTATGATTCAGACGCGCTATATCCTAATCTACACTCTAAACCGGAAGAATTTCCGCAATAGAATTGGTTTTGGAATTGCATCACGACCAAATTAGGCCGTTGGGTGGTTAGTGGCGTGAGGGATATCGGATTGCTAAATTCAGCTTTGGCAATGCCACAGCAGACTTTTGGGGGAGAACTTCTACACTCGACAATTTACGAACAAGCAGCAGCTTACCTCTTCTATATTTCCCGAAATCACCCTTTTAAAGAGCAAAAAATTGGCTAGATTTTATAGCGACTTTACCAAAAACAAGTGCTAATCTACCCGATGAAGCTTTACATCGCGATAGTATGTACGATTAACAAGCCGATCAAGGCGATCGCCAGAATTTTCACTTATTGCTAAAAGGAGGAAATTATGAACATTGAACAAGCCATCTTAGAAAAAATCAGACAACTTCCCCCAGCGCAACAACAGGAAGTGTTAGATTTCAGTACATTTCTTCAGCAAAAAAACTCATTGCCTACCCCAGATGAAGCATTACAGCGCGATACAATATCAGTTGAAGCCTCAACCAAACGTAAACCTCTGTTTGGAAGCGATCGAGATATCATTTCAATTAGCGATGATTTTGATGAACCATTAGAAGATTTTGAGGAGTATATGTAATGACAGAAAGAAGATTGTTATTAGATACTCATAGCTTAATCTGGTTCTTTTCTGGCGATCCTAAACTGAGCTATGATGCACATAAAATTAATTAGCTTGGCTAGTGTTTGGGAAATGGGAATAAAACAGAGTATGGGTAAATTAACCTTGTCTTTGCCATTATTTGAGCTATAGTGCCGGATTGCGACAAGTTCCTGCCGAACAATTCGAGCAACGGCGGGATAAATATTTGCGATTGATGAGTATCGAAAGAATTGAAGATGCTTTTATCGGCACTGTCCAACGTTCAGAAGCTGGCATTTCTCATTCCGACGTTTAGCCCACAGGACTCTTGTACTATTACTCTACTCCTAACAAGCCCCATTTTTGGTGACAACGACTTGGAAGGTTCGCAGGAGCAATTTCAAATCGTAAAAAATTGACCACTTGCTCTGATACGCCACATCCATCTGGACAATTTCTTCAAAATCTTTCACTTGCGATCGCCCATTAACTTGCCACTCCCCAGTAATTCCCGGCTTGACATTTAACCTTTTCCAGTGGTGGGATTCATACTTGGCGACTTCATCCAAAGTTGGCGGACGAGTTCCCACCAGACTCATGTCTCCGATGAAAACATTCCAGAGTTGCGGGAGTTCGTCTAGACTGGTGGAGCGCAAAAACCTCCCTACCCGCGTAATCCGAGGATCGGCTTCGTTTTTAAAAATATGACCTTGGGCTTGGTTAACAACTAAATGCTTTAGTTTGTCCGCATCCACCACCATCGAGCGAAACTTCCAGATCTTAAATTGCCTGCCGTGCCAGCCGCAGCGAGTCTGACTATAAAAGACTGGCCCAGGATCGTCAAGTTGCATCGCGATCGCAATCGGAATTGTCAGTATCGCCGTCACTACTAACCCCACCACAGCACCCAAAATGTCAATCAGGCGTTTGATTTTGCTGTTAACCGAGGGATGCAATAAATCTGAGGGCAATGCCACCTGGTAGGAGTCAACTTCAGGGGATATATCCCATAGATATGTAGATATGTCTAGTCTATTAAACATCGTTTTTAGAGTCTCTCAATCTATAAATCCATGCTTAGTCAAGCTTTCAGCTACTATAAGTATTTCCCTATAGAATTGCTAGTAAGCCCTCGGTAATATCGCTTAATCTTTAAATTGCGATCGCATTTTTAAAGATTTTGTATGACTAAGGTAATAAACAAGAATTTAGTAATAAAGACTACCGACGAATAGACAAAACGATGCGCCACCGTCAAATTATCATAGGTTATGGTTTCATCCCAATTCCCCTATTCCCCTATTCCCCTATTCCCTATTCCCCTATTCCCCTATTCCCTGTTCCCCATTCCCTGTTCCCTGTTCCCTGTTCCCTGTTCCCTCTCCCCTCTCCCCTCTCCCCTAAGAAATAGAATTTTTAGGACAAACTTTACTTCTGTCTCCAAAATTCACTTCAACTGAGTAAATTAGTTTTTTGCCTTTGGGGAAGGAAAAGCTTTTGACTGCTTCCTTTGCCTGTTCATCAAATAGTCTGTAACCAGAACTTTGCAGTAAATCCAAGCTGTTTACATTACCGTTCTTATCAACCACCGCCCCAATTTTGGCTTTGGCATTTTCAACCTTTTTGTAGCAAGCATCTGGGGGATAACCAGTAGAAATAGATTGCTTTTTGATATCTTTTTCGTCTAGTTCACCAGCATTGCTTTCATACCATTTTGCCGAACCCTTTTGATAATCGCCTTGGGAAGTGCCAGTGCCGTTATAAGTTAAATCCTGCCGCAACTGCTGAGTCTGCGCTGCAAGTGGCTGCTGTCTACCGCCACCATTAGATGTAGGGGAAGAACTTGGTGTAGGGGAAGAACTTGGTGTAGGGGAAGAACTTGGTGTAGGGGAAGAACTTGGTGTAGGGGAAGAACTTGGTATAGGTGAGGAACTTGGTATAGGTGAGGAACTTGGTATAGGTGAGGAACTTGGCAAAGGAGACGGATTTTGACCAGTAGAAATGCTAAAAGAACCAGGGGAAGGAGAATTTCCAACAATGGCTAGAGAATTAGAATTCAAAAAAGTATTAGCATTGGACTGGTTTCTATTGCTTTCTGATGTGTTATAGGTCAATCCAGACAGCTTAACGGTGGGCAGCGTAGGGCGTGTCCGGGGTTGCTGATACTGAGAAGAATTGCGGGGATAGTTTTGGGCGTAGCTGTTGGTGGGATAGCGGTAGGGGCTAGAAGGGATGTAGCTAGTTGGATAACGATTAGTGTAGGAGTTGGAGTTAGGGTTGGTGTAGGAGTTGGAGGGAGATGACTGCAATCCTCCCGGATTAGTAGGTACTTGGGATAGGGGTGATGAGGGTGAATAAGGAACTTGGGCTTGGGAAAGCGCCGGAATCCGACTTTGTTCATCTGGACTCAGTTGGACAATTTTAACTTTTTGCTGTTTATCAGCATCGTCCTTTTTGGGGGCAGACAAACTGGGCAGATTAATTGCCAGAATTCCATGCAACCCGAAAGAGGCGACTACACCAATCGCGGCTGGCTGGATTAACTTTTTGGAGAATTGTTTTAGAAAAAGTAGGTTAAACATGGTCTGTTAAGCACTCTCCGCTTCAGTCTGTCAAGTTGGGATTTTAGGTTTTAGATTACTGCTCTCAACCAAGGCGGGCGAAGAGAGCCAGAAATAGGGCAATTGATTTAGGATCGCTGTATACAATGGTTAGATTTCAATTTTAAAGCGATCGCCAGACATCTGAAATATCTATTTAGCCAGTTTCTCGGTTGTCTGAGCTAATTTACTCAGACGGTCAAACCACTTCAAAAGTTGCCATTGGCGCTACTAATTATGGGATTCGCGGACTTGGACAATTAACAGGGAGAAATAGGGTAATTTTAGGTTGGGGCGATCGCTTAATCCTCGATAAATCCTTTGTTGGGCAGTAGTTGCCCGTTCTACTACATAAGCAGATTCTAGCAACTTTCGTTCTTGCAGTACCGCCCAGACTTGGGGGTAAACTGAACTAACTTTCATCAACACTACTACATCTGCCCAATCCAGGACTTGCTCCAATTCTCCAACTTGGTATAAAGCGGGCAGTACAGCCAGCCTTTGGGCGCGAACTGTCAGGGGCAACCCCAAGGCAGCGACGGCGGCGAGGGGAGAACAAACTCCTGGGATTGCCTGCACTGTGGCTTCAGGATGTAGCTGTTGTAAGGTTTGGGCTAAATAAGTGAAGGTGCTGTAAAAGCTGACATCGCCTTCGCAGACAAAAGCCACATTTTGCCCCTGGGAGAGATATTCCCAAACCTGTTTGGCGGCAACTTGCCAAGCCTGAAGTAGAATTTCTTCATCTTGGACGTAGGGAAATTCTAGCGCTAATTGGAGTTGCTGGGGCTGCAACCACTGTTCCACAATGGTTTGGGCAATGCCCGGTTTGCCACCAATCCCGGCGGGAAAAGCTACTACTGGAGAGCTTTGGAGAATTTTTAGTCCCTTGATAGAGAGTAATTCTGGATCTCCTGTGCCAGCGCTAATACCGTAAAGCGTACCTGTTGTCAAGTTAAAATACTCTAGCGATCGCTTAGTTCAAAGAAGGATTTCATGCCATTACCAACTGTGATCTTACCTGGTTATTTGGAAGGCGCGATCGCCTATCGTCCCCTAGCCCAATCTTTAGAACAGCTAGGTTTTCCAACTCTGATTGTGCCGTTACGGAAGTGGGATTGGTTGCCGACAGTGGGCGGACGTTCGATGATCCCAATTTTACGGCAGTTAGACAGTACCGTAAAACAAGCTTTACAGCAATTCCAGACCACTCAAATTAACCTGATTGGACATTCTGCTGGCGGTTGGATTGCCCGAATTTACCTGGGAGAAAAACCCTATGTCATCCACGGCGATGTCACCGAAGAGGCTGGTTTGTGGCACGCCCATCCCCATATTGCCACATTAACCACCTTGGGAACTCCCCATGTCAGTCAAGAAAGGTGGACGCGCAAGAATCTAGATTTTGTCAAGGATTTTTATCCAGGGGCATTTTATCCTAGTGTCCGGTATGTTTGCGTCGCTGGCAAGGCCATTTATGGCGATCGCCGTTTGGGTAATTGGCTTGCCTACAGCAGTTATCAATTAACCTGTGGAGAAGGCCATACTTGGGGTGATGGCATTGTTCCAATTGAGGCGGCTCATTTGGAGGGGGCAGAAAATATTACCATCGCAGGCGTTACCCATTCCCCAAAATCAACCGGATTATGGTATGGTTCCCCAGAGGTATTGCCGTCCTGGGTGGGTTATTTGCATGAGTAGATTTGAGCTAGAGTGAAACTGAAATTATTTTGACATTATCGTTGAGGAAAGCTGATGACTTTACAATTGACCGTTCCTAGTATGGCTTGTTCTGCCTGTGTAGATACCATTACCAAAGCCGTGCAGAACATCGATCCTCATGCGATAGTAGCAGCAGATACTAAAACTAAACTGGTGACAGTGGAAACCCAACAAGATGAAACAGCGGTAAAAGGGGCGATCGCCGCTGCTGGTTATCCAGTAACCTAATAGTGAACCGTCCCATCGGGCATAATCGTTCCCTGCAAATTAGTTTTATGTAAATCTGTGCCTCGGACATTGGCTCCAGTTAAATCTGCTCCCGCCAGGTTTGCCCCCCGGAGATTCGCCCCAGCTAAAATTGCTGCAGTTAAATTGGCTCCGCTCAAATCAGCCTTACTGAGATTTGACCACCGAAAATCAGCTTTGACAAGTTCTGCCGCCCTCAGATTAGCGCGGAATAGATAAGCGCCATTCAAGTGCGCTTGATGCAAATTAGCGTTCGAGAGATTAGCCTGAGCTAGGTAAACTCCAATTAATTCTGCTTCGTGCAGTTGGGCATCACTGAGGTCGCTATGGCTAAGATTAGCATCCGTGAGGTTAGCGCTAATTAAACTACTACCTCTCAATACTGCATTGCCAAGATCCGCATCTCTCAAATTTGCCCCGCGCAGTTCTGCCCCAATCAGATTAGCACCAGTCAGGTCTGCTCCCTGAAGATTAGCCCCAATTAAGTTGGTGCCAATCAAATCTGCTCCCACAAGCACCACATCAATCATTTCTGCTTGCTGGAGGTTCGCCAAACTGAGATTAGCCTGACTGAGATTGGCAGCAATTAACTTACTCTGGGATAGGTTGGCGTGTCTGAGATTAACATTTTTTAAATCCGCTCCGCGCAGGTTAGCGCCTGCCAAGTCAGCGGCGCTCAAATCTGGTTCCGTTTGCGGGTTTGCCAGCCGCCACTCAATCCATTTGACAGCGCCTTGCCGCAATAGTGCCAGATGCTCGATATTGGTCATCAATCAGTTTCCTTTCTAAAATCCTGCATCGCCCCCAAGAAAAATTTACCGCGATCTGGGGTCAAAAAAATACTTGTTTTGAATTCAAAATTCAAAATTCAAAATTCAAAATGAAGAATGGAATTAATTCTGGGTACAAGCCCCCGCCTTTTGAATTCAAAATGAAATTGTCTTTAATTTTGAATTTTGAACTTTGAATTGGAGCAAAGCGAATTGACTTCTAAGGAGCTTTTTAAGACTAAACTTGACCTGGAAAACAGGTATCGCCGCTTGCACAGAGAGTTGATTGGAGGTGCGATCGCTCTCGGTGGGGTATTTTTAATTGGAACACTGTGGTATCGGTTTGTGGAAGGCTGGCGCTGGCTAGATTCGGCTTATATGACTGTCAGCACCCTAGCCACGGTGGGGTTTGGCGAAATTCATCCCTTGGGCGATCGCGGTCGATTATTCACCATCATTTTAATTTTGATGGGGGTAATTAGCATCGGCTACATTCTGAATCGCTTTACAGAAGCCCTGGTTCAAGGCTACTTTCAAGAAGGAAGACGACTAAGGCAGCGGTGGCGTTTGGTGGATTCTTTAACTAATCATAGTATTCTGTGCGGCTTTGGACGGATTGGGCGACAAATTGCCATTGAATTCCAGGCTGAGGGCAGTCCATTTCTGATTATTGATTCCCAAGAGGAACAGGTAGAAGAGGCACAACAACTAGGATATATTGCCATCCTGGGGGATGCCACTCTAGATAGCATTCTTTATCAGGCAGGGATTGAGCGAGCCGATTGTTTGGTGTCGGCGCTGCCTTCCGATGCGGAAAACTTGTATGCGGTGCTGTCAGCCAAAACCTTGAATCCAGAAATTCGGGCGATCGCTCGTGCTAGTAATGAAGAAGCCCTAAAAAAGCTGCAACGGGCAGGAGCTGATGCGGTAGTTTCTCCCTATATTACCGGAGGTAGAAGGATGGCAGCCGCCGCCCTGCGCCCCCAGGTGATGGATTTTGTGGATGGGATTCTCACAGGTACTGACCGAGCATTTTACATGGAAGAGTTTCTAATTGACCCCCAACATTGTCCGGCGACGGGGCAAACTCTCCGGGAAGCCAGATTGCGATCGCAGTCTGGGGCATTAGTTTTGGCAATCCGTCGGGCTGATGGTACGCTGATCGGTGGACCAACGGCGGATACGGAATTAATTTCGGGAGATTTGCTCATTTGTATGGGAACTGCCGAACAACTCCGCAGCCTAAATCAGATCTTAAGTCCCCTAGGTTCTAGGCGATTGCGCCCACCCAAGCGGGTTTAACTCAGATGTACATACAGTTTTTCTTTAGCCGCAAATAAGCTAAGATCGATGAAAACCGACACGATTTTTTACGAAATATTTAAAGAGTTTCCCAACATTTTCTTTGAATTAATTGGTAAACCAGAGATCGATCCTCTCACCTACCAATTCCAAGCCCCAGAAATCAAACAGTTAGCTTTTAGACTGGATGGAGTATTTTGCCCCCTAGCCGAATTTACAAACCAACCACTTTACTTCGTAGAAATTCAATTCTACAACGATCCCAGATTTTATGAACGGCTATTTACTAGCATTTTCCTGTACTTTAGCCAATATCAACCGCCCCATCCCGACTGGTACGCCATCGTTATTTACAAACGCCGCCGTCGCCGCCATCAGAACACTATCCACCCCCGCTACCGCTCCTTGGTAGAACCCCATCTACGTCTAATTTACCTTGACGAGCTAAAAAAAATCGGATTAGAATCTTCCTTGGGTGTAGGTATAGTGAAATTAATTGTCGAAAGGCGATCGCAAGCCAAAGAAATTGCCCAGCAATTGGTTGCCAAAGCCCAAGCAGAGTTAACTGATCCGATTCTACAAGACCAGGTTTTACAGTTTATCCAAACAATAGTTCTCTACAAATTTCCAAATTTAAGTGCAGAGGAGATAAAAGCGATGTTGAATCTAGACCTGATTAAACATACCAGAGTTTACCGAGAAGCCAAGGAAGAAGGCAAATTAGAAGGCAAATTAGAAGGCAAATTAGAAGGCAAATTAGAAGGCAAATTAGAGGGCAAATTAGAGGGCAAATTAGAAAACAGACTAGAAACAATCGCCAAATTACTAGCCAAAGGTTTCGGGATTCAGGAAGTGGCAAATTTATTAGATTTGGATGTAGAAACTGTTATAAAAGTTGCGGAGATGTAGTTAGGGTTTGCTGAGAGGACTTAGGCAACCAGCGGCTAGACCAAATTGCCTAGCTGCCTAAATCCTAGCTGGCTCTACTGCTCCCCTTTTGTGAAACTCAAACAGGACTTACGCAACTATCCTAGGAATAGGGGCAACCACGGGGGGATTGCCCCTACAAAACACTATATGTAGATGGTCTGGGTAAGTCTTGTTTGAGTTTCACAAAATATTCACTTTCGGTCTTTATAAGGAGTAATATAGATATAGTCAGCTATAGGACTGTATTTATTGACTAATCTGCTGGAGTTTTAGAAAATTCCATCAGCCGCAGATCGTTAACCAATCGTTAAAAAAACAATAATCAAGTTTTTACTCTTCATTTTGTCGCCGAGGAATGGGTTATGTTTGATAAAATTTTAGTAGCTGTTGATGTCTCCGAAGACAGTAAATATGTTTTTGAATCAGCTTTAGATTTAGCTAAGGCCAAGCAAGCCAGTTTGATGCTGCTCCATGTCTTGTCCCTAGAAGAAGAGAACTGTCCAGAAATTGATGGTTTTGCTAGTTCCGATTATTATTCCGGCTTGCATGAAGCGGCTGTGATTCGCTATCGGCATCAGTGGGATGAGTTTGAAAAACAATCTCTAGAATACTTGCGATCGCTCGCCAATCAAGCTAATGCCCAAGGCATCCCCACGGAATTTACTCAAACCCCTGGCAGCATTGGGGCAATAGTTTGTAAATTAGCCAGCAATTGGGGCGCTAATTTGATTGTAGTGGGACGGCGGGGACGTTCTGGGTTAAGCGAATTGCTGTTGGGTAGTGTTAGCAATTATGTCATGCACCGCGCCCCTTGTTCGGTGCTGATTATCAATCGTCCTGGAGCCGTGGTAGCTCAAATCGAGCCAGAAGTGCCAGTGGAAATTGCTTCCTAAATTGGACGACAAAGCTGGCTCAACTCAATTACTTTGGTTTGCAAGGTAGAAATTGGTTCAGCGCCTCGTTTGAGACTAAATTCCAACTCCAGCAATAGTGGCAGAGCCGCCGCCAGTTGGGGCAGTTTCAAGCGAGCAACATCTTGACGGAGAAAGTAAATTCGCTTGGGATTGGCAATTTCGGCGGCAGTAGCGATCGCCTTTTCATCCCTTTCTCCACTTTCTACCATCAATTTTATCCACAACCAAGTCCGAAATTGTCCGATCAGGGTAGCCACAATTTTCAACGCTGGTTCGTTGCGCGCCAACAATTCCGCCACCAAAGTTAAAGCTTGGGCAGTGTCTCCTTGACGAATTGCCGCTGCAAGCTGCAAGCTATTTTGAGTGCTAGCTGTCACCAGTGCCAACACAGCAGCTTTTTCCACCACCCCTGTCGGACTAGAGGAGGTACTGACATAAAGGCGCAACTTTTCTAGTTCATTCCATAACTGCCGGGTATCATTGCCCACGGCTTCTGCCAGCAATTCCGCCGCTGAGTGAGTCAGCTTGACTCCCACCTCCTGCGCCACCTGTTGCACCTGCTGGACTAGCTGTTCTGCCTTCCAGGGCGGAATGGGAGAGAATTCTCGAATATCGGCATATTTCTGCAACAGCTTGGTAGACTTAAGACGACCATCTGGTTTAGTCGAACTTGTGAACAAGAGAACCGAAGAATCGGGAATGGCTGGGAAAGTGCGGTCTAATTCCGAGAGTAACTCCTCCGAACATTGCTGGCAAACAGTAGTGTCCGCTAGCCATACCAACCGCCCTCCAAACCCAAAGGGGGGTGTCATGGCCTGATTTAATCCTTGAATGACCGCATCTGGACGATCGGGGGAAATTTTATCATAGTTAAAACTTTGCCAGTTGGGGTCAAGAGTGCGATCGCGCAGGGCGCGAACTGCTTGCGACATTGAGAAGTCATCCTCTCCCCAATAGAGGTAAATTGGCATTACAGCACACCATTAGCGCGAGGCGATTGAGATTGGACGAAAACTATCTTGCTTATTTAAACCGGATGGCACGGCTGACGATTCCAGCAACTTACCATTCCCAAGTGTCCCACATCCAGGATTCTCCCAAATTCCAGCCTGATGCTGGGGGGAAAAGACAGCCAGTGTTGTTTCCTGGTTATACAGTCATTACTCCTCCTGGGGAGGAAGATCCCGAAAATCAATCTTTCTATGAAAAATTAACCGCCATTCAAACCCAACTTTTACAGCAGTTAGAGCCGGGATTATTAATTCCAGTCCCAACTGCCAGTTTTCATTTAACCTTAGCAGATTTAATTTGGGATAGCGCCTATCGGCACGCTAGTCAAGAGAAGCCCAATTTTGAAGCAGAATTGCGGGATACTATTGGGGAAATTTTTCAGCAATCCCAAGCGGCGATCGCCAGCAGCTATGAAATTCGCTGGCAGTTGTTAGGATTGATTATTATGCCCAGAGCCTTGGGGATTAGTTTGCTCCCCAAGGATGAGGAAAGTTACGAGCGAGTAGTTCAATTGCGGCGATCTCTCTATCAAAATCAACGATTGATTGGTTTGGGAATTGAACAACAGTACGGTTTTAATGCCCACATTACTCTAGGCTATTTTGGCGATATTCCGCCGGAATTAGACCGCGATCGCTTTTGTTCGCTGCTCACTAATATTAATCAGCAGGATTTAGAATTTCCTCCCCCGGAACTGCTAATTAAAAAAGCCGAATTGCGGAAGTTTGACGATATGACTCGCTATTATCGTCAACCTGATTGGCCTCAGCTAGAGTTTTAAAATAGGTATCAATGGCGTACCAACCATCAGAAAGTCAAAGTTTCCCAGCTAAAATTGCTCTGCATCCGATTATGGAGCAGAGTTTTGCTGTCATTGACCAAGAAATAGGAAATCACCACTTTACTGCCGAAGAATATGCCATTGTGCGCCGGATAATTCACAGTACGGCTGATTTTGAATTTGCCCAATTAATTAAGTTTAGTCCAGGGGCAATTGCCAGTGCGATCGCTGCCCTCCAAAAACAAGTTCCCATTGTCACCGATGTGGGGATGGTGAAGCAAGGAATTGCTAATTTAGTGGCCCAAACCTTCCACAATCCCCTCATGGCGGCAGTAGACAGAGCCTCGGTTGCTCTGCCGGGAAAAACTCGCACCGAAACAGGTTTATTAAATTGCTGGCAGGAATTTCCCCAAGCCATCTATGTCATCGGCAATGCTCCTACTGCCTTGCTAGCTTTATGTCAGCAATTATCGGTTTCTGCCATCCAACCAGCTTTAGTGATTGGTGCGCCAGTGGGATTTATTTCGGTTGTGGAATCAAAAATAGCGTTATCCCAAACCTCCGTGCCGCAAATTCGGATTGAAGGCAGAAAAGGTGGTTCTCCCGTAGCCGCTGCAATTATTAACGCTTTAATTGTTCTGGCGTGGGAGCAGTGATGGTTAGAAGGAAGATTCTGGACTGCTAAAAGCTGGTCTAACTGAGGATTGAAAAGCCGCACTAGCGATCGCGCCCTCATTTGCCCAATCCTGGTAATCTAATAATAACTGGTGCATCAATCTTTGCTTAATAGTCAGCAAAACACTTTTTAACAAGCCATTGCCAGTCGCTTCTAACAAAGGCTTGGGAGTTAACCACAAAGGCGGCGGTAATTCCACCTCTACTGCCAAATCCGCTCGCCCTTGTAAATAAGTACCGCTGTCATCATGGCAAGTTGCCAACTTACCCGCCAAATTTAGGGCAAAGCGTTGGTTAATATATTCAACTCCTCTAATCTCGCAACCAACTGATTTCAAATAGACAGTGCCGCTCGGTGCTGCCCAAACTTTTAAATCTACCGTTGGTTGAATGCTCAACATTAAAAATGATAGCGGTCTCATTTGCAAGCGAAATACCTCGCCATTCAAGGGCTGAATGCGACTAGGATCTACCAAAGCGCGGACTAGGCGCTGGGGTTGGCGTAAATAGTGCTGAATTGGAACGGGCTGTTCCAGAACAGTCATTTGCACAGATTGGCTAGCAACAAAGCGAACGTGCATCAGGAGTCACAGCGTAGATGAAATTAACGATCTTAATTTTAGTTTACATTTATTCAAAAAAATCTAGTAAATTCTCAGAAAAAAAATCTGGAATTTTCACTCTTATTTTCTGCGATGATGAAATATTGAGGATCTGAGGACTCAGACTTGATGTTTAAATCCATTGCACATTTAGGCCCCCCCGGTACTCATGCCGAATCTGCCGCGCTAGCCTATAGGGACTGGTTTGCCAAGGAAACCGGACAAGAGCTAGAATTGCATCCCTACCCCAGTATCCCTAAGACGTTGTATGCTACTGCGGAAGGGAAAGCCGATTTGGTGGTAGTCCCAGCCGAAAATTCTATTGAAGGCAGCGTCACGATGACGATGGACGCGATTTGGAAATTAGAAGTTTTGAAAGTGCAGCAGGCTCTAATTTTACCAATTTTCCATGCCTTAATATCGCGAGCTGACAATTTGGCTGCCATTCGCCAAGTTTATTCCCATCCCCAAGCCTTAGCTCAGTGCCAATACTGGTTAGAACAATTTTTACCTGCGGCTCAAGTCATTCCAGCTAATTCTACCACCGAGGCATTGCAACATCTGACCGAAGAACCCCAAGCCGCCGCCATCTCTTCGGAGCGAGCCGCCCAACTCTACAATCTACCTGTGATTGCTTGCCCAATTAATGACTATCCCGACAACTACACCCGGTTTTGGGTATTAAGTTTGCAACCTTCTCCCGGTGGCAATTGCACTTCTCTGGCTTTCAGTGTTCCGGCAAATGTGCCGGGAGCGCTAGTAAAAACGCTGCAAATATTTGCTCATCGGGGAATTAATCTCAGTCGAATTGAATCTCGTCCAACTAAGCGATCGCTTGGAGACTATGTATTTTTCATCGATTTAGAAGCGAATGCTACAGAAGCTTTTGTCCAATCAGCTTTAGATGAACTGAAAACTCATACAGAAATCCTCAAAATCTTTGGCAGTTACAACCTCTTACCGATTTAATCCTACATTTCATTGGGGTTAATTCCCAGCGCTCTGAGCCTTTCAGCCAGCTGTTGGGCTTTTTTTTCGGCCTCTTGTTTGGCAAGACGTTCTTGATTGGCGATTAGACGTTCTTGATGAGCGATCGCTTCTGCCTCTTGTTTGGCAAGACGTTCTTGATGAGCGATCGCTTCTGCCTCTTGTTTGGCAAGACGTTCTTGATGAGCGATCGCTTCCGCCTCTTGTTTGGCTAACCGTTCTTGATTGGCGATCGCTTCGGCGTTAATTGCTCTTTCATAAGCCGTTAAATACCGATTTCCTGACGCATCATACCAATAGAGCCATTCTCGCTTCCAAGCAATATGTTCTCCCTGTTCATATCCCAGCGCTAACTCAATTTCCGGCAGCCAAACTCGATTATTTTCACTTGGCAAAAGTTCATATTTTCCCTCTATCAACCGATACACTTCCAATCTTTGTCTATTTTTAAATCGCCCTTTTCTGCCAGTCAAGGGATTGTAAATCGCATAATAGAGAATTCCTAATTTTTGGTAATCTTCTAACTTCTCCTCATATTCACTGTTATATGTCTCTGAAACCACTTCCAAAGACAAAATCGGCATAATATTATTTTCTGCCCACCGCAAATAGCTCAACCTACCTTTTTCCCCAGTATTATGCTTTACCCCCATTGCTAAAAAGCCATCGGGAACTATCGCAGGTTCATCAGGGTTGTAATACACCCCCATATCTACACCGAAGTACCAGTCATCCCGATTTGCCCAAATTAAGGCTAATAAGCCCAGGAGTAGATTGGGGATGTCATTTTGTAGCTGATTATCCACTGGCGTTTCGTCAGATGATGGCAATTCTTCGGCGGTGGGAAGAATGCGGTTTTTGCTGTAAGCGAGATTAACCATAGCTTGGGCAAGAATGGCTGAGATCGGGACAAAGTTTTTGATCGCACCAGAATATCGCAATATTTTTAACTATTGCAAAGCATCTTTCAAAACCGTTCGTGCTGCTAAATGATTGCGGGTAGAAGTGAGAATTTCGGCTTCCCTTTCTAACCGAGTTGCCGTATCTTGCATTTCCAATAAATGCTGCTGTTCTAAAGGCACGCCATAGAGATTGCTGGCTACCCAATAGGATAATTCCCGGGGCAAACTCGGCAAATCATCGGGCAATTCAATCTCTTTATCGGTTAACTTGGCAGAAAGGCGGACAACATCCCGCAACAACTGTTCCACATTCACCGCCAAAGGTCTTAAATCTTTGTATGTGGGTTGGTCTTCAATCCACTCCACCAACCCAACCCGATAGGGCTTTTCCCGAACATACTCTAGGACGCGAAATCGCTGCTGTCCCAAAGTCAAAATTTTCATCCGGTCATCGGGCAAGCGCTGATAGTGGATAACTTCGGCGCAGCAACCAATCAACGCCGATTTGCCTTGAGATTGATCCCACATCAAAACTCCAAAACGGCGATCGCTCTCCAGAATCGTATTCATCATGATTCGGTAGCGAAACTCAAAAATTTGCAGAGGTAGGGGTCTTCCAGGGAAGAGAACTACTTCTGGCAGCGGAAATAGGGGAAGTTCGCGAACCGCGATTGATGAAGAGGAGGCCATTGTCCCTTAGTCAAATTATTGCGCTTCTTTACTTACTCTAAATGATTAGGTGGCACTTTGGTAAAAGAGCAACCTAATAAATTCAGACATTCATAAATTCTGGTCGATACTGTATAGTGCCGCTGCCACCTGTCAAGGCTCCACCGACCAATTCCAAAATCATAAATGCTTCTTCCGGCACGTCATACTGGCATTTCAGCCCTTTCTGTATCGCTGGAATAAAGCCAAAGCGCATATAATACTGGGGATCGCCCAGGACTACTACTGCCTGACAGCCAAATTCCACACAAGCTTTTAAACCATGTTGAATTAACAACGTGCCGATTCCTTGTCGTTGATACTCAGGTAGCACGGCAATTGGTGCTAAACCCAACAGCAACAAATTTTCACCCTGCTCTCCTAGGATGGAAACTGGACTGAAACAAATATGTCCCACAATTTGCTGAGATTGGACAGCCACCAAAGCAAATGTTGCTGTCCCTCCCCGCAATCGATCGACTAAATTCGCCTCGTTTTCTCGTTGGAAGGCCGCCATATTGACTTGGCGAACAGCGGCAATATCCGGTGGTGTTTCGGGTCTAATTTCCATTTTGCCGATAATTTATTGATGGGGGATTGCCCCATCAATCAACCCGCTTAAGAACCTAACTTCACTTCAATGTCAACCCCGGCTGGCAAATCTAATTTCATCAGCGCGTCAATGGTTTTGGAAGAAGGTTGATAAATATCAATAATCCGGCGATGGGTGCGGGTTTCAAAGTGTTCCCGGGAATCTTTATCTACGTGGGGCGATCGCAGGAGACAATAAATTTTCCGGCGGGTGGGGAGAGGAATGGGGCCAATGGCGGTAGCATTGGTGCGGCTGGCGGTATCAACAATCTTCTCACAGGAAGAATCGAGCAAGCGGCGGTCAAATGCTTTCAGGCGGATGCGAATTTTTTGCTGCTGGATGGTAGCCATGTTCAATTTTCTAGGTTCGGGGACAAATTTTTTTGGACAAAGAAGAGTAGAAAAGTCAATCCTCCTAGAGTGGAAGCGATCGCCTTTCTACTCCTCCATTAGCTGCTGGAACTACTTCTTACCCTTAGCAGGTTTCTTCTCAGCCGCAGGTTTCTTCTCACCAGCGCCTTTCTTATCGCCAGCGCCTTTCTTATCACCTTTCTTATCGGCTGGCTTACTATCTGCCAGGATTTTAGAAACCACGCCAGCACCGATAGTCCGACCACCTTCGCGAATGGCGAAGCGCATCCCCTGTTCAATGGCAATGGGGTGAATTAGCTCCACCGTCACCTTAATCCGGTCTCCCGGCATCACCATTTCTACCGCCTTACCTTCATCAGAAGTGAAAGTAACAATCGTGCCAGTCACGTCGGTTGTCCGGACGTAGAATTGGGGACGATAGCCAGAAAAGAATGGGGTTTTCCGTCCGCCTTCCTTTTCCAGCAACACATACACTTCCCCTTCAAAGTTGGTGTGAGGAGTAATGGAAGCAGGTTTGGCAATTACCATCCCTCTTTCCACATCAGTCTTTTGAATCCCTCGGAGCAACACCCCGACGTTATCCCCAGCCAGACCTTCGTCTAGCAGTTTTTGGAACATTTCAATCCCCGTCACTGTAGTGCTACGGGTAGGCTTCAGACCGACAATTTCCACGGTGTCGCCGATTTTGACTTTACCCCGCTCAATCCGACCAGTGGCCACCGTTCCCCGACCAGTGATGGTAAATACGTCTTCCACTGCCATCAGGAATGCCTTATCCACATCCCGTTCTGGAGTTGGAATGTAGGAGTCCACCGCATCCATCAGGGCGTAGATCTTGTCTACCCAAGGGTCTCCACCTCGGATAGTTTTGGGGTCAGCCACCATCTTGTCCAACGCTTTCAGCGCCGAACCTTTGATAATGGGAATATCATCCCCTGGGAAATCATAGGAACTTAGCAGTTCGCGAACTTCCAATTCCACCAACTCTAGTAGTTCTTCGTCATCGACCATATCTTCTTTGTTCAAGAAGACTACCAGGCTGGGAACCCCGACCTGTTTAGCCAATAGGATGTGTTCGCGAGTTTGGGGCATCGGACCATCTGCCGCCGAAACCACCAGAATCCCGCCGTCCATTTGGGCAGCACCAGTGATCATGTTTTTCACATAGTCTGCGTGTCCCGGACAGTCCACGTGGGCATAGTGCCGACCTTCGGTTTGATATTCCACGTGAGCGGTGTTAATCGTGATCCCGCGAGCTTTTTCTTCGGGAGCCGCATCAATTTCATCATACTTTCTGGCCTTGGCTTGACCTAGGGCTGCCAAAGTCATCGTGATTGCCGCCGTTAAAGTCGTTTTGCCGTGGTCAACGTGACCAATTGTCCCGATATTGATGTGGGGTTTATTCCGTTCAAACTTTGCGCGTGCCATGAATTATTTTGTCCTTTGTCAGTTGTTCAGTTGTTCAGTTGTTCAGTTGTTCAGTTGTCAGCAAACTTCTGACAACTGACCGCTGACTTCCAAGCAATTTATTCGTCGCTACCTTTGTTTTTGGCAATGATCGCTTCTGCCACATTGCGAGGCACTTCATCGTATTGGCTAAACTCCATCGTGAAGCTGCCCCGACCTTGGGTTTTAGAGCGGATATCCGTAGCATATCCAAACATTTGTGCCAGCGGTACTTTTGCAGTTACCTTGGCTAATCCCTGTTCGGAATCCATCCCTTCGATTTGACCCCGACGAGAATTGAGGTCGCCCATCACATCCCCTAGGAAGTTTTCTGGGGCTTCGACCTCAACTTGCATCATCGGTTCTAGCAGTACGGGGGAAGCCCTCATGACTGCATCCTTAATTGCCATCGATCCCGCGATCTTAAAGGCCATTTCGGAGGAGTCCACGTCGTGGAAAGACCCATCTACCAGCGTCACTGTCAGGTCAATCAGGGGATAACCTGCCAAGACCCCAGATTCGCAAGTCTCCTTGATCCCTTGTTCAATTGGCCCAATGTATTCTTTGGGAACAGTCCCCCCAACAATCTTGGAGACAAATTGAAAGCCGCTGGCAGGTTCCCCTGGCGTGACTTCAATCACGGCGTGACCGTATTGGCCTTTACCACCACTTTGGCGAATGTATTTGCCTTCACCTTTGGTGGGTTTGCGGATGGTTTCTCGGTAAGCTACCTGGGGTGCGCCCACGTTGGCTTCTACCTTGAACTCCCGCTGCATCCGGTCTACCAGGATTTCTAGGTGCAGTTCTCCCATCCCGGCAATCACGGTTTGGTTGGTTTCCGCATCAATGTGAACGCGGAAAGTGGGGTCTTCTTCTGAAAGCGCCTTGAGTGCCTTCGAGAGTTTTTCCATGTCCTGTTTAGTTTTGGGTTCAACCGCCACTGAAATCACAGGTTCTGGGACAAACAAAGACTCCAGAATTACGGGAGCATTTTCATCGCAGAGGGTATCCCCAGTCAAGGTATTTGCCAAACCAGGAATCGCCCCTAAATCCCCCGCTCGCAGTTCGTCTACGTCAATCCGCTCGTCTGCCTTGAGTACGATCAAGCGCGAAACCCGTTCTTTCTTGCGTTTGGTGGAGTTGAGGACGTAGCTGCCTTTTTTGAGTACCCCAGAATAGACCCGGATGAAGGTCAAGCGTCCCACAAACTTGTCAGCCATGATTTTAAAGGCTAGGGCTGACATGGGTTCGTCATCGCTGGCTTTCCGTTCCACAGGTTCCCCATTCGGGAGGGTTCCTTGGATGGCGGCTACGTCAATTGGGGCGGGGAGGTAATCTATGACTGCATCTAACAGCATTTGGACTCCCTTGTTTTTAAAGGCCGATCCGCAGATGACTGGAACAATTTTGCCTTTAAGCGTGCCGATCCGCAGCCCCTGCCTAATTTCCTCGTTGGTGAATTCTTCGCCTTCGAGATACTTTTCGGTAAACTCGTCACTGGTATCGGCGATCGCTTCAATCAGCTTGAGACGATACTCTTCGGCAATTTCTTGGAGATCGGTCGGAATCTCTTCTTCCGCAATTTCTTTCCCTTGGTCGTCTTTGGAGATCTTGGCAGTCATCGTCACCAAGTCGATGATTCCAGGAAAGTCATTTTCGCCCCCAATGGGTAATTGGATGGCGACGGCAGGAGCTTTCAAACGGTCTTTGATCTGATCGAAAACTTTATAGAAGTTCGCTCCCGTCCTGTCCATTTTGTTGATGAAGGCAATCCGAGGCACTTTGTAACGATCGGCCTGCCGCCAGACTGTCTCTGATTGGGGTTGTACGCCGCCTACAGAGCAAAAAACCGCAATTACGCCATCGAGGACGCGCATGGAACGTTCGACTTCGATGGTGAAGTCCACGTGACCGGGCGTATCAATGATGTTAATTTGGTGGTCTTTCCAACTGGTACTAATTGCCGCAGCAGTGATGGTAATTCCCCGCTCCCGCTCTTGATCCATCCAGTCGGTCACGGTTGTGCCTTCGTGGACTTCACCAATTTTATGAACAATACCGGAATAAAACAGGATTCGTTCAGTTGTTGTTGTTTTGCCCGCATCAATGTGGGCCGCAATCCCGATATTGCGTACTCTTTCCAGCGGGACGTTACGTGCCACAGCTACCTCCTTCAAATGTGCAGCCGAAAAATATTCTTAACTCTCTGTTAAGATTCTATACTTTATTTAAAACTGGTTGTTTGTGCCAAGGCTGAAAATTAATACCGATAATGAGCAAAAGCTTTGTTGGCTTCTGCCATTCGGTGGGTTTCTTCGCGCTTGCGAATGGCATTGCCAGTTTCGTTGGCGGCATCCATCAGTTCGTTGGCCAGTTTCCCTGCCATTGTCCGGCCTGGTCTGGAACGCGAAAATTGGATTAACCACCGCAATGCCAGAGCGATTCCCCGTTCGGAACGGACTTCCATTGGCACTTGGTAAGTTGCCCCACCAACTCGGCGAGCTTTCACTTCGACCAGGGGGGTAACGTTCCTCACTGCCTTTTCAAAGGTGGGTAGGGGGTCGTTACCTGTCCGTTCCTCAATGGTTTTGAGGGCATCGTAAATAATTCTAGCGGCAATTGATTTTTTGCCACTCCGCATAATCCGCCGCGTCATCATGCTGAGGAGGCGGCTGTTGTATACCGAGTCTGGCGGAATGGGACGTTTTTTAACAACAGTGCGACGAGACATAGTAAGCCTTTAAAAACAGACGGGTGAAATAGTGGGAATAATTCGCAGGCGATCGCTCCGGTAAGATAGGGAGAGCGAAAAACAGTTCGGCTGCTTTGACCACTTTTCCCCATGCTTCCATAATGCTTTCGCCTATTTAGGGCGCTTGGTTCCGTATTTGGAACGACCTTGCCGCCGATCTTTCACTCCGGCTGTGTCTAGCGTTCCCCGAATAATGTGATAGCGAACTCCAGGCAAATCTTTTACCCGACCGCCCCGAATCATCACAACTGAGTGTTCTTGGAGATTGTGACCGATGCCTGGAATGTAAGCGGTAACTTCAAATCCAGAGGTCAGACGGACTCTCGCTACTTTCCGTAGGGCAGAGTTCGGCTTTTTGGGTGTTGTCGTGTATACTCTTGTGCAAACGCCACGGCGCTGAGGACAACTTTTCAGCGCGGGTGATTTGGTCTTCTGTTTAGCTTGCTGGCGTTCTTGACGAATGAGCTGCTGGATAGTGGGCATGAGTTACAAAGCGTACAGCTCCCTAGGTTTTCCAACTGGTGACAAATTCCAAATATATCAAGTTTTAGGGACGGTTGTCAATTATAAATTTAAAATTGATTGACTGGTAGGTTTTTGCGTAAATTTACTGAGTAGTGTGGTTTGGGCGAAGTGTCCCGCTGGGGGGATGGGGTGTCTGTTACAATCGGCCTAATGTTGCTGGAATGAATAAGTCAAACGAGCGATCGCAGAAACTTTGATAGGACTTACGCAGTTGCTCCGCATATAGCGCTTATGGTGCGTTACGCTGCGCTAACACACCCTACTAATAGGGATAATTGTAGATATTCCATCTGCGTGCATCTGCGGTCAAATCAATTCAAAATTTAGGATTAATTGACTTTAACTCCGACCATTAATCCGCCAGGGACTGAAGTCCCTGTCTCAAAGCTTAAGTCCTCTGAAGAGGACTAATAATCGTCAAATTTTCAGTCCTCTTTAGAGGACTTGATTGATTAGACAGGGACTTCAGTCCCTGGCGGGCAACGAGTAAATTTACTGAGTTAAGATGCCAATGGGGTATCCGTTTCCCCAAAAATGTTCCGCTGGGAAGCGATCGCCTGGAATCTTAAAATTACGATCAAATCAATAAAATTACCCAAAGTCTATGCGCGTTGCTAACGCCCCAGTCCGCAAATTCCGTCTCCGGACAACCCTGGTGCTACCCTTTGTCCTGCAAATTGTCGCCGCTGTGGGATTGGTGGGTTATCTGTCTTTTCGGAATGGACAGTTGGCGGTGGATGACCTCGCCAATCAGTTGAACCAGGAGATTAGCACCAGAATTGAACAACAGGCGATCGGTTATCTCAATAAATCTCAGAATACTTTATGGCTGCTTAATGCGGGCGTGACCAGCGGGAACTTAAACCTGAAGGATTTTGAGGGCTGGCGGCGCTATTTTTGGCAAGTGGTTCATCAAGGGGAGTTTGAGGGTTATCTTTCCTATGGCAATGAGCAAGGGGAATTTGTGGGGGTGGATTATCAGGATGATGGGACAGTACAATTAAAAATTCGGACTAGCGATCGCGCGCCTATCCGAGAAACCTATCTGTTGAATGAGCGAGGGGAACGACAAAAACTTTTAAAGGCGGCGGAGTATGACCCTCGGACTCGTCCCTGGTACAAGGCGGCAGTCCAAGCGGGTAAACCGACTTGGAGCGAAATCTATCCTTTCTTTTCTAGCAAAAATACCGTTTTGGGGATCTCTCCAGTTTATCCCGTTTTTGACGCTGAGAATAAATTGTTGGGGGTATTATGTATCAATGTTCGATTGACTAGGATTACTGATTTTATTAATCACCTATTTATCAGTCCGAATGGACAAAGCTTTATTATGGAGCGGTCGGGGAATTTGGTGGCGAGTTCCACGATTCCCCAACCCTTTCAGGTGTTGGGGGAGGGGGATCAACGGGAAATTGAGCGGATTCAGGCGGATAAAAGCGATAGTCCGATTGTCAAAGCCACAGCGGAATATTTGCTGAAAAGATTTGGCAGTTTGCAGGCGATTAATGGCAGTCAGCAACTGAAATTTCCGATTAATGGGGACTGGTACTACGCCCAAGTGTTGCCGATTCAGGATGGACGAGGGATTGATTGGTTGACAGTGGTGGTGGTTCCCCAAAGCGATTTTATGGCGCAAATCACCCAAAATACTCGCAATACGATTTTATTATGCGTGGGAGCTTTGGGGATCGCGATCGCCCTGGGAATTCAGACATCAAATTGGATTACAAAACCCTTATTACAGTTGTCTAAGGCATCTAAAAAGATTGCTCAGGGAGATCTCACTCAACAGGTTTATGCCAGTCCGATTGCCGAAATTGCCAGTTTGAGCGAATCTTTTAATAATATGACGGGACAATTAAAGGATTCTTTTGCGGCTTTGCGGGAAAGTGAAGCGCGGAATCGGGCTTTGTTGGAAGCGATTCCCGATTTGATGCTGGAAATTGACCGAGATGGGTTTTATTTAGATTGTATTGAAGCCAAGGAAATCACCATTATTCATCGGTATCAACCCCAAGATTTGATTGGCAAGCGGATTCAGGAACTATTACCAGAGAGTTTGGTACGGGATTATTTGCAAGCAATTGACCGAGCGCTGACTACTCAGGAAACTCAAACTTTGGAGTATGAATTGCTCGTAGAAGGGTTTTTACAAACCTATGAATCGCGGGTGGTGGCAGCAGGCGATCGCTCGGCTTTATTTATAGTACGGGATATCACGAAACGCAAGCAAGCAGAGGAAACTCTCCGTCTGGTGAATGAGGAGTTGGAACAGCGGGTGGAACAGCGGACGGCGCAATTGCGTCAGGAAAAAGAACGGTCGGAACAACTATTATTAAATGTGTTACCTGCTGAGATTGCCGACCGTTTGAAAGAATCCAATGAATCTCCAGCAGAACACTTTGATGAGACGACAATTCTGTTTGCAGATATTGTCGGTTTTACCAGTTTATCTGCCCAAATGGAACCGATGCAATTGGTGGCAGGACTAAACCAGATTTTTTCAGCTTTTGATGAGTTGACAGAGAAGTATGGTTTGGAAAAGATTAAAACGATTGGCGATGCCTATATGGTGGTGGGAGGATTACCAATTTCTCGTCCGGATCATGCCACAGCGATCGCAGATATGGCTTTGGATATGCAGGATTATATCCGCAAATTAGACTGTGATTTTGGCGAAGCGTTGAAAATTCGGATTGGGATTAATACTGGGCCAGTAATTGCCGGAGTAATTGGGATTAAGAAGTTTATCTACGATCTTTGGGGAGATGCGGTGAATGTGGCTTCTCGGATGGAATCTCATGGTAAACCTGATTGTATTCAGGTGACAGGTTCCACCTATGCCCACTTAAAAGATCGTTATCTGTTGGAACCTAGGGGAACGATTGAGGTCAAGGGACGAGGGGAAATGCTAACTTATTGGTTAGTGGGCAGGCGCTAAAATGTTGGCAGGACTTACGCAAATCTTCAATCTATATGCTGCTATATTTAGGGCGAATGCCATTCGCCCTAAATATAGCGGCACTGAGTAAGTAGGTGGTCATAAATAAAAGAACGCAAAAGTTCGTAGTTGGGCTTCAGCCCTAATCCGGAAAGGGCTGAAGCCCAACTACAAACTTAGTTAACTGAAGTGTATTCGATTATAATCATAATTAAATATATTCTCCAATTCCCACTAATATTTGGACTATTTCGCCGGGAAGAATGGTGGTTTGCCCAACTGGGATAACCGCTAAACCATTGGTTTGAGCTAAGTTAATTAAGTTGCCAGAACTGTGACTGCCACCAGCGGGATGAAATTGATATGTGCCATCAATTAACTGCAATTTTCCCCAAAAATAGGTTTCTAAATTACCATTGCCACGAAGAGTTACGGCAGATTGGGCTTGGACAAATTGCGGTTGCCAACCTGTTTTTAAACCAGCTAACTTTTTTAAGGCGGGTTGGACAAAGCGCCAAAAACTAACTAATGAGGAAACGGGATTTCCCGGTAAACCAAAATAAAGTACGGAGCGCCCGGTTTTAGGATTGGGAAAATTGGCAACGGTGAGGGGTTTGCCCGGTTTAACGGCAACGGAAGTAATCGAGATTTCTGCACCTAATTTCCCTAAAATTTCGGCGACATAATCATAATCTCCTACGGATACCCCGCCAGTAGATAGCACCATATCGGCATTGGCAACGGCTTGAGCGATCGCCTGTTCAATTTTGCTAGGATGATCGGGAATAATCCCCAACATTTCTGGTATGGCTCCAGTTTGGGCAACTAAGGCTGCTAAAGCATATTGATTGGAATCAACTATTTGTCCTGGTTGTAATGGTTGCTCTGGAGTCACTAATTCATCTCCGGTGGATAAAATTGCCACGCGAGGACGGCGATAAACAGTTAATTGGGGACGTTGGGCGGCTGCTAAAATGGCAATTTCTGGAGCATTTAAAATGATTCCTGACTCTAAGAGGGGATTGCCTGCCTGATAAAAACTAGCGCGGCGGCGGACAAAGGCTCCAAGTGTTTCCGGTGGCGCTAAAATGAAAAGGCGATCGCCTTCTCGTCGAGTTCTTTCTTGCATGATTACCGTATCTGCTCCCCCCGGCATCATCGCTCCAGTGAGAATTCTGGCAGCTTGCCCTGGTTGTAGCGATATTTCGGGAATTCCCCCCGCCGGAATTTCCGTAACAATGGATAAAATTGCGGGTTGTTCATTGCTGCAATTCTGGACATCTTGATAGAGAACGGCATAACCATCCATTGCCGAATTATCCCAATGGGGAAAATCTAATTCGCTAGTGACAGAAGTGGCGAGGATGCGGCGAGCCGCCCAGGTTAAATTGACAATTTCAGTATCTATTTGGTTGTCTAGGGGTTGAACTGAATTTAAGATGATTTCTTCGGCTGCTTGGACTGATAACATAGGGCGATCTGGAAAAATAAATTTGGATTTCTTTCTAATATCATGCCCGGTCGAACAACCATGATTAATCACTCATTCCTAGGCAGAGCCTAGGAATGCCTACGAGAGGCTGTGCCTAGGCTGTTGACTTTGCAAGTTCTTCAGGAAATTTTTCATGCAATAACTGTATCTAGCATCCCCTAACTGGTTCCCAGGCTCTGCCTGGGAACCGATATCCAGAGGCTCTGCCTCGCTTGGCGCTCATACGAGGCAGAGCCTC
>CAKZHE010000115.1 GCA_936920195.1 uncultured cyanobacterium | reverse complement strand
TTTTTTGACTTTTTCTATTGCAACATTTTAGCCTTGCCACGCCAGTAGGGTGTGTTAGCGCAGCGTAACGCACCATCCAAGCTATAGCGTATCCCACTGTTGTGAGGTACACTTTGACTGCGCTACCCAAGGGTTAGCGATTCACTCCTGTACCTCATAAGCAATCCCGTAGGGGCAATCCCCCCGTGGTTGCCCCGATGTGTAGGGGTAGGCACGGGGGCGCTACCCTTACAGATTTACACAAATGATTCAGACGCGCTATATTTTCAAAGTATTATTTTCAGTAAAGATTCGGCTAAATGATAAATAACTGGTAAAGAAACAGAGTTTCCAAACTGGTGTTTAGCTGTACTTTCAGATTCATGGGCTTGAAACCATTCTGGAAATCCTTGCAATCTTTTAGCATCTTGAGCCGATATGGGACGATAACATTTTTTGCGATAAATTTCTTGAATAAACATCTTTTTATAAGTTTCAGGATCTTCACTACTATCTAGATGAATAGTGGCAATGAAATCATTCATCCCGCTAGCAGTTAAGGTAGGGATAGCATCACAGGAAGGTAAGAATACTCGATAGACTCCGTTGATGCCAGCAGAATTTTTGGAATTTACAAACTCATAGCCAATATTGGGTACATAGCGTAAAATATTTTTGGCGATTAATTGCTCAATTTCCGTTAGTTGCAATGCAGAAATTAATGCCGATAAATCTTGAAATGATAGGGGATTACCGTCTTTAGCTCCGTACTTTTTCTTTCTTCGGTTTCTGAGCAGCGTATAACAAATTTGCTTTTCTCTGGAGCTAGTTTTGATCAAATCCCAAGAATGAATAGTGGTATGCCCTGCCCTGGTATCGCAGAAAACAAAAAAGTCGTTAAACTCATCATTTTTTTGAAATCTGTTTCTGGAATAAGGGATTTTATCGCCAAATAAAATTTCTGGTTTGATTTTTGGTTTAACTACTGACGAATAATTTTGAATATCGTCTAAAATATCAATTAATTTGGGCTTAGTTGTCACAGGCTGGGGAAATTTAAATTCGTGACATCTATCTAGATCGTTTTTAATCCCGACTAAGAACATCCGTTCTCGGTTTTGAGGTACTCCAAAATCATAGGAGTTTAACAAACTGACATGGACAATATAACCAAGCTTATGAAATTCTTGGATTAATAAATTTAAACTGCTTTTATGAGCGTTGCTAATTAAAGTTCTGACGTTTTCAAAGATAAAAGCTTTCGGTTGATTTTCTTGGACAACTCTAATGGCATCAAAACAAAGTTGACCTCTAGGATCTTTAAATCCTTGCAGATTCCCTGCCACTGACCAGGATTGACAAGGTACACCCCCGACAATAAGATCAATATCAAATGGTAGTTTGCCGATTTGTCGAATATCGCCTAAATTGTTTTCATCTTGATTGCAATAGCGGATAAAATTATTTTGATACACTTTAATGGCAGCTTTATCAATTTCTGAATACCCTAGACATTTTCCCCCTAACTGTTCTAAGGGAATTCTGAATCCCCCAATGCCAGCGAAAAGATCGACAAAGGTAAATCTAGTTTTAATAAAGGTTAGATTCAGGGGCTTCAAGGTAGGCTGTTGACTTTGTGCCTTTTTAGGGGGTTTCTGTTCATGCAGTTTCCGATCTGTCAATTAGCTTTTATGACTACCGTCCTAAGTTTCGATCCCCCTAAATCCCCCTTAAAAAGGGGGACTTTGAAGAATTTTCCGGTTCCCCCCTTTTTAAGGGGGGCTAGGGGGGATCAAACACGGTTATTGCATGAACCAAATTGCTGAAAAACTCGCAAAGTCAACAGCCTAGCTTCAAGGTGTTGAATAACTCTATTTGATTGCTGATATTGACTGTTTTCATATATGGCGAGTCTGAATCATTATGTGTAAATCTGCGACTAGGCAAAATCTGATACTATTAATCTTACCAAATAGCATCTGCTCTGTCTATTTAGGAATGAAAAATCAATAACTTGATTATAATCGTAGGTTGGGTTGCTAGAGGGCAAAACCCAACAAACCATTGATAAATGTTGGGTTTTCACTATCGTTACAACCCAACCTACAGGTATTATCAGTGCTGCAATTAGTCATTTTATTGGTTTCTCATTCCTTATATCAATAAGTTGAAATTTACTTTGGTTCAATTTTCTTCTACAGCTTCCTCTTGGATAATCAATCTATCAATCAGATTCAGCAAAACTACAATTAATCCTAACATACAGGCGGAATAAATATCGCCGCCCAAGCCTTCATGCAACCATTTAAAGGCGGCTTCCTGGTGAGTGCCGTGGAAATATGTCAGGAGAGTATTGCGAACAATATTGCCAGCTACACTAATTATGATTGCTCCGATAATTAATAAATTGGTTTTAATTCGAGAATCTAAATTTCCAGTCCAATAAAGTAGCATCAGGCTGACATAGATGCAGGTAAAGAGCATTTTCAATCCAGCACAAAAAGGAGCAACTTCGACAATTTGTCCGCCGACATACAAGTAAATTTGGACGACGGTAACTTTTAAGCCCAGTTGATTGAGAATAAATCCGGCAGTGCCAGCAATAAATTCTTGCAGGGGCAAGGTATAGGGAGCAATTAAATAGGGAATAGCGTTAGGAGTGGCTAACACAATTAACAGCAGGGGAAATCGTTGTAGTTTGAAGCCAGGGATGCCTTTGAACCATAGGCAAAGTCCGGTGAGGATGGCAGGAAAGGATAAATTTACAGGTTCAGGTAAACCGCTAAAATAGAGGATTCCTCCTAATAGCAGTAAGGCGGCACCGAGGGGATGGGAACGATCTGGTAGCTGTCGCCATTGTTGGTAATTGAGCCAAACAATATAGGCGGCAAAGGGCAATCCGATTAAACCATGACTAAAATATTCGTGTTCGATGCTGATGCTTTTTTTCAACCAGCCATCGTACCAATATAGGATTAAGGGCGCGTACATGATGGAGAATAAAAGAGCGATCGCACCACTTAATAAGTAGCGTTCCAGGGGAATGGGTATTTTGGGAATTAGTTGCATATTTCTAGATATCTAAAAGAGGTTTTGAATGGCATCGGTGACTTGACGCAGTTGACTGTCGCTGATGCCGGGATACATAGGCAAAGATAAAATTTCTTGGGATAATATCTCGGCTTGGGGAAAATCGCTATGTTTATAGCCTAAATACTCGAAGGCGGGTTGCAGATGGCAGGGAATGGGATAGTGAATGCCTGTTTGAATGCCTTGAGCAGAAAGTTGTTCTTGAATGGTTTCCCGACTGAGGGGGCAGTTTTGAGCAATCCGAATCACGTAGAGATGATAAATATGTCCGTTGGCGCTCTGATTTTCTAGGGGAAAAATCTCTTTATTTTTTAGGGGTTGCAGGAGATGATCGTAGGTTTGGGCGGCGCGGTTGCGGGCTTGATTCCAAGTAGGTAAGTGGGGTAATTTGATGTTGAGGATAGCGGCTTGCAGGGTATCAAGGCGACTATTCGTGCCAAGATCGACATGGAAGTATTTCCGATGCGCGCCATAGTTACGAAGCGATCGCACTTTTTTGGCAACATCAGGATTACTGGTAATCACCATCCCTCCATCGCCCATTGCGCCTAAATTTTTACTAGGATAAAAACTAAAGGCCGCAGCCATGCCAATCGAGCCAGCGCTATCGCCTTCTCTTTCGGCTAAATGGGCTTGGGCAGCATCTTCAAAAATCAGGAGATTGTGGGTACTGGCAAAGTCGCGCAACTCTTTAGGAGACACCATTTGTCCGTAAAGATGAACGGCAATAATTGCTTTGGTTTGGGGTGTAATGGCTTGGGCGGCGGCGGCTAAATCAATTAGGGCGGTGCTGGCTTCGCAATCAACTAAAACTGGTTTGGCTCCGCTGTGGAGTACCCCAATCAGAGTTGCTACAAAAGTGTTGGCAGGAACTAACACTTCATCGCCGACACCAATACCGCAGGCTTGCAAACCTAGGGCGATCGCATCTGTTCCTGATGCTACCCCAATCCCAAATTCTGCGCCACTAGCTTGAGCAAAGGCGGTTTCCAACTCTGTTACCGCTTGACCTAAGATGAAATCTCCCTGTTCAATGACTTGAGCGATCGCTTGGGTAATTTCGGCGAGTATGGGTTCATGTTGCCAGGAAAGGTCTACAAATGGGACTTGGCTCATAATCATCGATCGTTAATTATTTTAATTTTTCCCAATTAGCTCAAAAAAGCCATCTTCACCCCTTGCAAAAATTCTGCTCTGATGATACTATAATTTGATAATGGGAAAGGTGCGCTCATATAGCTGAAATATTATTCAACTTAAAGGGTTAAATTCAGGTTGGAAGGGTATTTTTCCAAAATATGCGAACTTCTACAGAACTTACGCAACTATACCTGGAAATCGGGGCAACCACGGGGGGATTGCCCCTACAAACCGCTATAGAGGCTCTGCATAAGTCCTGTTCTAAATTCTTTTTGACCTAGAAATGACGACAACTACTTGGCATCGCAGTCATATCCTGTCCCTAGCTGATTTCACTCCGGCGGAATACAACACCATTTTGCAAACGGCGGCGAGTTTTCGAGAAGTCCTGTCTCGGCGCACCAAGAAAGTGCCAGCATTGCAGGGGCAAGTAGTTGCCAATTTGTTTTTTGAATCTTCTACCCGCACCCGCAGCAGTTTTGAATTGGCAGCCAAACGCCTCTCTGCCGACACCCTCAACTTTACGCCGGGGACTTCTTCCTTAACTAAAGGAGAAACGATTCTAGATACGGCAAAAACCTATTTGGCGATGGGGGCAGATATGATGGTAATTCGCCATCGAGAAGCGGGAGTTCCGCAAGCGATCGCTTTAGAATTAGATCGACTGCGATCGCGGGTTGGCGTTCTCAATGCCGGAGATGGACAACACGAACATCCTTCCCAAGCCTTACTAGACTTATTTACCATCTGTTCCCTACTCGATACCGACCGTCCTCGGTTAGAATTATTGGCAGGAAAGAAAATCGCCATTGTAGGAGATATCTTACATTCGCGGGTGGCTCGCTCGAATATCTGGAGTTTAACCGCCAGCGGTGCAGAAGTCCATCTTGCCGCCCCGCCTACCCTACTCCCCAAGTTATTTGCCGAGTATAGTCATTCATCGGGGCAACCAAATCAGAAACTATTTATTCATTGGCAACTGGAGCCAGCCTTAGTCAATGCCGATTTTGTGATGACATTGCGCTTGCAAAAGGAGCGGATGACGCAGCATTTACTGCCTAGTTTACGAGAATATCATCGCTTGTTTGGGATTACGCGCGATCGCCTGCGACTTTGCCAACCAGAAGTCAAACTATTGCATCCAGGACCAGTAAATCGCGGCGTTGAAATTAGTTCCGATCTGATGGACGATCCCCAGTTTAGTCTAATTTCTCAGCAAGTAACTAGCGGGGTAGCAGTGCGAATGGCTTTGCTGTATCTCATGGGGGGTGGGAAAGCTTAAGAAGGGAACAGGGAACAGGGAACAGGGAACAGGGAACAGGGAACAGGGAATGGGGAATGGGGAATGGGGAATAGGGAATGGGGAATGGGGAATAGGGAATGGGGAATAGGGAATAGGGAAGAGAGAGAATAGGGGAATGATAGGGAAGAGAGAGAATGATAGGGAATAGGATTGTGTAAAGAGGTGTTTTAAAGTGAAAACAAGTGGCTGGTGGAAAAATATAGCGATAGCGCTCAGTTGTTTGGGAATAATAGGTTTGGGAACTGGGGGATTATCTGCCCAAAACTCCCTAACTTCAAAAAACCAGGTTCTCAAAGCTGTGGATTGTGGCGATGCCAAAACCTTGATTGAAGCTAAGGAATGCTTTATTCGGGAATATGAAGAGGCAGATAAAGAGTTAAACGAAGTTTATCAACAGGTGATTTCCGGTTTAGAGGGAGAATCTAAACAGAGATTAATTCGAGCCGAACAAGCTTGGATCAAATATCGAGATGCTAATTGCGATTATCGTAGTGGTAAATGGGGTGGAGTACAAAGAGTGGCATTCCAGTATAGCTGTCTGGCAAGAATGACTCGCGATCGCACTCAAGAACTACAACTAGATTAAAGTTTTTAAAAACCAATTCCCTATGACTAACAGTGCGATCGCTCCCCTTACTACTCCTCCACCATCTTACCCCAAAGATAGCTTTGCCATCAGATTTGCTCCCTTGGCACTAGAAGAAGTTTACCAGCTAGCCGATGACCCTGCCAATGGAGCCGTAGTCGTCTTTAGCGGCACAGTTCGCAATCAAACCGGGGGTGAACCAGTAATTGCCCTAGAATATGAAGCTTATACTCCTATGGCACTGCGGGTATTCAGTCAAATCGCTGCCGATATTCGCCAGCAATGGACAGACGTAAACCGCACGATCATTCATCATCGTACTGGACGTTTAGAAATTGGGGAAATCAGCGTTTTAATTGCCGTTGGTTGTCCGCACCGTTCGGAAGCTTTTGCCGCTTGCCAGTATGCTATTGATACCCTCAAGCAAAACGCCCCGATTTGGAAAAAGGAATATTTTAGCAACGGTGAATATCGGTGGTCTAATTGCTGTTAACGTGATTTAAACAATTTAACTTTGTGATGGTGCAAGGCTTTTTGGTGATTTTACCTCAAATCTGTGCATTTTGGCTCTCTCGCCCCTGCGGTGATAAGTACGGCTTATTGAAATGGCTCTTTTACCACGGAATGTTAAAAGAGCCATTTCCCACTTTTTTCAGCAAGCCCTACTTATTGTATGAATAAGATTGTCCAAAAACTCCCAGAGTCAACAGCCTAGGCAGAGCGTCTTGAGGTCTGTTCCTAGGCTCTGCCTGGGAACCAGTTTAAAACCATTAATCAACCGGACATGATATAATGCCCCTACAAGAAGAAATTGACAAAACAAGGCAAGAAATTCGGACAGACGGCTACTCAATGTCTATTGGGGAGTGGGTGAGCCTTTATCAAAATAATGAGATCGATATTCACCCAGATTTTCAAAGGTTTTTTCGTTGGTCAGATCACCAAAAATCAACTTTTATAGAATCAATTCTACTAGGCATACCAATTCCACCAATTTTCGTTAGTCAACGAGATGATGGTGTTTGGGATGTTGTAGACGGTGTTCAAAGACTCTCAACTATATATGAGTTTTTCGGTATTTTAAAAAAAGGTGAATCAGAAAATGATGTACATCCAGTAGCTTTAAAAAAGACTACATACTTACCTTCCTTAGAGGGCAAAAAATGGGACGATCCAAATGATAAAGATAATTCTCTCACTCCCACACAGCGCTTATTGATTAAGCGAGCAAAAATCGCAGTCAATATTGTTGAAAAAGAAAGCGATGAAATGATTAAATATGAGCTATTTCAGCGACTGAATACAGGAGGATCGGTTGCTACGCCTCAAGAAGTCAGAAATTGCATTCTTTTGATGTTGAATAAAGATTTGTATCATTTAATGCGTTCACTTGCGGATTATGAAGCATTTAAAAGCTGTATTGCTTTGAGCGATAGACTCTATGAAGAACAGTATGATATGGAATTGGTATTGCGTTTCATACTTTTATTCGATCGAGATAACAAAAATCTTGATAAATTAGGTGATGTTAGCGTTTTTTTGACAAATGAAATGCGGATAATGGCTGTTAATAAAGGGTTAAATTATAGCCATATAGAGACAGCATTTAAAACAACATTTGATTTGCTTAATGAAACCACAGGTGATGATAGTTTCAAAAGATATAAATCTGAACACAACAGGTTTCTTGGTGGTTTTCTATTATCTGCCTATGAAGTTGTAGCATTAGGGATTGGATACCACTATCAACATCTACCTTCAGCAAATCAAATATCTGATCGGATAAAAAGTATTTGGTCAAATCCAGATTATCAAAAATGGTCTGGAGCAGGCGTGAATGCTGCAAGACGTTTACCATACCTAATTCCGCTTGGTAGAGGAGTATTTTCTCCCCTATGAGTGTCCGAACAGCTGAACAACTAAATGCTAAACTTGCAGAAGATCTTATTTGGCGGAAAAAAGAACTTTCAGAAGTAAAATCTTTGATAGAAGCGAAAGATGTTTCTTCTTCAAAGCATAATGCTTTAATTCGCAGTGGAGTATGTATTCTCTATGCTCATTGGGAAGGTTTTGTTAAATTAGCATCAAACTCTTACCTAGAATATGTTGCTATGAAAAAGCTTCCCTACGATCAGCTTTCTAGCAATTTTCTAGCTCTTGCTATGAAAACAAAATTAGACCAAGCAAAAGATACAAAGAAGCCGTCATTATATATACCTGTCTGTGATTTCTTTCTTTCTGAATTAGCTACGAGATCATCTCTGCCATACAAAGATGGAATTTCTACTGCATCCAATCTCTCTTCTGAAATTTTAGAAGAAATAACTTGTATTCTTGGAATAGATTTTTCAGTATATTCTACTAAGTCTGTATTAATCGATACTAAGCTTTTAAAAGCAAGAAATGAAATTGCACACGGTAACTATTTGATGATTGATAGAGAACAGTATATAGAGTTACATAAAGAAATTATGGCAATGCTTGATATATTTCGTAATCAGGTAGAAAATGCTGCTATTAATGAGGATTTTATGAGAAAGTTACCTTAAGGTAAACCGTCAATGCGATGATTACCTGTTACGATATTTTGCGGAAATCCTGTTGAGCAAATTGGGCTAAAGTAACTTCCCAGACGAGGCGCGGTTGGACATAACCTAATAAATATTGTCGGGCTTGCTCTAGGAGTTTTAATAAAGCTGGTTGTTGCTGATTTTTCCAGGAGGAATGCTGGAGATAGTCAACCAACCATAACTGACTTTCAGAATCCAATTTGCTGTCAATTTCCTTGGCTAATTCTAGGGCGGCGCGGAGAGATTTGGGTAGGGTGGTTAACTTTTGGAGTAATTCGGCGGGAATGGTTTGGAGTTGCTGCCAAGCCGCGATCGCCTCTCCGGGACTACCTTGAGCGATCGCCAAAATCTCTGGATGCTGTAAAATCTCCCCATGACCGCTTTCCCTCAGCACTTGAGTCATATTTTCCCGATTTAAGCGATAAAAGGGAATCCGCTGACAGCGCGAAACTAAGGTAGGCAAAATTGACTCGGTATCCAAAGCCAATAAAATAATTGTCGCTTGTCCCGGTTCCTCCAAAGTCTTTAATAACCCGTTTGCCGCTGCTTCTGCCATCGTCTCCGCCTGCTCCACCACGACAACTAATCGCGAGGCTTCCAAGGGGCGACGGCTGAGAAATTGGGCAATTTCCCGAACTTGTTCTAACCGAATTTGGGGAGGAGCTTTTCTTTTTAACCCTTTTTCCGTGGCTTCCGCTGCCGAGAGTCGTTGCCCCTGGTGCAAATAAGTTGGTTCCACCCACAACAAATCTGGGTGATTGCGTTTGAGTAACTTTTGGTCAATCAGTTGCTGCCCGGAGGCGCTAGCACCGCTGCCAAAGAGTAATTTAATCAAACACCGCGCCGCCAAACTTCGCCCCACTCCAGACGCGCCAGCAAACAAGTAGGCGGGAGCAAGGCGTTGGCGAGCGATCGCCCCTTGTAATAAATCTACTGCCTGAGACTGTCCCTTCAGTGGGGCAAAAGCGGATAATTCCATTCGGCAAACCGTTGACTAATGACTTGACAAACTTTTTGCTGAACTCCTTCTGGAGTTCCTCCCCCATCAATCCGGACAATCCGGTGGGGATAGGTTTGGGCTAACTCCTGATAACCCTGCTGCACCCGTTGATGAAAGGCTAAATTTGCCTTTTCCATCCGGTCTGCCGCCCCTCGCTGCCGAGTCCGGGATAAACCAATCTCCACATCCACATCTAACCACAAGGTCAAGTCACTTTCTAGCCCCACCGTGGCAATTTGGTTCAGTTGGGTAATTAAAGACAAACTTAAGCCCCGTCCCTTGCCTTGATAGGCTACGGTAGAATCAGTGTAGCGATCGCATAGAATGATTGTTCCCTGGGCTAGATGGGGTTGGAGTAATTCTGCCACGTGCTGGGCGCGATCGGCAGCATATAATAACAATTCAGCACGTTCTTGGATCTCCTGGTGGTGTCCGTCTAGCAATAGCTGGCGCAACCTGCCCCCCAATTCCGTGCCGCCCGGTTCCCGCGTTACCAAAAATTTCGGCGCTGAACTGGTATTTACTGCTAAACTGGCAATTTCTTGCCATCCTTTGACAATCAGCCAATCCCGCAGCGATCGCAGTTGAGTTGTTTTTCCACAACCTTCTACGCCCTCAAATACAATTAACTTGCCCCGCTCTTGCTGCTTTTTCATTATTGTGCTAATTGTTTAAATAGGTCAGGAGTTTAAATGACCGAATTAGATAAGTCGAGCATTGGGTGTATAGGGTGTCATCAAAATTTGCGGATTTTCCTAATGCTCAACTACAAAACCCCCTACTGTTTCATTTTCTATCGTCACGATTTGAAACAGTCAACCGATCTCTTCCGTCCGGAAAGAGATGGGTTTTAATTGAAGCTTGGAGAAGCCGATCCGCAAGTTTCGCCGTGAAGATAGTTGACGATTCTAACCTACTATTTAGGGTTAGATATGGTAAAAAGACCGAAATATCCTACGTCCAGGGTTGTGTATGGCTCGCTATACTTGTTCTTTCGTCATTGCAGTCCCCCTTGAAAGCTTGCAGCACTTGTTAATTGAAGTTTTGCAATCTTGTCATTTTGAGATCATTTACAATACTGGGGACTATTTAATGGCCCGCGAAATTCCTGGTCAAGTCTCCTTCGCCAAGTTAGTGACAGTCGAAGCGCTAATTGACAAATCGACTGCTACCGAACATGAAGTACGGATGAGTTTTGTGATTAAAAACGAAGAATTGCCTCTCCAAGTTGATAATCATTGTCATCAAGTATCTGGCAGAGTCCAGAGAGCGATCGCTGATAATCGCCACTGGCGTTTAGTTCAAAGCATAGCAGGTTAGAAATTTCTAGTCATCCATTTCATCTTCGTCCATCATCCCTGGGCTGATCAGAGTAATATCAAATTCATCTGGTGGCCCAGTAGGGACAAAATCTCGGTTCAGGAAATAATAAATTGCGCGGACTTGGGGACCAAAAACAATTTCGTCCTCATCTTGGAGATCGTGGGATTGTAATTTTCGACCGTTAATTAGTAAACCATTGGCGCTAGGCTTACCTTTGAGATCTCCATCGACAATCCGATAAAAGTAGTTGCCATTTTCCCGGTATTGCCGCACTAAGGTAGCGTGATGGCGGGAGACAAATTGCGAAAACAAGCGAATATCACATTTGGGATCTCTACCCAGAGAATAGACATCGCTATCTAAGGGGACTTCTTTGCGCCCCTTATCATCTTCAAGAATTAATAGATGGTTCTGATGTGGATTTGCAGGCATTGAAAACTATAGGAAAACGTTTACTAGGACTTGACGGCGATCGCTCTTAACCCGATGATATTGTTGCACCACGAACATAAAACCCTAGACTGAGCATGGCTACTGCCTAAAAATTGTCGGCGATTCGCGGTTTAGTGAGCAAGCGAACTAAAGATAGCCCACTCTTCACAGAGCAATGACAGCAAAAGATTGGTAGTTGCCCATATTTCTGCTGGTAGTGAGACTTGATTTCAGTTCTATTTTGGCACAGGTTGCGGTCAACTTTACCAAATTGCCGATTCTTGCCCTAGGTTAACTAACCACAACCATTAATTTTTATCTGAAATTGTAGCAAAAGTTTTTCGTAAAAGCAGGGAATTGGTTACTACACTCAGGGAACTAAAAGCCATTAATGCTCCGGCTGAGGATGGGCTGAGGGCGATACCAAAGACGGGGAGCAGCACTCCGGCAGCCGCAGGAATTCCCAAGGCATTGTAAGCAAAAGCCCAAAAGAGATTTTGGCGGATTTTGTTGAAAGTGCTACGGGAAAGCTGAATTGCCGCTGTTACATCTAATAAACGATCTCGCATCAAGACGATTCCGGCAGCTTCCATCGCCACATCTGTACCCCCATTCATGGCAATACCGACATCCGCTTGCGCCAAAGCAGGCGCATCGTTAATACCATCCCCAATCACGGCAACTTGGCAGCCTTGGGCTTGGATGGCGGCAATGGCGGCGGCTTTCCCGGCGGGGGTGACTCCTGCCAGCACATCGGCGGGGGGAATTTCTAGCTGTTGGGCAACGATTAAAGCGGCTTCAGGGCGATCGCCTGTCAGCAATACCACTCGCAAACCCATTTGGCGTAATTTAGTTACAGTGGCGTTAGCATCGGCTCTCAGGGCATCCTGGACGGCAATTAGCCCGGTTAAAGCCCCATCTACTGCCAAATAAACCACAGTTTTGCCCTCTTTGGCTAGGGCGATCGCTTTTTCCTCGGCGATAGCATGAATGTCTATCCCTTGGCTGTGCAACCAATTTTCATTGCCAATGATTACTTGCTGATTTGCCACCACCGCCGAAATACCTAATCCGGGTTGGGTATAAAAATCCTGGGCGGGGGGGATTGATAATTTTTGTTCTTGGGCAGCCTGTTGAATGGCAGCGGCGAGGGGATGATGAGTACCACTTTCAACGGCGGCAGCAATTTGGAGAATTTTCCAGTCGGAATTGGCAACTTGCCATTCTTCCACCAACAGACAATCGGTAACTTTTGGGCAACCAGTAGTGAGCGTGCCAGTTTTGTCAAACACCGCCGTATCTAACTGATGCACTCGCTCTAAAATGTCGCCGCCTTTAATTAATAAACCCCTTTCCGCGCCCAATCCCGTACCAACCAGGATGGCAGTAGGCGTTGCCAAACCCAGGGCGCAGGGACAGGCAATGACTAAAACCGCGATCGCCAACTTTAAACTTAATAGTAGGGGGGAATTTTCTTGACTGAGGAAGAAATTAGTTCCAATAAAGTACCAAAATAGGAAAGTTAGGGTGGCGATCGCCATGACTCCGTAGGTAAAGTATCCTGCCACCGTATCCGCTAAATGCTGTACGGGAGCTTTGCGGGTTTGGGCGGCTTCCACTAAGGCGACAATTTGAGCTAGAGTAGTTTCTTTCCCAGTCCGAGTTGCACTAATGGCGATCGCTCCGGACTGGTTAATTGTCCCCGCTGCTACCATATCCCCCGGTTGTTTGCTTACAGGTAAGGGTTCTCCCGTCAACATAGATTCATCTACCGTAGTTTGCCCCATGACTACCGTGCCATCCACAGGCATTTTTTCCCCCGGCAGCACCCGCAACCATTCCCCCACCTTTACCTGAGCGGCAGGAATTTCCACCACTACTTGAGAATTTTGGCTGAATTGCCAGCGTTGCGGATCGGTAATTAAATTAGCACCGGGAGGTTGCAAAGACAACAGCTTTTCCAACGCCGCCGTTGCCCTTCCCCTAGCTTGCATTTCCAGAGTGCGCCCCAGCAAAATAAAGGCTACCAACATCACTGGCTCATCAAAAAAGCAGATCCAACCCAATTGGGGAAACAACAGCGCCGCAGAACTGGCAGTATAAGCTGTGAGAGTTCCCAAACTGACCAAAGTATTCATATTCGGGGCGCGGCGGCGCATTCCCGCCCAACCATCTACCAACATTGCCCTACCGGGAAACAGCAACGCCAAGGTAGCCAATCCCCAATGAAACCAAAGATTAATTTGATCGTGTTCGGCATGACCAATTTGCAGAAAATGACTGCCACCGGAAAGTAAAATCAGAATGCCTGCGATCGCCAATTGCCAGATTTGCTGCCAATATTCTTGTTTCCGGCGTTCAAAGACATTTTCGCTCGTACTGTCGGCACTACTGCGGGGTTGAGTCGGAAAACCCGCCGCCGTTAACTTTTCTGCCAAAGCATCCGGATTAACTGCCGCTTCGCACTCTACCACCGCCACTTCGGTCACTAAATTAACACAGGCGGCGATCGCGCCGGGATACTGAAGTAACTGTTCTTCCACCACCCTCACGCATCCAGCACATTTCATCCCTGCCACATCCAGGACAATGGTTTCTCTAGCTGGGGGAGCCTGGGCGAGCGAGGTTTCTGGCAATGTTTGCATAGGTAGATCCTGACATTCTCTTTCCATATATTAGTCTTGTTTGTCTAGGAATTACCCTGGAGCTTTGTTACAAATAGTTGATAATGGGGATGGCGATCGCAGTTAACCGTTGTGAAAGGATTTTTGCACCACCAAGGCACGAAGGCACAAAGAGAAATATTCCCATCATTGTCAATTCAGTTTTGTTTCTCCTAACAATTCTGAAATCTCTATTGGTAGGGTGTGTTAGCGCAGCGTAACGCACCATCCAGACTATATCTGGACTAATTGTGTAAATTCTGTCAAATCTAGAGCATATATTGAACCGTTGAAAAAAATTCTTTTATCGATATGCAGACTTGGCTTGCAAATAACATAATCCAAGAAGTAATCTGTTTTGAACCGCACGGTAATTGAATTGTTTCTATCTTTTTCCCATTCCAAATAAAAAAGACCAGTTTCACTGACGGTTAAACTGCTGGGTTTAGAAATACTCCCCATTGCGCCGATAAATAAAAACATAGTTTTAAGCGATTCCAAAGAAAGATCGTAGTCTTCTTCTGAAGCGCACAATTCCTTTAATTCAGAAATCCGGTTGAAAAAATAGTCATCTGGCAATTTAATTCTATCAATCCCATAGGCCAGTATTTCTTCAAAGGTAAATAATTTGTCTATTTCATCTCCTTTAATCAATTCTCCGAGATTTAATTTATGTTCTTGTTGCGAAATCATATCAGAAAACTCCCATGATTAAAATTGTTGAAACAGATATTTTTCACTTGAGCAAATAAGCAAATAAATCTCTAATCGTAATTTCTAGACTGCTGGCAAAGGATGGCACAGGTAAAATTGCATCCAGTTCGTCAAAAACCTCAATTTCTTGTTTAGGACGATAAATAAATACTGATTTCTCCTCTGGATCAATTAACCAGCCCATTTGAGTGCCGTGTTTGAGACAATGCAAAATATTTTTCGTGACTTTGGTGCGACTTTGATCGGGCGAGAGAATTTCAATCGTCCAATCTGGAGTCATCAGAAATGAATTGGAGATTTCACCATTTTCATCGCTGGGAATTCGCTCCCAAACAAAAACCGCAATATCTGGAACAATCGAACGCTCTCCAAAGGTACATCGCAATTCTGGAAATGCTCGTGCGATCAATTCAGGTTTCAATACCCGATTAACGGTGGAAACGAATTCTCCTTGTAAGATACTATGTTTTCCTTGGGGCATACTTTTTTGAATGATTTGACCATTGATATATTCACTAGCTGGTTTTGTTTCTGGCAGGTTCAGAAATTGCTCTAAGGTGAGGCTTTTAAAATGTGCTTGTACCATTTAACTACCTCCAATATTTTACAATCTTGCGTAAGGAATGAAAAACAAATAACTTGATTATAATCGTACTGGAGAGTCTCCAAAGATTGCACCTCGTCGAATTAAATCATTTTTCACTGTCCTAGAAATTCCTTCATTATTGCCAAATTTTGAGTAGGTTACATTAGCTCCACTCAGGTTAGCTCCACTCAGGTTGGCTCCAATCAGGTCGGCTCCACTCAGGTCGGCTTCACTCAGGTCGGCTTCACTCAGGTTGGCTCTAAATAGGAAAGCTTTGCTCAAATCAGCATCGCTTAAGTCAACATTAATCAAGTTTCGGTCTTGAACTTGCTGGCTGACAATCTCTTGCACTAATTGCCATTTATCCTCTCGCTCTCTATTTTCTTGATCCTCTGGGTCTTCAGTTAAAATTTTGATATTGGTAATCGGAAAGCCCCTCAATTCTGTTAGTTCTCCGGAATTAAACTGAGACATCAGCCGTTCGATATCCTCTGGAGAACCTTCTACAAACAATTTGATACTGCCCGGTTTAATACTGGTGATTTTCATAGTATTTCCTGCAATATTCTGCAAAGCTAATTCAAGCACTAGAGACAAATCCTTATTGACTGTATCTATATCACCTTCTAATTCAATTACAGCTTTAGTTTGTTGATTTTCTTTGTCTATGATAGTTACTTGACGGTAATGCGTTTCCACTGAATTCACCTCCTTTGTTTGATCAGAGCTAGGGCAATGTTTAATTTCTAATGATGGCTCTAATTGCTTTTCTTCTCCCATGTCTATAGTTTTTTCCCAATCTAATTTGAGTTCTTGGCATATCTTTTTAAAAGAATCAACCTGAATTGGTTGGCGAGTAAAAAAGTTTGTTACTGTGTTGCCGCCTAAACGTTGAGATTTCGCAAAATTGGTTTTCGATCCAAATCCTAGCCTCATTAGGGCTTTTTCTGCTCTCTCAATGCCTTCCAGAGAGGCTACGCAAAGAATTCTCTTTTTTTTGCCAACTTTGCTACTGTCTGTGGTCATCTGACTCAGTTTTTTAGGAAAAAATTATTTCAGCAAGCATAACTAGAGCATAAAACAATCATATCAAAATCACAACTCATCGCCAGGTCACAAGTCAATCACAACCAAACCATTGCCCAGCAAGAATTTGAGTGATTTGGGGCAACAATGGAGATAGGAAATTAACCAGCCCTATCAAACCCATGAATAACCATTACCACTCCATAATTGAACTCAGAATTGCCCAAGAACGTTTGCGCCAAGCTCGCCATAGCTTCAACCTGGCGTGGATTGCCACAGCGGTATCTGCCGTCATTAGCCTGACGGGTGCTGGACTGCTATTATTAAATAAGTTTCCAGAAGGAACAATTACTGCGGCTGTGGGTATGGGTTCTGGTATTCGCTGCATTCAGTTGGCTAAAGATGCGAACGATCGCTTAGACAAAATTTTAGCCGAACTCGACGATTCTCTTTAATAATTTAGTGAATCGTAGTAATGCGTCTAAATCATTGACACAAATCTGTATTTAGTAGGGTGCGTTAGCGGCAGCGTAACGCACCGCCTACCACTTAACGGTGCGTTACGCTATCGCTAACGCACCCTACTAATACTACTGAATATTTAGCATTAATTGACTTAAATAAAAGGTGCATCGGGGGCGGTTTTATTTAGGTTATTGGTGAATGTTAAAATTCATTTCCAAACCCGCCCCTACATAAATCATGTTTAATTAAAAGGACTTGATGTTATACAAATTTTATTTTTCATACCTTCGGGAGATCCCCCCTAACCCCCCTTAAAAAGGGGGGAATAAGAAGTCTCTCTTAACAAGGGGAATTCAGGTGACAGCGATGAGGAAAGTCCATCAACTTGCTAACCTATTAATCCTCAGTTGCTGGGGGCAATTCCAAATCTTCTGGGATGTCTAGATCTTCTGCTCCTACTGCCACTGCGACGGGAACTTCCACAGTTACCGCTGGTTGCACAGAATTACCTTGCTGTCTGGCTCGCATATGCTCGCGATACTTTGCCGCCATTTCTTCGGCTTTATCGTAAACGCGATCGCGATTCTTGATCATATCACCCGGTTCTGGTTCCAACTGCTTAGTCGAGAGCGAGATTCGACCCCGTTCTGCATCCAAGTCAATGATCATCACCTTCACTTCATCATTGACGTTAAACACGCTGTGGGGCGTATCAATGTGGTCGTGAGAAATTTCTGAAATGTGCAGCAATCCGCTGACACCACCAATATCAATAAATGCACCGTAGGGCTTGATGCCGCGCACTGTGCCGATGACCACTTCGCCCACTTCTAGGCGGTTCATCTTCCGTTCTACCAAGGCACGGCGATGGCTGAGAACGAGGCGGTTGCGGTCTTCGTCTACTTCTAGGAATTTTAGCGGCAATTCTTCGTTGACTAAATCTTCTTTTGGTTTGCGAGTGCTGATGTGAGAACCAGGGATAAAGCCGCGCAGTCCTTCAATCCGTACCAGCGCCCCACCGCGATTGGTGGCAAATACTAGCGATCGCACTGTAGCATCTTCCGCTTGCAGTTGCCGCACTCGTTCCCATGCCCGCATATACTCAATGCGGCGAATGGATAGAGTTAGCTGTCCATCTTCATTCTCGTCGGTCAGAATAAAGAATTCTCGCGTTTCATTGGACTGCAACACCTCTTCCGGCGCATCAACCCGGTTGATTGACATTTCCTGAATCGGAATATAAGCAGCCGTCTTAGCACCAATGTCAATCAGAGCGCCCCTTGGCTCAATGCTGAATACAGTACCAGCGACTATATCACCAGGGCTAAAGTGATAGTCGTATTTATCAAGTAAAGCCGCAAAATCTTCGTGACTAAAGCCAATATCAACGGTAGCGGTTGTTTTCTGATTGACCATGCGAATCATTTCCTAAGTTGTTTTCTCCGTAGTGACTGTGCCTCCTGTCGAATACGCCAGCAGTGTGCAGCCTACACTTAATCCTCTCTCTACCCCATTGTAGGAGCTTTGAGCCAGTTGAGCGAGTACCCAGACAGGCTATTATAGCTTATCTGCGGGGGCAGTTAGAGCATATTTGCGGCAATTTGAGCAAAATTATCGCCCTGGTACGAAAAAATCTACCACAATTGCCAGGTCTGCGAGCATATTTGGGCAAACCTGAGCCGCGATGGGATAGTCTAGAATACATAGAAAATGTTTTTTGTCAATGCGTAAGTCATAAAATATTTTTTTTAAACAGCCAAACTCCATCTCGTTGATAATCGAGGTGAAATTCTGGCATTTGCTGTAAATCTTTAATGCGATTGGCGATCGCCTCTTGGGGAATTCCCGATTCTTGATGATTTTGATTCAATAGCACGCAGTCATATTGGTTCAAGAGAGCTAGGTTATCCAAAGTTACTCTTTGGATAGTTTGCCGATGGCTGATTTGGGGGACAATATTATTATCGGCTAAAACTGCGGCTTGGGCGGGGACGCGCGCGATCGCTTCCTTAGTTGCTTGCCAAGTTTTCATTTCTGGCAGGTATTTGGTAATAAAATAACTCCACCTTGCCAAACCCAAGAAAAATACCAGCGACCAGATGATGATTATCCGCTGGTGTTTGATCCAGCTTCTCCCCGCCGCCAAGGTGTGAATTACTACCAGGATCAAAAAGGGAACAATTGGCACAGAATATTGAAAAACAATATCTTTTTGTGGTTGATACTCTGGTAGATAATCTGCTAGTAAATTGAGTAATAAAGCCGGGACAGCAGGGATTAAATAGGTTAATTGCGGCAATCTCAACCCCCAAGCCACGGGCAGTAGTAATAACAAAAGATATCTTAAGTTATTCCAAGAAAACAATACTTTCAAAATTCGCTGAGGCTGCAAGAAAACATTGGTGATAATCTCAAATACTGAATTGCCTAAATAATTGTAGCGCGATACTGCTGCTACTTCTGCACCACTAAAACTAGGAATCAAAAATTTGGTGGCAAATATAAACCACGCCGTTCCCATAGTTAGGGCGATCGCGCCATAAATTCGCCGTTTTTCTAGGAAAATTAGCCAAATTCCCAAGGCAATTACGGTCAGTGATAAAGCAGCTTTACACCCTAAGACTAAAACAATCGCTATCAAAAACTGCCCCAGTTTATTTAACCTAGCTGATAAAACTGCCCAAGCCAAGGCGGGAATTGCCATGACTTCGGGATGAAAATCAAAAAGATTGGCATTAAAAACTACTGGATATAGTAAATAGGCAATGACAACAACGAAGTTTTGATCGTCTTTCAGTCCCGCTAATTTTGCTAAGTACCAAATCGGTAGCGCTCCCAAAGCCAAAGCCACAGATTGTAATAAAAATAACCAAAAAACGTGGGGATAAATTTTATACAGCAGAGCAATTAAATAAAAAATCCAAGCTCCATGATCTCCGAGAATATGGAAACCCATTAAAGAACTAAAAGGCGTTTGTCCTTGGCTAATTAAGTAAATCGCTTGGTCAAAAATTCCTAAATCATAGCCCGTTGACTGTAACATCAGGTGACGGGTGCAGCTAATCAGAAACATGATGGTAGCACTAATGGCGATCGCCCAACCTAAAGGCAGAAGGCCGAAACGACGATCTTTTTTGGGCTGGGCATCTTCGGGCGATAGCAGCATAGGAGGAATTATAGCGTGAGGAGCGATAAGCAGACTATTAAAAAATAGCACATTGCTATGTAGTTATGCTAAATAATTGAGGCGATCGCCTCAACTAAAAACTTCTCGCCAGCTAATTTCTAGTGGCATCCAAATATCCCTGCAATTCCTTTGTCCGCTGTTCTGTTAGCTGACTCAAACAGTTATATTGACACTCCCCGGCCTAAAGGCACGGGGATTCTTTAATCAATGATTCGCCTTGCCCTAGCAGGTTTTCACCAACCAGAGTAGAGGGCGAATCTCCTAAAGCTTTGCTGGCATCTAGTGCCAAGGTTCCGGTATGCCCTACCGTACCCAATCCTACGTTAAGGATATTTATAGCAGCGTTATGGTCGCGGTCTAGTCTACAACCACATTGACAAATGTGAGTACGAGTAGACAAAGACTTTTTAACCACAGTGCTGCAGCTAGAGCATTCTTGGGACGTATAAGCCGGATTCACCGCGATCGTGAGCCGTTTAAATACCTTGCCAAAATACTCTAACCAAACTCGAAATTGATACCATCCCGCGTCATTGATTGATTTAGCCAGACAGTGATTTTTAGCTAGATTCTTAATCCGCAAATCTTCATAGACGACTACATCGTTAGATGTGATTACGCATCGCGCCAACTTCACGGCATGATCTTTACGCTGTCTACTTATTTTGAGGTGAATTCTAGCTAATTTCACTCTAGCCTTACGTCTATTACTAGAGCCTTTAACCTTCCGAGAAACCAGTCTTTGCGACCGTTTCATCTTCTTCTCGCCAGTCCGATAGAACCGAGGATTTTCAACTTTGTCACCCAGTGAATCAGTGTAGAAACTCTCTAAACCAACATCTAAACCAATAGTCCGATGTGTTGGTTTGATTACTTCTGACCGCTCTACTTGAATGCAGAATTGAACATAATAGCCATCGGCGCGTTTAACCAGCCTCACTCGCTTAATTTGGTCGGGCTGATAAAAATTTAGGTCGCGAGTACCTTTCATTTTCAGTCTGCCAATACCCTTTTTATCAGTGAAGGTGATTGATTTGCGATCTTCGGCAAGTTTCCATCCAGTGGTTTTATATTCAACTGAGCGGTTATTTTTCTGGAATTGCGGAAATCCTTTTAATCCAGAAACTTTCTTCTTGCAGTTGTCGTAGAACCTAGATATTGCCGCCCAAGCGCGTTCTGCGGCAGACTGACGTGCCATCGAATTAAGTTCATTAGCAAAAGGAAACTCCGCCGCCAAAATTGCACATTGCTTGCTCAAGTCGTACTTGCTGACCTTCGGGTTATCCATCCAAAAGCGGATACATTTATTCCGAATGAACTGCACAGTCCGAATTGCGTCGTCAATGGCGGCGAACTGGGGATGTTTTCCGTAGGCTTTGAACTCAAAAACTAGCATGGGAGATTGAAGTCTTACGCTGACTATTATGGCTTAAATTCCGAAAATAGTCAAGGCATTGGGAGGCCGGATAAAATATAATCAAAAGCCGTCCTAGAAGGACGGGGCTTTATACCCGTTTTTTTGGGTAATGCTGCTTTGAGTTCTTGGTAAACTTGATTCAGCTTTTGATCGGCGGCCTGATATGCTATAGCAGCACACTCATTCATTTCCCTTTGGGTTTGGGGGCGATCGCAGTTAAGTTTTCTGGTCAATAGTATATCAGTATTACTTCGATGGGTAGCCGCCATAGTTCCCGTTGTCACTACCAAAATTGATATAGTTAAGGAACTAGCGATTGATAGTAAAGACCTGTTCATTGTTCTGATGGTAACTTTATAATGCAAGTTAAACCCAAAGCCGCACCAATTATCAATTCTATCGCCGAAAAGATTACTGATCCGGAAAACCAAGCCGAATTTCAACAGTTAGCCCTGTTTGAATGGAAAGTAGCAGATCCATTCTTAGATTCTCATAATATCCCTAGCACCCAAGTTCGCCGCAGCTATGGGCTAATTTGTCTAAATGATATGTGGCGAGTCTCCGGCAGTCCTAAAAATAAAATTCCGTCGCGCTGGATGCAACAAAAGCAAACAAAAGTCACGATTCAAGCACTACAATTACAAGTCGTTGGCAATATTTATATCGTTAAACGGGGTAGAAATGGCGGGACATTTGCTAGCGACGAACTGGCATATAAATACTGGGAATATTTAAGCTTTGAGCGGAAGTTTAAATTAACTGAAAAATTAGTCCAAAGTCGTTTAGCAAAAAGTTTAGGCAAAGTGAAACGAGAAGTGTCAACTTTAGCTGGCAAGATTGATATTCTCACTTCCAAAGAACTAATTGAAGTTAAATCAGTCAATAGTTGGAAGTGTGCGGTAGGACAAGTGATAATCTATAGTCAATCCTATCCAGATCGCCAAAAGCGGATTCATTTATTTGGGGAAACTTCCCCGGATTTCTTGAGTATGATTCGTTCTTATTGTACGCCCTTAAATATTGAGGTGACTTGGGAATACTAATTTACGGCTAGTCCTAATTTTGAATTGTCCTTACCTTTCATTCCCTACTCCCTATGCAAATCGCTATTGCAATATTATTAATCGCTGTAGGCTACATCATTGGCTCTGCCAAAATTGTTAATCAAGGTTACGAAGCCTTGGTAGAACGGTTAGGTCGCTTTCGGCGAAAATTGAGTCCTGGAGTCAGCTTCATTGTGCCTTTTTTAGACACCATTGTTTGGGAAGAAACTACCAGGGAACAAATCTTGAATGTTGACCCCCAGGATGCCATTACCAAAGATAATGTTTCTGTGAAAGCTAATGCCGTAGTCTATTGGCGAATTTTTGATATGAGACGGGCTTATTATGCCATTGATGACCTGGAATCAGCCATTAAAAACTTGGTAATCACCGCCTTACGTGCCGAACTGGGAGAAATGAAATTAGAGCAAACTTTTTCGGCTCGAAAAGAAATTAATCAGTTGATGTTGCAGTCTTTAGATGATGTAACTGAAAGTTGGGGGGTGAAGTTAACGCGGGTGGAAGTGATCGATATTAAGCCAGCGGAAGCAGTGCTGAAGTCAATGGAGCAAGAAAGGGCAGCAGAAATCAAAAAACGCGCAGCTAAATTGGAAGCGGAGAGTACCGGAGAATATATGAAACAAATTTCAGAAATTCTGAAAACCTATCCTAATAGTAGGGAGGTATTGCAGTTTTTACTGGCTCAAAAGTATGTAGATGCTAATTTAAAACTTGGTGATAGTACGAATTCTAAAATTATTTTTATGGACCCAAAAACCTTAAACGAAGCGATCAGAAATTTAATGGAAGACTTACCAGAAATTCCCAACCATCCTCCTAATGGCAATAAGCCTTAAGTTTTCCCCTATGCTCAGATTTAATTGTTCTCCCTAAAAATGGCATCGGCAACCTGGCAAACATCGCGCATTTCAGGGATGTCGTGAACTCGGAGAATATCAGCAGAACCAGCGATCGCTGCACTGCAAGCTGCGGCTGTTCCCCAAACTCTTTCTTTGGGTTCAGAGCGGTCTAAAATTTTGCCAATAAAACTTTTTCGGGAAGGTCCAACTAAAATTGGACATTCTAGGGAGCGAAAGATGGGCAAGCGCCGCAAAATTTCCAGATTTTGTTCGCCAGTTTTGGCAAAGCCAATGCCGGGGTCAATGGCAATCTGATGGCGGTTAATTCCAGCGGCGATCGCTGCCTGTACGCGACTTGCCAAAAACTGATAAATCTCACCGATTAAATCTTGATAATTTGTCAATTTTTGCATAGTTTGCGGCGTTCCCCGGACGTGCATTAAAACTATGGGAATACCTAATTTAGCTACTACAGACAACATTTGAGGATCGAAAGTCCCCCCCGAAATATCATTGATGATACTGGCTCCAGCGGCTACTGCTGCCTCAGCGACTGCGGTTCTAGTTGTATCTACTGAAATCGGAATAGATAGTTGTCGGTGCAACTGTTCTACTACCGGAATGACTCGTTCTAGCTCCTCAGCTAAAGAAATTTCTTTTGCTCCTGGTCTAGTGGATTGACCACCAATATCAATCAGATCGGCTCCCTCTGCTGCCATTTCCTGTGCCTGTTTTAAGGCGGCATCCAGGTTGTGGAAATCGCCGCCGTCGCTGAAACTGTCGGGAGTAACGTTGAGGACTCCCATCAAATAGGTGCGCTGTCCCCAAAGAAAGACGCGATCGCCAATTTGCCAAGGAGTAGGATGGGAACTAGAACTAGAAAAACTGGTCATTGCTCTATTGCAATACGGTTGATTTAAGCCCAATGGACATCGCTTAGAATTGACACAGACCCAATAATTTTGCTATTACTTGTCCAAAAATGTCAAATCACTTTTCGCGCCGACAGTTTTTTAAGCATAGTCAAGCCGCTTTTTTAGGCTTTTCTACTCTGGGGATGGCTAGTGCTTGGGGTTATACTGGACTTGCCCAAACTTTGAAAAGTATTATTTTAGCAGATAACACCAGCCCAAAGATAGAAGCAGAAATTTCTGCTTTGATGCAGAAAAAAGTAGTGCCGGGGGCAGCGATCGCGCTGATCCAAAACTCTCAATTAGTCTGGAGTCGGGGATTCGGAGTCAGGAATACTAACACCCAAGCTCCTGTGAACAATCAAACTGTGTTTGCCTGTGCCTCTCTCAGCAAACCCTTATTTGCCTATGCCGCGATGAAAATGTCCGCTAGTGGTTTATTAAATCTCGATACTCCCTTAACTGAATATACTGCTAAACCTTATATTTCCGACCCCAGAATTAAATTAATTACGACCAGAATGGTTCTGAGTCATACGACAGGTTTTCCCAACTGGAGTGGCGATCAACCTGTTTGGATTGACTTTACTCCCGGTAGTAGATTTCAATATTCCAGTGAAGGATTTCTCTATCTCCAATCTGTTGTCGAGGAGATTACCCAACAGCCTTTAAATGACTACATGAATCGTCATATTTTTGCCCCTTTAGATATGACCAGCAGTAGCTATATTTGGCAGAATCGGTTTGAAAATGTCGCTGCCAATGGTCACGATGAGGATGGCAATCCCGAACCTTTGAGAAGACCATCTAAAGCTGTTTCCGCAGGCAGTTTGCGAACCACTGCCAATGATTACGCTAAATTCTTGATTGCCATGTTGCAACCAGGAACCAAAGAAAGTTTTTTACTAGATGAAGCTAATCTCAACTTAATGACTAAACCCCATATCAAAATCAGTCAATCTTTGGCTTGGGGATTAGGGTGGGGAATTGAAAAGACTCCGAATGGTGACTTTTTTTGGCATTGGGGAGACAGCGGCATTTATAAAAGTTTTACCTTTGGCTCCAGAAGCTTGCAAACTGCCATTGTAATTTTAACCAATGCCCAAAATGGTTTGCGAATTGCCCCAGAAGTGGTGAATAAAACCATTGGCGGAGAACATCCGGCCTTCTCCTTTGGTATGATTGATTATTAGGGCGATTCACTACCCAATCACAACCTGAGAAATTCATATTAGCGTTGGATGGGATTAAACTGGTTCCTAGGCTCCCGTCTGGAAACATCAAGAGCCTCTCGATAGGCGTTCGCAGGCAGAGTCTAGAAACGAGTAGAGTCGGATTTTTGTAGGGGCAATCCCCCCGTGGTTGCCCCGTCTGAGTGCAGCACGGGGGCGCTACCCCTACAGATTTGCTGAATGTTAATTAATGGAGATCGAGGAATGCGAGTTTTAATGATCGGCGGTACTAGATTTATTGGAGTTTATCTAACTAAGATTTTGGTAAATCAAGGCCATGAAGTGGTATTATTTAATCGCGGTAATCATCCTGCCCCTGTTCCAGGGATCAGGCAAATTCATGGCGATCGCACCGATCCACAACAACTCAAAGAAAAGTTGGCGGGAGAAAGCTTTGATGCCATTTTTGACAACAATGGACGAGAATTAGGCGATACCCAACCTTTAGCCGAAATTTTTCAAGGTCGTATCCAGCATTTTATTTATATGAGTTCGGCGGGAGTATATTTAAAATCCGATCAATTGCCCCATGTAGAAGGCGATGCCATCGATCCCAAAAGCCGTCATAAAGGCAAGCATGATACTGAAACTGCCTTAGCCGCATTGGGTTTACCTTGGACAGCCATTCGCCCCACTTATATTTATGGACCGCAAAATTATAACGATTTAGAAGCTTGGTTTTTTGATCGGATCGTGCGGGATAAACCCATTCCCATTCCCGGCAATGGGGCGCATATTACCCAATTAGGACATTGCGAAGATCTGGCTTATGCTATGGCGGCAGTGTTGGGCAATCAACAGGTTTTTGGAAAAGTTTATAATGTATCGGGCGATCGCTTTGTGACTTTCGACGGGTTGGCGCGAGCTTGTGCCGTGGCAGCGGGTAAAGCCCCAGAAGATTTGAAAATCATCCATTATGACCCCAAAAAGTTTGATTTTGGTAAGCGCAAGGCTTTCCCAATGCGAGTCCAACACTTTTTTGCCTCAGTCAATAAGGCAGTGCAGGAGTTACATTGGCAGCCTAAATTTGATTTGATTTCTGGTTTAAAGGATTCCTTCCAGAATGATTATTTACCCTCTGGGCGCGGTAAATCTGAGATCGATTTCTCGACGGATGAGGAAATTCTGTCGGGAAATAGAGAATAAATTATGGAATAAAGATTCGCTTTGCACCTCGATAATTATCAATATCAAGCACAATTTCAATTAGTTTTTCAACACACCGATTTCGATAATCATAATCATTGAGTAACCGATCGGCATTGCTAATTGTGATTACAGGTAATGAGGTTGAGGTGTTTTCTTCACGCATGACTTGTTCTAGCGAATCTTTACCTTTCATGCTACGATTTGCAGTCAGCAGGATCATTTCATTTTTCTGGGCGAGTCGCCACACTGTTCTGTCATTGCTGTCAACTGATAGATTTATTTCTGAAAATGTCACAAATCTAATCGAGACAATATCAATCCATCCTTGGCTGGCGATCGCGCCAAAAAACACTAGAGAATGACCTTTAAGGTTATGATCGATCAGAAAAATCATACTCGAATTTCACGTTTTGCTTTAGCTGCACGAAGTTTTTCCCAAGCGAATTCAGTGCCAAGCTTAGGCGGCTGTGTAGCGATTTTGGCAAATCGATCGCGATTTTGCTCTTCGTAATATTGCCGTAGTTCCTCAGCTTCTTGGAGAACTTGCTGGTACTCGGCTTCGACTGCGGCACGATGATCCTCAATATAAGTTAGAGCCACATTTATTTGTTCTTCAGTCAGATCAAATAATCCTTGAATAAACTTGCGGGGATATTGAGCCGCATAGTCCATCACGTCGTAGAGGGTGATGCGCGTACCGGAAATTGTTAGTCCCCGCTCTGTCCGCACAATCGTTGGCTGTTGAGTAGTTGTTTCGATCATTCTTAAAGACTCCTGGGAAATTTTGATGATTGCTTTGTCGCCAGAATAGGCAACATTGGCATTCTCTATTCCCGAATTCCTGTCAAACTAAAAGGACGAACTTCCACAATTTTCACTTTGATCGCTTGACCTTGGAGTTCGGCAATATTGCCGGGGAAAAAGGTGAGGCGATTGCCCCGCGTTCTGCCCATAACTTGATTGGGATCTTTGGGGTTGCTGCCTTCCACTAACACTTCTTCGATCCGGTTTAAATAGCGCTGCGATCGCTCTCCAGCTTTAACTGAAACTAAGTGATTTAGCCGCTGCAATCGGTCGCTTTTTACCTCTTCACTCAACTGATTTTCCCATAGGGCAGCAGGAGTGTTTGGGCGAGGAGAATAAGCCGCTGTATTCAGATGATCGAAACTAATATCTTCTACCAGTTGCAAAGTCTTTTCAAATTGGGCTTCCGTTTCCCCCGGAAAACCCACAATGGCATCAGCACTAATGGCAGCATCGGGCATATAGTGGCGAATGGTGTCGATAATCCGGCGATATTTCTCTTGGGTATAACCCCGCGCCATCGCCTTCAAAATCTCGTTATCCCCCGATTGAAAGGGAATATGAAATAGTTCGCAAACCTTGGGCAATTCCGCACAAGCTCGAATCAGCCGCTCGGTGAAGTAGCGGGGATGGCTGGTGGCAAAGCGAATTCGCTCAATTCCCGGCACATCATGGATGTAGTAGAGTAAATCCGTTAAAGTATGTTGGTGACGACCTTCTGGGGTAGAGCCAGGTAAATCCCGTCCGTAGGCATCAATATTCTGCCCCAACAGGGTAATCTCTTTATAGCCCTGCTGCCCCAATACTTCAATTTCAGCCCGAATAGCGGCAGGCGATCGCGATTGTTCTACCCCTCGGACATTTGGCACTACGCAATAGGTACAGCGTTCATTGCAGCCATAAATTACATTTACCCAGGCTGTCACCGCACTATCCCGGCGGGGTTTGGTAATGTCCTCAATAATTTGAATTGGTTCAGTTGCCACTACCTGACTGCCTGCCAGCACCTGTTCTAGCAGTTCTTGCAGGCGATTGGCGTGTTGCGGTCCCATAACTAAATCGATTTCTGGCACTCGCCGCAGTAGGGCTTCTCCTTCCTGTTGGGCAACACAGCCAGCCACCACTAACATTAAATCTGGTTGTTCGTGCTTGCGTTTAGCTTGTCTGCCTAGGTAGGAATAAACTTTTTGCTCGGCATTGTCCCGAATGGTGCAAGTGTTGTATAAAATTAGGTCGGCACTGTTGGGGTCTTCAGTACCCGCAAAGCCCATCTCCTCTAGGATGCCAGCCATGCGTTCTGAGTCGGCTTTGTTCATCTGACAGCCGAAGGTGGTGATGTGATAGCGGCGAGGGGAGGTAGTCATGGGCGGCAAAGCTAAAATCAATGTGCAATCTCTATACTATGTTAACTATCCGGAGCGGGTAGTAGCGACAATGTTTAGTTAATAATTCCTCAAATGCCCCAGTAAGATCCCTTTCAATGGTTTAATTAACCAATTTTATGGGCATAGATATAAACTTACTGTTGAGTATCTTAACGACTAAAGTTGCCAATCTTCTACTGATAGAATAGCACCAGAAGTACACTTGACATTAAGAATTTTCTGTAATAGGCTATCATTACCTCTGTCTGGCATTTGATCGATTGTAATTAATTGAAAAGCAAAAAAATGAAAAAGTCTCTAAAATGGGTTCCCACTTTACTTGCTTCCATCACTTTAATGACTTTTTTGGCTAGTTGTGGAGGCGATAGCACAACTGAGAAACCGCCTGAAAAATCCCCGGCTGCAACAACTGAAAAATCCCCGGCTGCAACAACTGAAAAGTCCCCGGCTGCAACAACTGAAAAATCAGAATCTCCTAAATCTTCTCCTGCGTCTGAGTCTCAGGGTTTAACAATTGAAAAAGTAGTTTTAGGCAAGAAAAATAAAACTACTGACAAAATCGATCCGGTTACTAGCGGCACATTCAAGAAAGGCGATGTTGTCGCTTTAGTGCTGATTAATGCGGGGAAATTTAAGAAAGGTGAGGACGGCAACCATAAGTTTGATATGGATATGGAAGTTGCCGATGGTAAAGGCAAAGTTTTGGGTAAAAAGGAAGGACTCCTCGGAGCGGGCGGAAATATAACTTTACCAAAGGATATTGCTGAAAGTCCCTACGGCTCCATAGATACTGCTGTGACTAAACTAGAGTCGGGAGATTATACGATTAAGCTAACTATTTATGACAAGATTGGCAAGGGTCGGGCAACTGAAAGCAAGACTTTCAAACTGGAATAAAATCTGGTGAATTTGGAATTTTGGATTTGAACTTAAGTTCGTAGTTGGGCTTCAGCCCTAATCCGGAGAGGGCTGAAGCCCAACTACAAACTTTTGCGTTCTTTTATTTTTACTCGTTCCCAATTTTGTAGGCGCGGGTTCACTCAGATCTTTAATGCCCACCGACAAATGATCTAAACCCGCCCCATACACCCCCAAATTTACCATTAATTGACTTGCTCGATGGGTGTGCGGGGCGGGTTTATTTAGGTTATTGGTGAATATTAAAATTAGTCCCTAAACCCGCCCCTACATAAATCACTATCAATCAAAAGGACTTGATATTGGTTGATTAATTACCTAGAAACTGCATGAACAGAAACCCCATAAAAAGGCACAAAGTCAACAGCCTAGGCAGAGCCTGGGAACCAGTTAACTACAAACTTTTGCGTTCTTTTATTGATGACCACCTACTTACTGAACTGTATTGGATTTTAGCTAACTAAAATGGCTTCTTCGCCGCGCAGAAGTCCGACAATTTCGTATTTATAATCTTGAAATTGGGGCGATCGCCTGAGCGCATAAACGCGATCGCTGGGCAAATCCAATGCCATTTCTTTTTGAATTGTTCCAGGGCTGGCTGTCATCACATAAACCCGTTGGGAAAGGAAAACAGCTTCTTCCACATCGTGAGTAATCATTAAAATAGTGGTTTCTGTTTGCCGCCAGATTTGCAAAAGAAACTGCTGCATGGTTTCTTTCATCTGCACATCTAAAGCGCCAAAAGGTTCGTCCATTAACAGGATTTTGGGACGAGAAGCTAAGGCGCGCGCGATCGCCACTCGTTGTTTCATGCCGCCGGAGAGTTCCTTGGGGAGCGATCGCCCAAATTGGGTTAAACCCACAATTTCTAAATAATAAGCGGCTTGTTGCTGTTGTTCAGCTTTGGATGCTCCCTGCAATTTCAACCCAAACCCAATATTATCGGTGACATTCATCCAGGGATAAAGGGTATAATTTTGGAAGACCATGCCGCGATCGCTGCCGGGACTAAAAACGCGATCGCCATCTACCAAAATTTCTCCCGATGTCGGATTATCCAATCCCGCAATCAATCGCAATAGGGTAGATTTGCCCGAACCAGAAGGACCGACAACGCAGACAAACTCGCCTTTTTCAACGTATAAATTAATATCTTTGAGAACAGTTAGCGAACCCCGGCGACTAGGGAATAACTTACTAACAAGGGCAACTTCCAAGTATTTCATCGAATTTTGAATCTGTAATCAGTAAATTCCTTTGTATCTTGGTGGTAAAAATATTATTCACCCGCAATTAAACCCAAACTTTTCAATCGTTTTTGCGCCTCAACTAATATTTTCTTCCCTTGTTCAAAAGTGATTAATTGCAGAGTTTCATCAAAATTCGCCCAAGAGTAGTTTTGAATTTCTGCTTCTTGGCAACTAATATTCTGGGCATTCACTTGAGCGAGAAAATAAGTCACTGTTTTTTCAACAGTTTTTTCACCTTTAATAAAAGTGTAACTTTCCACCAGCGGCGTGTCATCTAGCAGGCGATAATCTTGGATACCTGTTTCTTCCTCCAACTCCCGCCGCGCCGCTTCCACAGGCAACTCTCCTGGGTTGGCGTGTCCTTTTGGAAAACCCCAATGTCCTGCATGATGCTGCACTACTAAAAATAAATAGCTCTTTTCCTGAGCAAAAATTGGCACAATTCCAAAAGATTCGTCTTTCATAAGTCTGGGGTTTTCCTAATCAAGCACGGTTTTAATCGGATGTCCAGCGACAAGAAAGCCGGAGTAGGAGGCGGAATAATAAATCGATAATTAACCCAATTATACCAATGACAATCAATCCCGCAAAAATTTCGTCGGTTTTGAGGAATTTCTGCCCTAAACTAATCCTTCGCCCTAATCCTTCCGTGGTGGCTACCAGTTCGGAAACGATGACTAAGTTCCAAGATGCTGCCATATTTACCCGACAAGCGTCAATGATGCTGGGGAAAATAAACGGAAAAATCACTTGCAAAAGAACTTGCCAGCGCTTGCCCCCTAAAGTGTAAGTAGTTTCAATTAATTCTTTTGGCACAAATTTTACCGCATCCATCACCATTAAGGTGTTAAAAAATAAAGTGCCAATGAAAATCAGTAAAATTTTCGATAACTCATCAATGCCAAAGTACAAAATTAGCAGGGGAATAAAAGCTGGGGCAGGCATATAGCGGACAATGCCAATGATCGGTTCCATGATGGCTCGAATGCTGGCAAAAGTTCCCATTAGCGTTCCCAAGGGAATAGAAACGAGGGCAGCTAAACTAAAACCACTGAGAACCCGAAATAAACTGAAGAAAATATCTTTTTGTAAATCACCAGCTTGCCAAAGACTAGAGATGGCAGCTAAAACTTGGGCAGGCGTGGGCAGAAATAATGGTGGCACTAATCCCGAATTAGATAGTAGCAACCAAGTGCAGAAAGGAATGCCGATGGATAAAGAAATTAAGGTCCAAGCTAGGGATTTGGGGATATCTTCGGCAATCCGCCAAAAAACTGTGGTGGATAAAATTTGGGGTGATTGAGAAGAGCGATCGCGATCGGTCATAAGGGAATAAAGTGAAATTCAAAATTCAAAATTCAAAATTCAAAATTAATTTTGAATTGAAGAGTTATTAAGGTGCGTTACGTTCGCGCACCGTCAACAGGATACAAAACTAGGATTTTTTCGATTTTTCGGCATAGGCTTTGACAAAGCGATCGTCAAAAATCTTGCTTAAGTCGGGAGCTTTTTTCACCAACCCACTTTCCGTTAAAAACTTACTAATTTCCTGGGCGGCATAAGTTAAAGATGTCATGCTAGTTCCCGGACTAAATGCCTGTAAATTCTCTGCCAAAGTAAAGATTTTTGTGCCAGCTTCGTATTCTTGGTACTCTTTTGCCGTTACCCCGGCTCGCTTCGCCATAATTTCATAAGCCTTTTCTTTGTTCTTGTTAATGAAATCTAAGGTCGCAAACCAAGAATCGACTAAAGCTTGCACTTGTTGGGGCTTTTCTGTCAGGGCTTTGCGGCTAACTACTAAGTGATCGGGAATGGCTCCAGGGAATTCTTTGGAACTAAATAATTCTTTACTACCAGGACGTTGTAGTGCCTTCGTGGTAAAGGGAGCAAAAACGCCCACAGCATCCACTTTTCCAGCGACAAAGGCAGCAGCAGCGGCTCCAGTTTGTAAGGGTTGAAAACTAATATCTGCTTGAGTTAACCCGGCTTTTTTCAAGCCTAAAAGTAGCAAAAAATGGTCAACTGTTCCCTCTTCTGCTGCTATTTTTTTGCCTTTTAAGTCAGCAATGGTTTGAATACCTTCTCGGACAATAATTTTATCATTACCAGTGGAATTATCATTGACTAAAACAATTACTTGGTCTGCTCCGGCTGCCACAGAACTAATGGTATCGTTCAAGGTTTGGGTATTGGCATCCAGTTGATTTGCAGTCAGGGCATTAATGGAATCTAAATACCCGTCAAACCATTTCAAATCAACATTAACTTTATTGGCAGCAAAGATTTTTTCTTCTTGGGATACTTGCCAAGGCAACCATCCCGGCCAAGCACTAAAACCCATCCGGATAGGAGTAGTAGTTACTGATGTTGTGGGATTAGGAGAAGTTTGGGGAGAGGGAGAACAACTAATGGTTAATAGCAGGCTAGTAAAAAAGATTAAACCTAGAGATAGCAGAGAACGAAATTTCATGACAACTCCTCAAATTTAGTTAATCCGAACTAGACGAATTTCTGTCCGTTGATTGCGTTGATCTTCAGGGGGAATGCCGGGGAGAGTTTGGGTAAAACCTTTGCCTTCCGCAAGGATATTTTGTTTGAGCTTGAGACTTCGCAGATAGTTAACGGTGGCATCGGCACGCTGTTGGCTTAATTGTTGGTTAAAGTCAGCATCGCCAACTTTGGAAGTATGACCAATCACTCGTACAGCGATGGTTTTTTCGTTAAACTGATCAATTTCTTGGGCAAGTTTATTTAGGGTTTCTTTCCCTTGTGAGGTAAGTTCTGCCGAGCCAAGATTGAAATTGATTTCACCTCTGATTTGTAAGTTGCCAATGTTAGGAGCTTTTTTGATTTGACTAGGGGAAATTGCCTTGTTAGTCGCGATCGCTTTTCCTTTCCCAGCTAGTCTATCGGCTAGTTCGGGATTGTCTGCCCGTACTAAACTAATGAGCGTTTGGGTGTTGCTGGCAGCTTTAGCGATCGCTTCACCAGAATACAATTCTTGCGGTTTTTCTGGAACCTGCTTTAATCTGCCCGATAGCGTCAGTACCGCCGCTGTGGAAACAATTCGTTTTTCTAGCGTACCATTAGTCAGCCAATCTTTGGCCTCCACTGCGGTAAAAAATTCAATCCCTTGCAACACCGCATTGGCATCTCCTGGGGATAATTTGCCATCTTCCGCAATTTGGGTTTGTAACTGGGAGGCATCGCGGACGTTGGCATCAATGCGGCGATAATAAGCTTCGAGAAATTCGGAAATTTTCGCGGGTTGGGATGCAATTAATTTGTCAGAAGCTATAATGGCATCTACAATGGCTCCCGGCGCATCTTTGCTCGATAAAACTACCTCATACCCCTGCTGCCTAGCCTTAGTCACGTAGGGTTCCCAAATCACTGCTACTGCCACATTTTGCTGGGGGTCTTGTAATAATTTCCAAGCATCAGAAGCATCGGTAACTTTATTTACTTGAAAGTCAGAAAGTTTAAAAGCTTCAAATTTAGTGCTTAAGACTAGCGCTAAATATTCGCTAGGGGTATCTCCGGCAAAGGTAATAGTTAGTTGTTGGTTCTGTTGGCGCTGTTGCTGGACTAACTGGGTTAAATCCAGCAAGGATTTGAGTTGGGGATACTTTTTGGTATTTAAAACTACCGCATCTGCCCCGGCAGTTCGATCGATTAATCCAACAATTTTCCCTTGGGGTTTTTGCTGGATAAATTGATCGAGAGTGGTAACAATCAAATCGGCTTGGCCTTGATTTAATTGTTCAGCCCGTTTCTTTTGGTCAAATTCATCTTGATAGTTAACCGTTATTCCCACTTCAGACATCGCCTTCTGAAAAGCCTGGGAGCGGAAGGTGCTATAACCGCTAAAGGTATCTCCCAAAATTGTTAGTTTTACTTGCTTCTGGTTTGTGTCAGGTTGATTAGAGTTGTTAGGGACTAATCCCGGTGCAAATTTAGTTAGCCACCAAACTGCCCCGCCCGCGATCGCTACTGTGACGGCGATCGCTAATACTAATACTACTGGATTGTCGCGCTTGCCCATAAAAAAGCCTCTTTGGGGAATCCAGACGCTGCTCAATCAATTTGGTTTCAAGATTCCGTTGATAGTTGGGGATTAAACTTAGGAATGAATTAGACCTCCTTTCCCTATTTTGGCATCAAAAAGATTAAAACTGTCCGGATCGCCTCTCCCTCAATCAATTCACTCAACTACCATATACCTCATCTATTTAGATGTTAGCAAATATACTAAAATTTGGAATAAATTCTAAAATTTATTTGTTTTCACTTGACTTCTTAGGCATTCCTGAATACTATATAACACTGACCACAAAAAAATCTTAATCAGGACTTACGCAACACCTCTATTAGTAGGGTGTGTTAGCGCAGCGTAACGCACCATAAACGCTATATGCGG
>CAKZHE010000114.1 GCA_936920195.1 uncultured cyanobacterium | reverse complement strand
CCCGCCTCTCCCTTTTCCCTTTTCCCTTTTCCCTGTTCCCTGTTCCCTATTCCCTTTTCCCTGTTCCCTATTCCCTGTTCCCTGTTCCCTGTTCCCTCTCCCCCCCTGTTCCCTGTTCCCTGTTCCCCATTCCCCATTTACCACCATGTCAACCGCCAAAGCACTGAATATTAGCTACATCAATCCCACTGAAAAATCCCCCAAAAACTCAATTAACCGCGATCCTTTTTTGGTGATTGAGAATGTTTCTAAGATTTATCCCACCGCTAAAGGTCCCTTCACAGTATTGCAAGATGTCAATCTGACAGTTTATGAAGGGGAATTTATTTGCGTAATTGGTCACTCTGGCTGCGGTAAATCCACCTTGTTGAATATGGTTTCAGGATTTGCTAAACCAACAATGGGACAAGTCAGATTGCGATCGCAACCCATTACCAAACCAGGTCCAGATCGGATGGTAGTGTTTCAAAACTACGCTTTGTTACCTTGGCGGACTGCTTTTGAAAACGTTTATTTAGCTGTCAATGCAGTTCATCCCCATAAATCCAAAGCTGAAAAAAATGCCATTGTCCGCGATAATTTAGCTATGGTAGGATTGACAGAATCCGCCGACAAAAAACCACCCCAAATGTCCGGGGGGATGAGACAGCGAGTTTCCATTGCTCGCGCTTTAGCCATTCGTCCCCAAGTATTAATTTTAGATGAACCCTTTGGGGCGCTAGATGCGATTACCAAGGAAGAATTGCAAGAAGAATTGCTGAAAATTTGGAGCGATCGCCGTTGTACAGTGTTAATGATTACCCACGATATTGACGAAGCATTGTTTTTAGCCGATCGTTTGGTAATGATGACCAATGGTCCGGCGGCTCAAATTGGCGAAGTGTTGGAAATTCCCTTTGCGCGACCCCGCGATCGCGCTCGGATCATGGAAGATCCCCTATACTATAAACTGCGAAATCACGCCCTCGATTTCCTCTACCATCGCTTTGCCCACGACGACGAGTAATTCTAGATTCCCTCGTTTCTCGTTCGTTTTTTTCTCGTTCCCAGTCTCTGACTGGGAATGCCCTCCGGAGGCTCTGCCTCCAACTCAACAACAATCTCAATCAAAGCAAAGGAATTACCAAGTTTAGTGTAGGTTCATCTGATGATTTCTCAAGGATAAAGTGGAGCCTAGGCTGTTGACTTTGTGCCTTTTTAGGAGTTTTCTGTTCATACAGTTTCTGATCCTTAAATTGGCTTTCATAACTATTGTATGAACAAAATTGCCCAAAAACTCGCAGAGCCAACAGCCTATCTAGAGGGAACTTAACCCAACTTCGTTATGGAGGAGAAATAGTATAGCCCGAAAAGTCAAATGTGTATGAATCATTTGACATTCTCATCACGAATCGCTAAACGGTTGCCATCAAAATCGCTAAAAAATGCTAATCGCACTCCTTTACCAACTGATTGAACCTCACCTACATCCACTTTTTGGTTTTCCAAATAAGCTTTAGCTTTGTCTACATTCTTCACCACTATTGTTATGACTCCTTTCCCCGTCCCCACTTCACGGTTAACCCAGGTTCCGATCTTTACTCCTTCCTTTCCAGTCAAGAACTCCAGCCAACATTGTTGGGGTTCGCTACAGACACGGAAAGTTGGATCTTCTTTCATCCCCAAGATCTTACCGTAAAACATCTTAGCATTACTAGGACTGGAGACATTTATCCTGTATAGATAACCCTTCGGGCTAATGTCATCTACTGTCTGTGCGTATGCTGGTGTGCTGAAACCAATAGCTAAGAAAACAGTTAACAGCACTCCAATAATTACTCTTTGCAATTTTTGCATCATGGTTGCCACTTGAGTTTTATACAAATTGTTAGGATCTAGCAAATTACTCCTTTCAATCGGCGGGATCTAGCCCAATCCGCTATCATGGGAGTGGGAGCGAAAATTAAAAGTTTTTCTGCTCACACTTTTTAGACGTTTTACCACCCCAATTTGGGAATTTTTCGAGTTACAGGTCAATTTTTTCCTAAAAATCCCAACTCAGTTCCCAGAATCCTTTCTCCTCCTATCTTTCAGCCTCTGGATAATTTTTTCCACTTCCCCGCGAGTCGGATACAACAACATATACAGGACTTACGCAACTATCCTAGGAATAGGGGCGATAGCGCTAGCGCGCACGCAGGGCTTCGCGGGGGGATTGCCCCTAAAAAACACTATATGTAGAGGGTCTGCGTGAGTCCTGATATATTGAAGGGATTGATATACTGATTTTCTGGGTACTCAATTCCAACTTTTCCATGACCAAACCTAAAATCGCTAAACGAGTCTCAACGGCACTGCTCAATTCCTTGGGGGCGGGAGTGGTTCCCAGAATCGGCCTAGAATATATTGCGGTGGGTAGAACCAAAGAAATTGCCGCTTGCCTGCAAGATCTCGATAACATTGCCGAAGGCGGCGCAGCATTTCGCACCATTGTGGGACGCTATGGAGCGGGGAAAAGCTTTATGCTGCAACTAATCCGCAATCATGCTATGGAAAGGGGTTTTGTGGTGGCAGATGTGGATTTATCCCCAGAGCGCCGTCTAGCTGGCGGCAACCGTCAGGGAGTTGCTACCTATCGGGAATTAATGCGGAATCTGGCAACGAAAATGCGCCCGGATGGGGGGGGATTAGCACCACTTTTGGAAGGTTGGATTAATACGATTCAAAATCAAGTTGCCCAAGCCAGCGGAATGCGCCCCAATGATGAAGGGTTTGACGATCAAGTAGAAGCACAAATTCGGGCAGTAGTCAAGGATATTGAAGGATTAGTTCACGGCTTTGAATTTGCCAATATTATTAGTGCCTATTGGCGGGGATATCGCTTAGATAATGACCGATTGAAGGATGCAGCATTGCGGTGGTTGCGGGGAGAATTTGCCACGAAAACGGAAGCGAAAACCGAATTAGGAGTGCGGGTAATTATTGATGATGATACTTGGTATGACTATATTAAGTTGGTGGCGAAATTTGTGGCAGATATTGACTACAAAGGGTTAATTGTACTCATTGATGAAGCTGTCCATTTATTAAAAATTACCCATGCGGTATCCCGACAAAGCAACTACGATAAGTTGCTGGCAATCTTCAACGATACCATGCAAGGAAAAGCCGAAAATCTCTATACAATTATTGGCGGTACGCCCCAGTTTGTAGAAGATCCTCGCCGGGGTTTGTATAGTGATGAAGCTTGGCGATCGCGCTTAGTTGGTAGCAGTCGTATTCAAGGTAAATTTCAGGATACCACGGCTCCAGTCATCCGGCTAGATCCCTTGACTAAAGCCGAAATTGAACAGTTATTGCAACGACTGGCAGAAGTTCATGCGGTGCATTACAAATATGACTATTTTTTAACTGCTAAGGATTTGCAAGCCTTTGTGGAGGAAGTTGCCAATCGCTTAGGAGCCGATACTTTATTAACAGCGCGGGAAGTAGTGCGAGACTTGATTACCGCCCTAAATATTTGGCAGCAAAATCCGGGGACTTCCTGGCAAGATTTAGTTCGCAGCACCGCCTTTATTAGTGATGGCGATCGCGATCCCGATGGAGAATTTGCCGAATTTACGGTTTAATTATAAGACAAGTATGGGAGATTGAAAACTCAGCGTCTTTAGACCTGAGATGAAAAGCGACACTCTTCTGAATTCAAAATTTAAAATTCAAAGTTCAAAATGAATCAGAATTTTGAATTGATAATTTTGAATTTTGAATTGGAGCAAAGCGACTGCGGTTTTAACCCCGTGAATATTTCTCCAATCTATGCTAACATTATAGCAGGTCGAAAACAGAGGAAATCCCTTATGATAGTTCTGGAATACAAAGTTAAAGGTAAACATAATCAATACAAATCTATTGACGAAGCTATCCGTACAACCCAATTCATTCGCAATAAAGCGATTCGATATTGGATGGATGCGCCCAGAGATTTAAAAATTGATAAATTCGCATTAAACAAGTATTCCACAACTCTCAGAAAGGAATTTCCCTTTGTTGCCGACCTAAATTCAATGGCAGTCCAATCCGCAGCCGAGCGAGGATGGACTGCCATTAGTCGTTTCTACGACAATTGTCGGAAAAAGATTTCTGGCAAAAAAGGATATCCCCGATTCCAAAAAGATTGTCGTTCCGTTGAATATAAAACATCGGGATGGAAATTACACCCAACCAAAAGGCAAATTACCTTTACCGATAAAAACGGGATTGGAAAACTTAAATTGCTGGGGAAATGGGATATCCATACCTACAATGTTAAAGACATAAAACGAGTGCGTTTGATTCGTCGTGCTGATGGCTATTACGCCCAATTTTGTCTAAACATTACCGTCACTGATATTCAACCGAAAACTGGAAAGGAAATCGGACTTGATGTGGGCATTGAGTCGTTTTATACAGACTCGAACGGCGCTCAAGAACCTAATCCTAAGTTTCTCAGAAAGGCTGAAAAATCAATTAAGCAATCTCAGAAACAAATCTATAAAAAAGTCAAGGGTTCATCGGGAAGACGGAAAGCCAGAAAAGTTTACGCGAAAAAACATTTAAAAGTAAGTAGACAACGGATTGAACACGCCAAGAGAATGGCGCGTAACGTATGCAAGTCTAACGACCTTGACATCAACATTAATTGCGAATTGAGCGTAGTAGCCGTCAGCACGTCGCACTAACCGTACACGCTTAATTTGCTTGATGTCGTAGTAGTTAAGATCGTAAGTTCCCTTTAGCTTCAGAGTCCCGATTCCTTTCTGGTCTGAAAAGGTTATCGCTTTTCTAGCCTCTGAAAGTTTCCATCCAGATGATTTGTATTCAACTGAACGGCAATTTTTCTTAAACTTAGGGAAACCCTTTTTACCCTTAATCTTCTTCTGGCAGTTGTCGTAAAACCGAGCTATTGCTGACCAAGAGCGTTCGGCAGCAGCTTGTCTAGCCATTGAGTTTAGTTCATCGGCAAAAGGAAACTCAGCAGCTAATACTGCACAATATTTGTTGAGGTCATACCTACTCGCGCCTTGGTTATCCATCCAGTAGCGCAAGCACTTATTCTGGATGAATTGACTAGTACGAATAGCCTCGTCTATTGCCCGATATTGCTTGTCTTTTCCCTTGACTTTGAACTCGTAGACAATCATGGGACTGACCAATTACCACATCCTGATGTTAGCATAAAATACATCAAGCCGTCCTAGAAGGACGGGGTTTTAGACCCATTTTTCTGATAAACGATGCGACTCTCTCAAATGTTTTTTGTCACCCTGCGGGAAGATCCGGCAGAAGCAGAAATTCCTAGTCATAAATTACTACTGCGTGCCGGTTATATTCGTCGCATCGGTAGCGGCATCTATGCCTATCTTCCCCTGATGTGGCGGGTACTGCAAAAAGTCTCCCAAATTGTCCGCGAAGAAATGAATGCCACAGGCGCACAAGAATGCCTGCTACCCCAACTACAACCCGCAGAATTGTGGCGAGAGTCGGGGCGCTGGGATACTTACACCCAGGCAGAAGGGATTATGTTTGCCTTGACAGATAGACAAGGGCGGGAAGTGGGATTGGGACCAACCCACGAAGAAATTATTACAGCGATCGCTCGCGATACAATTCGTTCCTATCGGCAATTGCCCCTCCACCTCTATCAAATTCAAACTAAGTTTCGGGATGAAATTCGTCCCCGGTTTGGCTTGATGCGGGGGCGAGAATTCATTATGAAGGATGGCTACTCGTTTCACGCCAATGAAGAGAGCCTCAAAAAGACTTATCAAGAGATGCACCAAGCTTACAGCAATATGCTGCGCCGCAGTGGTTTAGCATTTCGAGCCGTTGATGCGGATTCCGGAGCCATTGGTGGTTCTGGTTCCCAGGAATTTATGATTTTAGCCGAGGCTGGGGAAGATGAAGTTTTGTACACAGAAGATGGCAAATACGCTGCCAATGTGGAAAAAGCTATCTCTTTACCTCCCGATGCAGTTCCCTCTAGTTTTACCAGTTACGAACAACGTAAAACTCCGGAGACTAATACCATTGAGAAAATCTGTAAATTCCTCAATTGTTCTCCCACCCAAGTAGTTAAAAACGTCATTTACCAAGTTGTCTACGATAATGGCAAAGTAGTTTTAGCACTGGTGAGTATTCGGGGCGATCGCGATGTCAACGAAGTCAAGCTGCAAAACTATCTTACCCAAATTGCTGCCAACTACGGAGCCAAAACCATTGTGGGGCTAAAAGTTCCCGATACGGCTGCTCAAGAACAATGGGCAACCAAACCTTTACCCGTAGGTTATATTGCCCCCAACCTATCCGACGACTACATCAAATCTAACGAAAAGATCAATAGAACCACTTTAAGAGATTTGGGAATTGCCGATCGGATTATTGGGGAATTAGTGGCAGGATTGGAATTTTCTCCCGGTAAAGGCGTAATCAAATTGTATGACGCTCAGGATATCAAAGCTGCCCTGAAAACTAAGCTCGCCGATACCAGAATTCAACCCCAAACTCGTCGCGCACTCAAGAAGGCATTGGAATCATTGTCAGGAGAATCTGTGGCTGGGAAATTTCTACGCTTAGTAGACCAGACAGCGATTAATTTAAAGAACTTTGTTACCGGATCTAATCAGTCAGGATATCATGTTGTCGGGGCAAATTGGGGAACAGAATTTGAACTGCCCGCAGCCATTGATGTCCAAAAAGCCAGACCAGGCGATCGCGCTGTTCATAACCCGGAACAAATCTTACAATCAGCTAGGGGGATTGAAGCCGGACATATTTTTCAGCTAGGGACAAAATATTCCCAAGCCCTCGGAGCCACCTACACCAACGAACAGGGAGAAGAAACTCCCCTCGTCATGGGTTGTTATGGAGTCGGGGTTTCCCGCCTCACCCAAGCCGCCGTCGAACAATCTTATGATAAAGATGGGATTATTTGGCCTGTAGCGATCGCTCCTTATCAAGTTATCATTACTGTTCCCAATATTTCCGATGGAGAACAAACCGCCGCCGCCGAACAGCTTTATCAACAACTCAATGCAACGGGAATTGAAACCCTTTTAGATGACCGCGATGAAAGAGCCGGAGTAAAATTCAAAGATGCTGATTTAATTGGCATCCCCTATCGAATTGTCACCGGAAAATCTCTCAAAAATGGCCAAGTAGAAGTTGTCACCCGTGCTACTCGACAAGCCCAAGAAATTCCCTTGGCAGAAGTAGCAACAACTTTGAAAGCATGGATTGATGCCGCCATCCAAGCTAGTCATTAACCGTAGAGGGGCAATGCCTATCAATGTTAACATCAACTTTTTAGATGCTGATGGGCATTGCCCAACCTACAAAAAAACTAGAACATGAAAACAGACCATATCTTTTATCGCATTTTTAAAGACTTACCCCAAACCTTCTTTGAATTATGGTCAGAATCTCCCGAACAGACCAACCATTACCGTTTTGATTCCGTAGAATTGAAACAGACAGCCTTTCGGATTGATGGGGTGTTCTTACCCAATAACCCAGATCGCCCCATTTATTTCACCGAAGTTCAATTTCAGAAAGATCCTAGTATCTATCTGCGGTTATTTTCCGAGATTTTCACATATTTACGAGAAAATCAACCCGATTTACGCTGGCGAGCTACAATCATCTTTAAGAGTCGGAGCATTGAACCCAATGCCAGACAACGAGAATCTGTCCAACCGTTGTTAGATTCTGACCTGGTTAGATGTATATACTTGAATGAGTTAGAAGTCAGCGATACTACTCCTTTAGGGATCAAAATCATTCAATTAATAGTTGTCAAAAAGAAACAGTTTTTGGAGAGAGCGAAGGAGTTAATTGAGCAAGTTCAACAACAATTCACGGAAGAGTCTGCGCGGTTACAGTTGTTAAATCTATTAGAGACAATCGTGGTTGCTAAATTGCCCCAAATGAGTCGGCAGGAGTTAGAAGATATGTTTGGCGTTGATGATTTGAAGAAAACTCGCTTTGCTCAAGAGTTAATTGCAGAAGGGAAGATTGAAGGGAAGATTGAAGGTATTACCGAAGGAAAATTGCAGACAGTTCCCCGTTTGGTAGCCAAAGGATTTTCCGTTGAAGAAATTGCTGATATTTTGCAGCTAGATGTTGAGCAAGTACGACCAACGATTATTGACTTGAATTAAATCAAGTGGCAATTCTGGCAATTTGAACGCTGCGTCAGTCCTAGAATAATTTTACCCCCAACAAACTAAATGGAATTTTTCACCATATTACTTTCTAGCTTGCTTACCGTCGTCTCCGTGGGCGGACTACTGACTGATAGTACCGCTGAAAGTTCCATTCGCTCCCAATTTCAGCGAGTAGAACAGTTAAAAGTCCGGATTGATAATGCTCCTACTCATCAAATTCTCCAAGGCAAAGCCAATCATGTCCGCGTTGCCAGCCGAGGAGCATGGCTAACGCCAGATATTCGGCTGGATACCTTGGAACTGGAAACCGATCCTGTTAGTCTGGATTTAGCTCGTCAATCTCAAGCTGCTGGGGGTTCTTTTAGACAACTGCTAGAACAACCCTTGCAAGCCGGAGTGCGTTTAGCGCTGACAGAAGAAGATATTAACCGAGCTTTGCGATCGCCTCTTGTCAACGAAAAATTGCAGGAAATTGCGGGCAAATTGCTACAATTACCTGGGGCGCAAGCTGGTCAAAGCTACCAATTGGTTAATCCCCAAGTAAAACTTTTGGCAGAAAACCGCTTGCGCTTTCAAGCTCAACTCACCGCTACCAACGCTGAACCCTTAGCTGTGAGCTTGGAATCCGGTTTAAATGTGGTAGCAGGGCGCAGTTTGCAATTAGTCAATCCAGTTTTGAGCATTAACGAACAACCAATCCCCCCCCAATTAGTCCGAGTTTTAACTGGTGCTATTGGTACGCAATTCGATCTTCGCAGCTTAGAAAGTTCTGGAATCTTGGCGCGGATTTTAAAATTGAATATTGATAGCCAACAGATAGAATTAGCTACCTTTGTGCAAGTTGCACCTCTTTGATTAGTTTCAACCATTTTGCGGAGTTAGCAGGTTACCTCTACTAGATATTTCTATAACTTTTCAAACCCCCAATTTTGCAAACTATATATTCCCTCCGCAGAAGTGAGATTGTATTGCAAAGGCGTAACTGAGATATAATTTTGGCGAATTGCCTGAACATCGGTAATAATGCTCTCTGGCAACTGACTATTATTAGGTTGGTCGATTTCCTCAATAGCTTCACCAGCCAGCCAATAATAGGTTTTGCCTCGTGGGTCTACCCGCTTTTCAAACACATCAAAATAGCGGCGAATGCCTTGCCGAGTAATCATCACCCCAGCAATTTCTTTTGATTCCACCGCTGGGATATTAATATTCAGCAGCATCGGTTGCGGTAGGGGTTGCTGTACCAGTTTTAACAACAGATTAGTGGCAAAGGTGGCAGCAACCTGAAATTCCCGGGCAGTATAACTGGTCAAACTAAAGGCAATACTAGGAATGCCTTCCATGACACCTTCCATCGCTGCTGAAACGGTGCCAGAGTAGAGGACATCAGTGCCAAGATTGGAACCATGATTAATGCCAGATAAGACTAAATCGGGGGGACTATCTAGCAAAGCACTCAAAGCTAACTTGACGCAATCCGAAGGCGTGCCAGAACAAGACCAAGCCTGCACCTCTGGATGAAACATGGGCGAGTCAACTATTTCAGCACGGATGGGATGGTGGAGAGTCAAACTGTGACCAGTGGCAGAACGTTCTTGGTCGGGACAAACTACTGTGACATCGTGACCAGCTTTAGCGAGAACATTTGCCAAAGTCCGAATACCGAGGGCGAAGATACCATCATCGTTGCTGACGAGCAATTTCATCGGGGGAATGGAAGCTGATAAGGCTTTTTTATTTTAACTGCCCTAGCCACTAACTCGCTAAACTAGGATGCAAGTAGGGAAAATCTCAAATCCAAAATTGAATGACTATTACGCTCACCGCGCTGGAGAATCAATTAGCTGCGCTCAAACAAGAAGCAATTCAGGCGATCGCTACCACAGATAATTTACCTCACCTAGAGGAATTGCGGATCGCTTACCTAGGGAAAAAAGGGCAATTATCCAAGGTTTTAGGCGGTTTGGGCAAATTAGATGCCGCTGACCGTCCTCGGATTGGGGCGACTGCCAATGAAGTCAAAGAAGCTCTGCAAACTGAATTAGACCGCAAGCGTAACGACTTACAGCGGCTGCAAATTCAAGCCCAGTTAGCAGCGGAAACCTTGGATGTCACCATGCCCGCTGTTTATCGTCCCCAAGGCCGCAGACATCCGATTAACAGCACCATTGACCGGGTGGTGGATATCTTCGTCGGTTTGGGCTATACCCTCGCCCAAGGGCCAGAAATGGAGACGGATTACTACAACTTTGAAGCCCTGAATACTCCTGCTGACCACCCGGCGCGGGATATGCAGGATACTTTTTATTTGCCCGATGGCAATTTGCTGCGAACTCATACTTCTTCTGTCCAAATTCGCTACATGGAAGAAAATGAGCCGCCTGTGCGGATTATTGCGCCGGGACGCTGCTATCGCCGGGATACGGTAGATGCCACCCACGCCGCCGTTTTCCACCAAATTGAAATTTTAGCTGTGGATGAGGGATTGACTTTTACCGACCTCAAGGGTACTGTAAAAGAATTCATCGCCCAAATGTTTGGGGATGACTTGCCCATCCGCTTTCGTGCTAGTTATTTCCCCTTCACTGAACCTTCGGCAGAAGTAGACGTGCAGTGGCGGGGACGCTGGTTAGAAGTGCTGGGGTGTGGTATGGTTGACCCGAATGTGCTGAAAGCAGTGGGCTACGACCCAGAAGTTTATACGGGGTTTGCTGCTGGCTTCGGAGTAGAGCGCTTCGCGATGGTACTCCATCAAATAGATGATATTCGCCGCCTCTACAGTAGCGACCTGCGCTTTTTGCGCCAGTTTTGAAAAGTTTGTGCATCTACCAATAACGGGGCAGGCAAGATGTCTGCCCTATTTTCTTTTAGGAGTCAATCAAGTTGGGATTTAGGAGTAGGTTTATGCAGTTAAAGTTCCCAATTACAGCTTTCCGAAAAAGTTTTTGGCGTTTAGGGCAACTTTTGCTGTTGTTGGGATTAGGGATTGTCAGCGCGATCGCTGTTGGGGGAATATTAAATCCAGGAGTAAGCGCTCAAGAAGTGCCTGTTGAACGCGCCGCCGTTGAGGGTAATTGGCGGAATGCTTCTTTCCCAGTAGAAAATTTCCAAGCCTATACTTCCCCCTTTGGTTATCGTCCATCGCCTTCTGGTTCCTCTGGCTGGGAATTTCACCGGGGTTTAGATATTGCCGCTCCCCAAGGTAGTTATATTCGCAATTGGTGGGCGGGAAAAGTGGTAGAAGTTTCCGATCATACCAACTGCGGCACTTCAATTACGATTAAATCTGGGGAATGGCAGCATATTTATTGTCACATGAAAGGTGGGGTAGAAACTTCTGCCGAAGGAAGATATTTAAGCGATCGCGAAGGTGGTATTCTCCTTTGGTTAGGGCAGGAAATTCCCGCCGGGGCGCGAATTGGTAGAGTGGGGATGACAGGACGCACCACAGGCCCACACCTACACTGGGGATTAAAATATGCGAATAATTATGTAGACCCAGCCACAGTATTGAGAGCGATGTACGAGCAGCAATCAACAGGCGATAGAGCGAGCGCAAATACCTTTGACACGCTTCGCTAACACAGAGCCTATGATTTATGTAGGGGGCGGGTTTGGGCAGGAATTTTAATCCTTGCCAATAACCTGAATAAACCCGCCCCCCTACGCAGGTTTAAAGTCAATTGCTCAATTGAGAACCGCTACAAACCAAAGGGAACGGCAACTAATCCTATTTTTATAGGAATTTTTCAATCGGAATTAGACGCTTGACTTCTCGCCCAATCCGGCGATATAAGGGAATCCACTCTGACCAAACTTTGGCGTAACCGCTGCCTTTTGGGAGTAATTGACCATCAGTATTATCCACCACAATCCGTACTAAAACAGCTTTCTTTTGCTGGTTGGGGTCAATTTGAACTTGCGGCAAGATCTGCTCAACTTTGGCATTATAAGCCCGGAGTTTATCTAGTAACGGTCTAAAGGTAACTGACTTGCCAACTTCTACATATTTCATATCTTCTTCTCGCACTTCCACGATAGCAGTTAGTTGTTTCAAGTCAGCAATTTCTAGTAAAAACTCATCGCTGGGTCTTAATTCTTTGAACTGTTTCTTATCTAGGTCATTAGTTAGGACAATGCCACTAATAGGCGCGGTGAGAATCAGAGATTCTTTGGCAGTTTTAAGTTGTTTGATGCGGGCTTCGTAGTTGGCGATCGCTTTCTCAAAAGCACTAATTTGCTCTTGAGCCGATCTTACCATCTGCGCTCCAATAAGAATGGTTTTTTGGGTATAACTCTCGGCTTGCGTTTCAGAGGCATGATCCTGCAATCGGAGTTTGGCATAATTAATTTCTTCTTCCTTGGCTCTGATATCATTTCGCAAAGATTCCACTTCAGTTCTGACTTTGCCAGCATCTTCTCTGGATATAGCTCCAAGACGAGCCAGTTCTTGCCGCCGATTGTCTCTCACCTCAGCATCTCGGACAAGACTTTGCAATCGGGATTTTTGGGCTTCTAAGGATTGAATATCTGGCGGCAATTGTCCTAGATTCATTCTACTAGCGCGATCGCCATAACGGTTCGCTTTTTCATTGGCAGATAAACTAATTGCTTCCGCTCTTGCCAAATCAGCTTTAGTTTGGGCTTGCCGACGCTGCATATCTTCTAATTGCAGTTTCGTACCATCTAATCTTTGTTGCGTTTCCGCAATCTCTTTTTCCAATTCAGCACTAGACAAATAGGCGAGGGTTTGTCCTTTGATGACTTGCTCCCCTGGTTTGACCAGAATTTTTTGAATTACTCCCGGTAGGGGGGCGCGAGCCAATGCTCTAGTACCTTCTTTGGTTTCTAATTGTACTGTCCCACCCACATCAAAGGGAACATTGACAAAGCTTACCAGAACTAAACCCGCCACAATAATTAATTGCCAGTGGTAGGATTTTTTAGGTACTGGGGGGGCAGGAGTAGGTTTAGGGGCAGGAGCTTTCTGGTCACTGATGTTATTATTAACAATCTGTTCCGATGGCTTTTGGTTATTGGTTGGCGGAGCAGTTTTCACTGATGATTTTGGTGGAGCAGTTAGGTTATTCATGGGTGTAGGAGGGTTTGAATTAGCAGTATTTGTGGCATTTTTGTCTTCAGGCCAAAAGAAATAAATTGCCCATAATCCTAATAATGTTAGGGTAAGAAAAGGAATATTTCCTAAACTGAATTCAGCTAGAAAGCCTAACAAATGACCAAAGACAAAGATGGTGTAAGCCAGACTGAAAGGCGCATAGGCAATCAGAACAAGTGCGTCGCTAAACTTTTCCTGAATCGGGCGGAAGCGCAACAAATTGCCATAGAGGGCAAAAGAGCGACTGCGAAGATTATTAATCCCACTCAAAGCTGAGGCTAAATAATAACCATCAAATTTAGATAGGGGATTGAGATTGATGGCAACTGTAAATAGGGCTGCCGCCATCAGGAGTAAACTGGTAATAGATAACCATGTTCCAGCACTAGAGATATTCCATAACCAGAAAGCGATCGCCCAAATTACAATCTGTACCATAATCCCTGCCCCCACTACCAATACCCGCTGGCGGCGTTTCACCAAACAATAGGAATCGGTAGTATTGGTATAGGCTGAAGGCATGAGCAGCATAAATCTCATTCCCACATCTGGCACAATGCCGCCGTAGTGCTTGAGAGTAAAAGCATGGCCTAGTTCGTGAATAGTTACAACTAGCAAAGACAAGAGAACAAAAGGTAGCAATAGCAAGGCTCCTTGTTCTTGCATTAATCGCTTGCCAGCTGAAATCATGCTTTGCTGTTCATGCAATCCCAAGGCAGCGGAGTAACCTATAAAAGCGCAGAGGATGAAACCAAAAATTCCCGTCCAAATCCACCGCAACTTATCGATATGTTTGCTTAACCACGGGTCAGGATTGAAGAGAGAAAATTGAAAAAACAGCAAGGACATGGGAGTAAACTTGCCCGGACCAAAAGGCCAAGGTTTCGGCTTGGGTGGGGGTGGCGTTGTCCCTATCAACATTGCCGTGGCAGAGAGCAATTGCAGTAAATAGCGCAATTGGTTTTGATCGATTTGGTGCTTTTGGGCAACTTCCCCTGGTGGAAGATAGGCTAAATCCTCAATAGCAGCTTTACTCCGACTATCTACTTGTAAAAAAGTCACATCTTCTGGATTGCGTAAAATCCAGTATCCTTGGGGATGAAAGATCCAATGAACGCAGGGTTTAAGACTATAGGGGCTAGTAGCTGGTGGGGGAGGCGTGTTCGTTGTTTCAGCGGCAGGTGTCGGGCTAGATTCGGCAACTGCTGGCTCTGTGGGAGGTGGAATTACTTCTAAATCAATTAGTTTCTGGAGTACCTCAAACACAAAGTTCGAGGAAATTCCTTTACCCAACTCCAGTTCGCATCGTTGTTGCACTTGGACAGCAGTGAACTTTCCCGTACAGTATTGCAGCACCGTACCGCAATCAGCAGAGAGCCGCAACTGTCGGGAACCGTCTTTACTTTGGAGAACGATTTCTCCGGTGTCCTTCAACTTGCCTAGTTGCCAATGGGCAGTCAAGTCTGGACAAATATAGTTCTGCCAATTTTCTGTGGTCGGTGGTGCTTGTGTGGTGTTCATTGCCCCAGTGGTAGATTTGGATGCGTCCCTGCTGAGATATATAACCAATAGAAGTGATTATAGACTATATTTTGGATAGGTAGCAAAAGCTGAGTTCACCTTAATAATAAGTTACTTGACGGAATAAATCAATGGTTGGGATCCAACAACCTCTCTGCCACAAATGTATCAATTGGGGGATTTTCTCTTTTGGGAGCATCTCTAGCTTCTGCTGTAGCGACGCTCTTGCATATTTGAGGGCTTGCCCTGCCTAGGAAGTGATTCTAGATAGATAATCTAGCTGTACAAATCATTAATGACGACAATCCCGCAGTCATCAAAGCCCAATCTGGATTTTTGGAATGGTAGAATCTGGCAAGAAACAAATACGTCACGTTTGATGACTAGATTCATTCACGACAGATTTGCCAAAGATTATTTAGAAGAAGCGCTTTCTCGCTTAGGGGTAGTCAATCTCAATCGGGAAGTCACTTCCGAAGCCAGATTTGTCGATATTTATTTTACCCCCACAACCGCAGCCCCAGATTATGTACGGCAACTGGGAACATTAGGTAAAATGGCCACATCCCCCGCCATTTTTGAGCCATTTCGCAATCCAGTTAGTAGCCCGGAAATTTCTAGTTGTTTGGGAAAGTTACTTGATGTCAGTGCCGAGCTAGAGCGGCGAGCTAGAAGAGAAAATCTTCGGGTTGATGAAATGGCGATGCCTAAATTATGGATTCTGACTCCGACGGCATCAGCCACTTTATTACAGGGGTTTCACGCTACCCCAGATTTAGAAAATTGGTTGCCGGGAATCTATTTTTTAGGAGAGTTTTTAAAAACTGCAATTGTGGTAATTCATCAGTTACCCGCGACATCAGAAACTCTGTGGTTAAGGCTCTTAGGGCGAGGGAAAGTGCAAAGAAAAGCGATCGCGGAATTGACAGCTTTAAGCATGAGCGATGCCTTGCGGACAAACACGCTAGAATTACTTTATCAGTTGCAGTCCAATCTCGCCAGCAATCAAGCACAGGAATTAGAAACGGAAGATCGGGAGTTAGTTATGGCAATTGCCCCAGTATTTCAGGAAAAACTCGCAGCGGCGAAACAGGAAGGTAGACAGGAAGGTAGACAGGAAGGTAGACAGGAAGGCAAACAGGAAGGTAGACAGGAAGCCCAGCTTTCTATTCTAGAAAACTTTTGGCGATCGCGCTTTGGGGAATCCACTCCTTCAGCCACAGTCTGGTTTACACCTGTATCAGTTTTACCCGCCGCTGAATTTACTCAATTGTTAATGCAATTATGGGCAATCTCACCGGATGAAATTGGTCAGCAAGAAGCAATAAGATTATTGGCAGAAGCAGCTAGATTGAACGAAACTCTACAATAGTGAAGTGAGTGGGAGCGGTTTGATCGAGGTTATTGGTGAGGATCAAAATTCATCCCCAAACCCGCCCTTACCCAGATATCAAGGTTAATCAACCGGACATGATATGATTCCTACCCAACGAGTTTATTTATTATTATTCTTGGGGATGGCGATCGCGATCGCTATTTCTGATATTTGGCAGGTATCGGCTGGCATTGCCGGAGCGCTGATTTTTGATGTAATTCTGTTGCTATTGATGGTAGTGGATGAATTCCGAGCGCGTCCTCATCAAGTTAAAATTACCCGTTCTCCCCTAGGAAGACTCTCGATTGGCAGAGATAATACTGTAACTTTAACGGTTGAATCAGGCGATCGCCCTGTCCAATTACTAATTCTCGACCATTATCCCACAGAATTTGGCGGATTGTCTGCGCCCCTAGCCGTTACCCTACCCCAAAATAGCACTCAAGAATTAACTTATACCGTCCATCCTACCCACCGAGGCGAATTTGCCTGGGGCAATATTCAAGTGCGGCAGTTGGGACAATGGGGTTTAACTTGGATGAATTGGCAAATTCCCCAAAGCGTTAAAGTAGCAGTTTATCCAGATTTAATGAACTTGCGATCGCTCACCATTCGCCTGACTTTACAAAATACTGGCACGATGAAGCAAGGCAAGCGGATGGGGATTGGCACGGAGTTTGCCGAACTGCGAGAATATCGGATGGGGGATGACCCTCGCTTAATTGATTGGAAAGCCACGGCTCGACGTGCCGCCGCTACTCTAGCACCACCTCTCCAAGTGCGAGTTTTGGAGCCAGAACAGGAGCAAACTCTAATTATTTTACTGGACAGAGGGCGTTTAATGACCGCCCAAGTACAGGGTTTAAAGCGATTTGATTGGGGACTCAATGCCACCCTTGCCCTCGCCTTGGCGGGTCTACATCGCGGTGATAAGGTGGGAGTAGGGGTTTTTGACCGAGAAATTGTGACTTGGATTCCACCAGAACGGGGAAATAATCAATTACCCAAATTAATCGATCGTTTGACTCCCATTCAACCCACTTTACTAGAACCGGATTATGTGGGAGCAGTGACAAGATTGGTTAATCAGCAAAGTCGCCGCGCCTTGGTGGTGCTAATTACCGATTTGGTGGATGTCACGGCTTCGGCGGAATTGCTGGGAGCTTTAGGGCGACTTGTTCCCCGCTATTTGCCCTTTTGCGTGACTTTGCGAGATCCTCAAGTGGATGCGATCGCCCATGCTCCCAGTTTAACCGTTGCTGATGGCTATAATCGTGCCGTTGCCCTCGATTTATTAGCCCAAAGGCAAGTGGCTTTTGCCCAACTGAAACAAAAAGGGGTTTTAGTCTTGGATGCTCCAGCCAATCAAATCAGCAACCAATTGGTAGACCGATATTTGCAATTAAAAGCTCGGAATCAATTGTAGGGCGATCGCATTTAGTTTAGTTTATAGGAATCAGGAAAGTACCATGTCAGAACAAGACCTTGCTAATATCATTACCATCGAACCAGGTAAACGTGGTGGTAAGCCTTGTATTCGAGGGATGAGAATTACGGTTTATGATGTGTTGGAATATCTCGCCTCTGGGATGACTTATCAAGAAATTCTAGATGATTTTCCCTATCTCACCCAACAAGATATTTTAGCCTGTTTGAGTTTTGCTGCTAAACGAGAGCGGTTTATGTTAGTTGTTGGATAATGAAACCACTCTTGTTCGATCAAAATCTTTCTCCTCGTCTTGTCAATCTCCTTGCTGATATCTATCCCGGATGTGTTCATGTCGATAGCATTGGATTACCTACTGCACGCGATCGCGAAGTTTGGGAGTATGCTCTTCAGCATGGCTATATTATCGTTACCAAAGATGCAGATTTCAGTGAATTGAGTTTATGGTTAGGTTTTCCGCCAAAAGTGATTTGGATACGACGGGGAAATTGCTCGACGCGGAATATTGAGGAACTACTAAGAGAGAACTATGATGAGATCGCCATCTTAAGCGATAATCCTAATACCGGAATTATTACTTTGTTTTAACGAAAGCAATAGCGATCGCTTGCTAAATCCAATATTATCAGGACTTACGCAGACCATCTACATATAGTGTTTTGTAGGGGCAACCACGGGGGGATTGCCCCTACAAAACAGTGGAGAAAATAGATTGTTATTGCATTGACAACAAACATCGTCAGAATAAAAAAAGTCACGAAGCGGCTTTTAGGAAGGGTTAGCAGAAGGGAAGACTTGGGGGAAATCGGCTGGAAAGCTTTGACAATCAGTTGGGGTGGCAGGATTATTCAGATATATGGGCGCACCTTTTCCATTATGAGAACAGCATACCAAATTGCTCAAGAATTAGCAAGGGGGTAAAATCGCTTTTTTTAAACCAATTTTTTTAAAATGTCACCATCGCCAACTGCGATCGCTTTCTCACTTGCTTCCTAACTGGACTACAATAATCATAATATTGAGGAATTGCGATGCAAGTCCAAGCCGAGAAACGGATCTACACCCCAGTTGAATACCTGGAATTAGAAGCAACTGCGGAATACAAAAGCGAATACCACGATGGAGAACGTTCGCTGTCTAGCTTTAAAGAGTACATTTTAATAGATCAATATCAATATTATGTTGAGCAATTTGCCAAAACTACCGATAATAAATGGGTGCTAACTGAGTACCAATCCGCGACAGATGTGTTAGCGTTCTCATCTTTAGATTTCCAGATTAACTTTAGCGACATTTACCATCGCGTTAACTTTGGAATCAGCGAAATTTGAAAAGCCAGATTCTCTGGTGTTAGGTTTCACTATCGTTCAACCCAACCTACTATACAGTTTCGGGATCGATATTTAATTCTCGCAGTTTAGCCGCTAATCTTTCTGCTACCTCTTCAGGGGTAGGCACTAGCTTGCCTTCTGAGGTGAAAAAGCGTAACTGTTGGTTATTAACACCCAAATACAAATTTAACTGCTGACTCCATAAATGCCCTTGAGAATTTACTTTTCGAGGTTGATATTTGCCATCTAATAAATGAAATCCAGCCAATTCTAATGTATAGGGATCAAACAAAAAATAATCAGGAGTCCGAAAAATGTCTTGATAAATTTGTTTCTTCAACCCTTTATCCACATTAGCGGTTTTGGGGGAAATAATCTCTACAATTACATGGGGATACTGACCATTTTCTTCCCAAACCACCCAACTTTTGCGAGTTTTCCGTTCAGTTCCCAAGACTACAAAAAAGTCGGGACCGCGAAAGTCTGCTGATTTGAGTTGGTGAGGACTGTAGTAAATGGTAAGATTCCCAATGGCATAGAAATCAGTGCGATCGCGCCATAACCATTCTAAACATTCCAAGAGCAGAATAATTTGCCGAAGATGCAGTTCAGTTTCCACGGGAGGTTCGTCACTGTATAAGTCACTAGGGGGAAAGATAATCTTGTCGATATCATCTTTGGCAAACGGGCGTTCTTGGGCAATAGTCATGGCTAAGGCATTGGCGGTTGATAGCTCTATTTTAGATCTTAGAAGATTGAGCTTCAGAAATTGTCCGAATTTTTTCTTGCAATCGAGCAAATACTAGGTCGCTATTGGTAACTTGGTTGGGCATAGGCTGTTCAATCCTGGGGGTAATCTTTTGACGAATTTGTTCAATTTGTATCCGCTCTGGTTGGCGGAGATTCTTGGCTAGCAGTTGCAATGCTTCGGTAATCATTTGTTCGGCATTGTCGTATCTGCCTTGATTGATTTGTTCGTAGATGAACTGTTCCTGTTCCGCAGTCAGATCTATATTCATTTAGTTATGGCATAATTTGTCGAATTAATTCCACAGTTTTCTGAAATTCAGCCGTTAATCGCTGATTAGAAAACAGTCGTGCTGCTGTCCGCAAATCTGCTAGCGCTCCTGGGCGATCGCCTAATTGGTAGCGCAAGGCTCCGCGATTGCCGTAGGCACTGGCAAAGTTAGGGTCGATGCGAGTCGCCATTGTATAATCAGAAATAGCTGCCTGCATATTCCCCAACTGCTGATAAGCGATCGCGCGATTGTAATAACTATTAGGATTCACCCGATTGTATTTAATGGCAAGAGTATAATCGCCGATTGCTCCAGTTAAATCTTGATTCTGGCGACGGGCAACCCCTCGGTTTTCATAGGCTTCTACCAATGAGGGGTCATACCTAATGGCCTCCGTAAAATCAGCGATTGCTGACTGATTTTGTCCCAAAGCTTCATAACTTAGTCCCCGCCGCAGGTAGGCTAGGGCGTAATCTGGTTTGAGGTTAATGGCGGCGGAATAGTCAGCGATCGCGGCTTCCCGATTGTAGGAGCGTTCTTGAATTAATCCCCGCTGATAATAGGCATTGTAATTAATTGGTTGCAGGGCGATCGCTTGGGTTAAATCAGTTAAAGCGGCTTGCTTTTTACCTAATTCTACATAGACCAGGGCGCGGTCGGTATAGGCAGCGGCATCCCTAGGATCGAGGCGCAGGGCTTGGTTAAAATCTGCGATCGCTCCTTGCCAATCTTTTAATTCTCTCCGTGCCAACCCTCGATAATAATAACCATCTGGCAGATTCGGGGCGCGGTCAATGACGGCATTAAAATCGTCAATCGCTCCGCTGTTATTACCCCGTTTCAGTTTGGCTAATCCTTGATTGAGCAAGTCATCCGCCGTCACTTGGGCAATTTGGAAAGATGACTCCATCAGAATTGAGGATGCCTGTACTGGAGGGGAAATAGCCACCAGTAATAAACCGCAGGTTATTGGTAGGAATAAAGCCCGCTGCATAGTGTTAACCCTCAGCCACAAAACTATAAATTTTTTGCGTTTCTAAGCGATCGCAGATAGACGAAGGCCGCTGATTTAAGGGGAAAGTCAGCCGTTCTAACTGCACTTGCAAACCTGTTAGGGGATCGAGTCCGGCGGAAATTAAGAATTCCAACCTGCCAACTTGAGGCCAAGTGGCCAAATCGTCCAGGATTTCCGCCAAGGCTTGAACGTAGGGGTGGTTGGAGTGGATATACCAGTCAGGGGTAGTTAAATGGGCTTGATCGAAGCCTAGATGAACTGTCAGATTGGGTTTGCCAAACAGCGCGATCGCCAATGGTCTAGCCTCTTCCTGCAACAGTAGATGGTGAGTTTGCCCCAAATAGCGCAATTTTTCCAATCGCTCGTAACGCTCTTGTACCGAGTCTGGCGCATCTAGCCAGTGAATGGCAACGCTGGCTAGATAGGTTTGCAAAAGCAGATGACCTAATTTTTCGGCCTTTGTTGCCAAATAACTGGAATTATAGGATGTGGCCTCAATTAACAGCGGTACTCGGTCGGCAATTTCCAAACCATAACCCTTTAATCCGGCAATTTTACGAGGATTATTGGTAATCAGGCGAATTTTATTGATGCCCAAATCATTGAGAATTTGCGCTCCAACTCCGTAATTCCGGAGATCGGCGGGAAATCCCAAACGTTCGTTGGCTTCTACCGTATCTAACCCCAAATCCTGCAAGGAATAGGCTTTTAATTTATTAATTAGACCAATGCCGCGCCCTTCTTGTCGCAGATAAACCACCACCCCGGAACCAGCATTTTCAATCATTTTCAGTGCCGCTTGTAACTGCATTCGACAGTCGCAGCGCAGGGAACCCAAAGCATCCCCTGTCAAGCATTCTGAGTGCATCCGCACCATCACAGTTTGACCTTCAAAGTCTGCGGGAGTACCTTTAACAATGGCAACGTGTTCGGAATTATCCAGGGTGTTGCGGTAGGCGTAAATTTTGAAATGACCGAACTGAGTAGGTAAATCTGCAATGGTTTCTCGACGCACAAATCTTTCGTGTTGGAGACGATAACTAATTAGGTCGGCAATGCTAATAATTTTCAGTTGATGTTCCTGAGCATAGGCAATCAGTTCTGGTAGCCGCGCCATAGAACCATCAGAATTTTGAATTTCGCAGATTACGCCAGCGGGGTAGAGTCCGGCAAGTTGGGGGAGGTCAACCCCTGCTTCGGTATGTCCCGCTCGTTTTAGTACGCCGCCGTCCTTAGCTCGCAGGGGGAAGATATGCCCAGGACGACGCAAATCGCTGGATTGGGTAGCCGGAGCGATCGCCACTTGAATCGTCCGCGCTCGGTCTTCGGCAGAAATTCCCGTAGTTACACCTAAATGGGGAGCGGCATCAATACTGACAGTGAAAGCAGTTTGGTTACTATCAGTATTATTTGTCACCATTAAGGGCAAGTCTAGCTGATCCAGGCGATCGCCGGTCATTGCCAAACAAATCAATCCCCGTCCGTAGACTGCCATAAAATTGATTGCGTCCGGGGTGGCAAATTGGGCAGCACCGATGAGATCGCCTTCATTTTCCCGGCTTTCGTCATCGACCACAACTATGAGTTTTCCAGCTTTTAGATCGGCGAGAGCGGATTCAATCGAGTCAAATTGAGTAGGTGGGTTGGGCTGATGCGAGGACAATTCCACAGACGAGTTTAACCTGAATTATAAAGTTTCTTAAAGTCCAGTTATACAACATTCTATCTCTTTATGGCTTTTTGTCCTGACCGATTTGCCTGCCCCTTTGAACTGGTTCCTAGGCTCTGCCTGGGAACCGAATCGCGAGGCTCTGCCTCGCTTTGTCATCCGAGGCAGAGCCTCTCAATAGGCATTCCCAGGCTCTGCCTGGGAACGAGTAATCGGTAGGGTTAGTGTTTTACCAATAATCTCAATCAACCCGCCCCCCACCGCTAAATTACTTCTACGCCTTGGAAACTGCGGTGAAGACAATAACCCATTCTTTGGATAGAGCGATCGCCATTATTAAAAAGGTTACTGTAGAGATAGCCAGGGAGCAGGACAGAAGTTTTATTCCCTAATTGAAGGCAATAGTTTGGCTGGTTTTCAATCTGGGCTTGAGGAACTGCCTATATTTTCCAATCTGCTAGCAACAAAAAGATTTTTGGTATTCGCTTGCATCTTCATCTATCTGGCAATAATTTCTGGCAGTAAATATGACTAAACTCAACAATCCTAATCCTAATAATCAGCAAGTTCCCCCAGAGCAAAAACCCAGGCTTAATACTACCAGTAATGTAGATACTGATAAAGCAACTTCTTATAGTGATGGTTACGTTCATGGGCGCATAATTGAGCGCCGTCTCGACAATGAAGACATAGTAATTCGCGATAACGACAATGCCGCTCGGGGCTTATTGATTGGGATTACACTGACTGCTTTAGTTGCAGTGGTAGTGGGCGCTTTTTTCTTCTTTAGCCAGCGCAAACCTGTAGCTGCCCCAGTTGCGCTACCTGTACCTTCACCAACTGCTGCACAAACCCCTAAAACCCAGCAGACCACAATTATTCAAAGAGAAAGAACGATTGAGCAAGTACCAATATTTGTGCCAGTTCCTCAACCACGGGCAACAGCACCGCAACCTGCTCCGACGGTGAACATTAATGTTCCTCCACAACCAGCACCAAATGTTAATATTAATGTTCCTCAGCCGCCAGTACAACCTAGTAGTTCGCCAAGCCCAACAGTTTCCCCGTCAGTAGTTCCTAGTAGCCCAACTGTCACCCCAGGAACTGATAATTCTAGTGATGGGCAGAAATAAAAATGATGATGTTCAAATTTGCGTTTTGATCTGATTGAAAATCCAACATGGGAATGAAAAATCAATCACTTGATTATAGTAGTTAGGCTTCAGCCCGATAATTGGAGCTAAAGCCTAATTACTAACTAAAATGCACTTTATTTCGTCGCCATTTCTAATTCTCGCGCTTCTGCACCGAAGTTTTTCAGCAAACGGTAATTAGAAACCAGAACTTCTCTGAAGGTGTCATAGACCTTATATTCTACGCCAAACTCATCGCTAACTTCCTGAAGAATTTTCGCGATCTTGGGGTAATGAATATGGCAGACTTGAGGAAATAAATGGTGAACCACTTGATAATTTAACCCGCCGACATACCAGTTAATAAAAGCATTGTTGGGAGCAAAATCAACAGTGGTTCTCATTTGGCAAATTGCCCATTCTTCCTCAATGGCTCCTGTTTCTGCACCTGGGGTTAAAAATTCCGCTTTCTCTACAACGTGCGCCATCATAAACACCACATTCAGGATGATCCCGTAGCTGATGTAGGTAACTAAAAACCCAATCAAGACTTCTAGCGGACTATAACCAATCGCTAAAGGCAAGACAATTGCATATCCAATCCAAACCACTTTGAATGCCAACAAAGTTAGCTTTTCGGAAAGCTTCATGGTGGGGATGGGATGATCGTAATATTTGCCCTTTTTGAAAGTCACTTCGACATCGCCGTAGGACCAATAAAGGGGAACAATACTATATATCAGCCAGATATAGATATGCTGAAAGCGATGAAACCAGCGATATTCTTGAGCGGGAAACATTCTTACCCAGCCATCTCCATCTATTTCTACGTCATGCTGAGGGATGTTGGTATAAGTGTGGTGCAGCGTATTATGACGATATCGCCAAAGATAGCTGGAAACGCCCATAAAATCGTAGGTTAATCCTAAAAAGTAATTAACGTATTTGTTGTTAGAAAAACCTTCATGGATGGCATCGTGACCGATATTGAACATAAAGGCTGACATCGCAAAGGCTAAAAATACGCAGCCTAATAGTTTGATGGGTGCAGCGGCTGGGATAAAAAGAATGGCAAACCATGTCCCAAAAGTCCAGAGAAATATGAAAGCCGCCTTCAAATACATTTCGGGACAATCGCGCTGAGGAATGTTTTCAGCGGCAAAAAAGGCTTCTACTCGACGATTCAGTTCTTTTCGGAAACCGACTGGTTTGCCAAAAGTAATTTTGGTCTGGGTCATGCTAACAAAATCTATTCAAATAGGCTTATTATACCTAGATTTAGGGATAACAAGTATCTTGGGAAAGATATTCTTTAGCAATGAGGTCGATCTGAGGGAATAAATTCTCGACTGAGGGTATGGGCTAGTTTATCCGCGATCGCCGCTATCCAATTTTCATCTTGCTGGGTATAGCTGCGGGGGGCATTGGCTCCTAAAATCAATGCGCCGCGATCGCCGATGGGTTGACAAATTACCCCTTGGGTGTTATCTGGTAGATAATCGAATTCGATTCGCCCCGGATAGAGTTTGAGGGCTACCAAGTAGATGGGTTTTTGTTTGGCGATCGCCCGGTTTAAAATTTCCCCAGGATTAACTTGGGGATTGCTGCCTAAAATTCCCCGTCGCAATAGGACTTTGCCATCATACCAAACCACCAGAGATCGCGTCACCGTATTTGTCAGCAGGAGATGGGATGCCCAAGCTAACTCAATTTTCACCGCTTCGGGAAGATCGGGAGCTAGTTCAAAGCCTTCTACTCCCATTAGTTGTACCACATCCGGCGATCGCGGTTGCACCTGTTGCCACAGCAAACCTGTCAAAATCAACAAAGCGCTCAAAATGACTCCTAAAGCATCCGAGCGAGCTTGCGCCTCAGTAATTTCTGGGGTTAATAGGCGATTGGCGAGCAGCAGTACCCCCGCCAGTCCCCCGGCAACTAGCGGCAGTCCCCGCAATACTTGGTTTTGGTCTGGTTTTGCCATAGAAATCAACTTTACCAAAATTAGTGGGTCTATAGTACCGCTAGATCTCCCCAAGAATACGAATTAGACTAGACGCGCTAATATTATGAAGCTAACTTTAAGAAAACTTTTTCTCGTTCCCAGTCTCTGACTGGGAATGCTTTCCGGAGGCTCTGCCTAGGCTGTTGACTTTGCGAGTTTTTGAGCAATTTTATTCATGCAATAACTATGTCAACGGAATGCGTCTAAATCATTGACACAAATCTATATCCAGTAGGGTGTGTTAGCGGCAGCGTAACGCACCGTTAACTGGTAGGCGGTGCGTTACGCTATCGCTAACACACCCTACTAATACTAGGGAATCACGCGAGGCAGAGCCTCTGGATGGCGTTCCCAGGCAGAGCCTAGGAACGAGGGGGGAGATGGCATTAATTATAAGCGATCGCCTTTTCTGTAGTCAACGGTGTGGCAGCATTGACTAAGGTAATTAAGGAGCCATTTTGCTCTTGTCCATTAGTTGCTAAATCGCTGTGACAGAGATAAACTCTTTCATTCGCTCTACCTAATAAATCCGGTAAAATTCGCCGTAATCTTTGTTCGTCGGTATTTAAAATATCTTCGGCTGTCCACGGATTGCCAGACCAATCTTTCAGGAACAGAAATGCCCCGTAAAGAGCGGCAGCCCCACCTTTTGACCACAGGGGAGAACCCGCATCTAACCAAAATTGCCAGCGGTGATGGCGGCGACTAGCCCGGTATTGGAAGATGGTAGCTAGGGTGACGGCAGGGGTGGCGATGTTGAGGGGACGAACGGGGTAGGGATTGGCGGTAATTGTGCCTTGGCGGAGTAATTGAATAAACTTGGCAATGGTGGTATGGAAAGGAGAATCAATTTGTTCGCTTTGCCGAACTCTAGCATCAACATCCCAGTAGTGTTGAGCAGTTTCGATTAATTCTCTCAGGGCAGCTAATTGTTCGTAGGGGAGTTGACTGCCTTTGAAGAAAAATTGTTGAATGGCGCGGTCGAGGACGACAATACAGTTAGGAATTAAACGTTGGGTTTGTTGCGATCGCTGTACCTCCAACCACTCTACAATTTTGGTGTAGGCGGTGGTAGCCCGATGCCCCAATCTATCCCAACGGGAAAATTCAGCAGCGGGTAAGAGTCGGGGTTGTTCTGGGTCAGGTTGATAACAATAGTCTGCCAGTAAACCTGCCCGCACGGGATCAATATCAGCGGTGAATTTCCAAGTATCTTTGATGCGTTCTTCATCGGCAGGGGGATTTTGGGGTTGACTGAGAACAACTAACATTTCGGCGATCGCATCCCGGTCTACTAACCTGCCCAAACCGGGGTAAACTAAAGCCAGCAGGGTGAGGAGCGCTCGGACAATCGGGAAAGCATTGAGGGGGCGCTGATCGTTGATTTGTTCGATGGCGATGCCTTTGTTAGCTAAAATTTCTACTAGGGTGTAGCGAGCGATCGCATCTAAACCAGGAGCAACGATCGCGATTTCCTGGGGTTCCACCAAGTTGTTTTTGACAGCTTCGGCAATTGTCTCTGCCACCCGCCGCAACAGTTGGGCGCGGGAAACGGTTTGGATCGATTGGATGGCATCGGGCAATTGGGCGATAAAATTAGGATCGGCGACCATCTGCGCCACTTCATGGCCTAAACTGTCAGCAAGACAAATTACTGGTCGCCAAAGTAGGTTTTCGATTTGACAGCGGTGTTTTAATCCGGCTAAATATTCTGGATCGGCATTTAATCCCAAACGGACTAAACCATCAGGATTGTAGGTAAATGCCCCAACCGCGCCGCCATCCAACAGCACTTCAAACAAATCGCGCGCGATCGCCGGATAATCATCAGTATCGTCTGCCAGTATGCCTAAATAACGATTCTGCAAATGTTCTTGGTATTGGGCATCGGGGAGTAAGTGCCGCCAATACAGTTCGCAAATCAGTCCATACGTCAGCAAACCCCGCTGCCAACACCATTCCCGCCATTGCTGCAACAACTTCCCTGCCAACATCGGGGGAATTAAACGATGATCTGGGGGAACTTCTTCGTCCAACTGGATCGGTGGAGGAAAACCTTGTTCTAGAATACTAGGAATATCTTCAATGGGAGTACCAGCGATCGCTGCCAGTTGCAATAAATCCAGAATCCGCCGCACCAGCCGATATTCCCCCATCCCTGTCTGCTGCCAGTTACCCTGCTCCAACTCCTGACTCCATAGCTGAGTTGCCAATTCCTGTTCAGTTTCTGGGCGCAGTCGCAGGGGAAATTGCGCTCGCAGATTCAACTTTTGAATCAACAAAGGCCAAAATAGCATCACCTCATCTTGAAAAAACCCCAGAGGTGTCCGAGAAATGACTGGATACTTGCCCTTGACAGCAGATGCTAGACGATCTGCCAAATCTCGGCGATTATCATCATTAGCCGCAAAAACTAAAATTTCCGGCTTGGTTTGCCGTGAGCGTCTGCCTTGGGCTTTGGCAGCGCTCAGTTCTCCCTGCACCCAGCGAGAAAATTGCTGAATCAGGTAAGTTGTTTTGCCGCTGCGAGTTGATCCAGCAATCCAAATCGAATTAGACACCACAAATCATTTTTTTCAATCAATCTGCTATTATAGCCCATACACGAAATTTCTATCTTCTCAATTTTGACATCGATGAAACCAGGTCAATGATAGTTTTGGGAGGCAATCTGTAGCGACTGTCTTGAAAGTCAAGGGCGAAGTTCTTGTGTTATGAAAATATTCTGACACCACCAAGGCACAAAGACACAAAGAATGGAGCATCTGTAGAGGCGAAGCATTTCCTAAGAAGATCCTTGATTTTACTAATAGCTTAAAACGCAAATGCTTCGGCCTATCCATTGCGATGCGAACGCCCCTACCCATCGCTATAATTGTTATACCTCATCTATTTGAGAACCGCTATAGCCACTAATCGCAATTCTTAATAAAAACATCAAAACTCCATTCCCTTTTTTGACCATGAAGATTCCTATTTTCAGCCAGCTAGTCGATACATTCCGCCAAGCCAATCAGTGGTTATCGAAAACGCCGGAAAGAGCTTTGGATGAAGCCTATCAAGCGGCATTAAAAATCAAAGCCATTGAAGACGAGTATTTTGAAGGTAAAAGAATTGCTATTGAAACCAAAGATTATGGCGATAACACTATGGCTTTTTTTCTGACGGACTTGAAGAAGTACCTTCAGATAGCTAAAGTTAGATTAACTGAATTTAAAGCTAGTCGTTCCGTCATCAATTTATCAGAAGAAGGCATTTTTGCTGATAAAAATCGTCAAGCTTCTGCCAAGTATCCCCGGAACGACCTCGACCGCGAACAGCCATCAATTTTACTGGAGAAATTAAATTTTATTGATGAAATCATTGACAAATATTCTAGACGAAAAAAATATGATATTTCATCAGCATTAATTACTGTTCCTCAATCAACATTTTTAGCAAGTTTGTCTATGGATGAAAATAGCAATCGGACAGATACTGCGATTCAACAAGCCACTTTAAGTCTCAAGGATTCTGCCCGTCGAACTCAATCATTTGCGAATAAAACCGGAGTCCTCCCCCGCTCAATTCTGCGAACTATTGACCGCTTACAAAAGGATCTTGACCCCAGATCTGAGCAAGAAGCGGTGAAGAACTTTCGGAGTTCTCAAGCCAAAACAGTCATTTCGATCAAATTAATTTTAATTTTAATGTTAGTGCCGCTACTAGCTCAACAGGTATCAAAGAATATTATTTTTAGTCCGCTGGTTGATAAGGCTTGGCATAGTGCCAAAATAGAGATTTTTTTGAATATTGATCTTAAAGAAGAAGCTTTTATTGAATTAGAAAGATTTGAAAAAGAGTTGGATTTCAAGAGTTTAATTGGCTTGACTCCTAAATTGTCAGCGGAAGAAAAAGAAGAAAAAGTTAAAGAAAAAGCAGTTGAATTAGCAGAAGAGTATCAGCACCGGAGTTCCGATGCCATCAAAAATATTTGTGCCGATGTGGTGGCAATTATAGTCTTTGCAGGAATTATTGTGAACCGTCAAAAAGACATCGCCGTTTTCAAATCTTTTATTGATAACGTTGTCTATGGCTTAAGCGACAGTGCCAAAGCGTTTATTATCATTTTATTTACAGATGTTTTCGTGGGATTTCACTCTTCCCACGGTTGGGAGGTATTATTAGAGGGAATTTCTAGACATTTAGGCATTCCGGAAAATCGGCAACTAATTTTTCTGTTTATTGCCACTTTTCCGGTAATCTTAGATACAATGATCAAATACTGGATTTTCCGCTATTTAAACGGGATTTCTCCTTCGGCGGTGGCTACTTACAAGAATATGAATGAGTAAGGAACCCAGAAGTCAGCAGGACTTACGTAGTTGCTCCGCATATAACATAAACTGGTTCCTAGGCTCTGCCTGGGAACCGAGATCAAGAGGCTCTGCCTCGCTTGGCACTCATACGAGGCAGAGCCTAGGAACGAGTGAAAGCCAGAATCCAGAAGTTAGTAGTTAGTAGTTAATTTTGAACCATGATGCCAGAATTAATTTTACGCCGCGCTCGCCCTGAAGATGTGCCAACATTGTTTGAATTAATTAAGGCACTGGCTGAATATGAAAAACTATCGGATGCAGTAGTTGGGAATGTTGAGTTACTGCACCAACATTTATTTGGCGATCGCCCTTACGTGGAAGCTATTTTAGCAGAGTTGGCGGGGCAAGTGGTTGGTTATGCCCTGTTCTTTTATAGCTATTCCACCTTTATCACCAAACCGGGACTTTTTTTAGAAGATTTGTTTGTTTTGCCAGAGTATCGAGGGCAGGGAATTGGGAAAAGCTTGCTGCGGGAATTGGCAAAAATCGCCTTAGCTAAGGATTGCGGCAGGATGGAATGGACGGTTTTAGATTGGAATGCCCCAGCGATCGCCTTTTATCAACAAATGGGTGCGAAGATTTTACCAGAGTGGCAGATTTGCCGAGTTACGGAGGAAGCGATCGCCAAATTAGTCGAAAATAAATAGTTAGTGTAGCGCCCAAGCTAAGAATCTTTCCGTATAGTACAGAGCTAGTTGATTGCTAAGTCCGTGAAACACCACATCAAAAGCGTGTTCAGCCCAAGGAATATCCAACAAAACGGCAATATTGCCAGATGCTTTTAACTTCTGGTGAAAGGTCTGAGCAAAGCTGAATTCTACAATATTATCGCGCTGGCCATGCACAATTAAAGTGGGTGGCAACCCCTTCCGAATATAATTAATTGGTGAGCCTTGGCGATAGGGTTCGGGAAACTCTGCTGGAGTACCGCCCAAAAGTTTCCGCAACACGGCTCGATTATCGATAGGATCTGGAAAAGGTGGATGAGCATAACCGCCAGGTAAGTCAATGGGGCCATAATAATCAACTACAGCTTTGATAGGCAAAGGCGATATCCCTTGATAAGCTGCCAGCATTGCCAAATGAGCGCCTGCGGAACTGCCCATAATTGCTATCCGGTTCAGATCTGCATCATACTCACTGCCATGCTGTTGAATAAAAGTTAAAGCTGTTGCCACATCCTCAATTTGGGCAGGAAAGCGATATTTAGGTGCATGGCGATAATCAATGGCAAAGACAGTATATCCCCGCGCCGCCATATAGGAACTGAACCTAGCATAATCTTTGGGTTTACCCCTTTGCCAAGCCCCGCCATAAATAGCGATAATGGTGGGATATTTACCTGGGTGGGGTGGTTGATAAACATTCATTTTCAAGTCCACCCCATCTTTGGTGGCAAAGGGAATATCTTCTACTATCCGGCATTTATCGGCTGGCATTCCACCCAAACTATCTAGCCAGACCAAGGGTTGTTTTCGCATTCCGGCTGCTATATTTGAGGGAATGCGTTCGAGATAGTCTTTGCCCAAGGCTGAACGCATGGCATCGGCAAAACGCTGATTGGTATGTGGAAATTGCAGTAAGGGGAGGGTGCTGAAAAAGAGTGCCAGCAAGCTCGCGCTCAAAAAGACTACTTGCCAAGGAGAACGACGCATCAATGCCGCAACTATCCAAGTGGCAATGCCATTTAGGGCAATTAACCAAGGACTGACTTCTGGCGCACCTACGGCAAATTTAACTAAAAACATATTGGGTGGAGGCAGAACAATCCAAGCACTCAAAAACAGGTTAATGCTGATGAAGATGGAAATAAAAAATTGCCAAATTACCTGCAACATATAGGGCATTTTTATGAGGGGATGGAGGGGAAGAGTTTGGTGATTTTACCACGAAGACACGAAGACGCAAAGGAGAAGTCGATGTTTTCGTTTAGATGGCGAGTTTTATGAAATTAACTACCCAGATGCGATCGCGATCGCCAATTTCCCGATTAATTGTACTGGCTTTCCTACTCCTGTTGGTAGCTGGGGCTGCCGTTCCCAATTACTTGAGCGGCAAAATGTCTTGGGCAAATCCCCCCCAAGTCGCCAACCTGAATCGGATTAGGAATTTGCGGGTAGTGGGGTTAGAATTGCCCAATTGGAAAACCCAAGAACGACATCCCGAAGTGATTGGCGGACATAAATGGTTGGTACAAGAATTTGACACAGGCAATCAACAGGTAATTGTGCAACTGCGATCGCAGCAAAGTCACAAAGAACAGCCTGAAGTGGAATGGATGGATATTAATGGTTTTGAGCAATGGCAGCGAGACTCGGCTCGGCAGTTAAACTTGACTATTGCCGCCAGCGAAAATCGACCAACTACCAAAGTAACCGCCAATTACTTTCGCGCCTGGACGCAACGAAAAACCTTTGCCGTTGTCCAATGGTATGCTTGGTCTGAAGGTGGTAGTCCCGAACCCAGTCATTGGTTTTGGGCAGATCAAATCGCGCAATGGCAGCGCCGTCGCCTCCCCTGGATAGCCATTAGCTTAAAAATCCCCATTGAACCTTTGGGCGATATTGAAAAAGCTCGTCCAATTGCCGAACACCTGGCACAAAAACTCCAAGTTGCTTTAATGACAGAATTCACAAATTGATTGTAAAAGCTCAATGTTCGGGATGTCCTCCCCATCACCCCATCTCCCTCTTCCTGTAGTCTAGAAAAGGAGAGAAATTTGAGTGCTAGGCTGTGACTTTTAAAATCGGATTGCTGGGACTGGGAACAGTTGGTGGTGGCACGGCGGAGATTCTGCTTTCTCCGCAAGGACGAAATCCCCTGTTGCGAGAAATTGAAATTTATCGAGTCGGTGGGCGATCGCTAGAACGGTTGCAAAATCATCCGTTAGCCCTATCAGCAGCGCTCCTGACAACGGATCTGGAAGGGATTGTCACTGACCCGGAAATTGATATTGTGGTGGAAGCGATTGGCGGTATAGAACCCGCGCGATCGCTGCTCTTAAAAGCGATCGCCCACGGTAAGCATATTGTCACTGCCAACAAAGCGGTAATTGCTCGTTATGGCGATGAAATCTTTACGGCGGCGAATCAAGCTGGGGTTTACGTTGCCCTAGAAGCTTCGGTGGGGGGAGGCATCCCGGTGATTCAACCCCTCAAACAAGCTCTGAGCGTTAATCGTCTCAGCGCGGTGATGGGGATTGTCAATGGCACTACCAATTACATCCTGACCCGGATGCAAGCGGAAAAGGGCAAATTTGCGGACATTTTGGCAGATGCCCAAAAATTAGGTTACGCGGAAGCCGATCCTAGTACCGATGTGGATGGGTTAGATGCAGCAGATAAGATTGCTATCCTCGCTTCCCTAGCTTTTGGGGGCAGAATTAAACTTGCAGATGTCTATTGCGAAGGGATTTCCCAAGTTGATGCGGCGGATATTGCCTACGCCGAAAAATTGGGATTTAATATTAAATTGCTAGCGATCGCCCAAAGTTGCGATCCGGAAGCGAACATCTTATCTGTCCGAGTTCATCCCACTTTAGTCCCCCATACCCATCCCCTCGCCAGCGTTAGCGGGGTATATAACGCCATTTTGATTGAAGGGGAACCCATTGGACAAGTGATGTTTTATGGACGGGGAGCCGGAGCGGGACCGACAGCCAGTGCCGTTGTTGCCGATATTTTAAATATTGCCGCTACCTTGAAAACGCAACCTGCCCCGGCACTGCATCCCCTATTAAGTTGCTCTCATCAACATTACAGTGCGATCGCGCCCATTGCCGACTTAGTTACCCGATTTTATACCCGTTTCCTCACCCAAGACCTTCCCGGAGTGATTGGTAAATTAGGTACTTGCTTTGGCAACCACAACGTTAGTATTGAATCCATTGTCCAAACTGGTTTTCAAGGAGAATTATCCGAAATTGTTGTAGTTACTCACGATGTCCGCGAAGGTAATTTTCGGCAAGCCCTAGACGAAATTCGCACCTTAAATTCAGTCGATAGCATTCCTAGTGTTTTGCGGGTTTTGTAATTCCCCAGATTTGATGAACAGGTTTAAGGAATAGGGGCAACCACGGGGGGATTGCCCCTACAAAACGCTATTAATCCAACTAACCTACGACTAAATCAGGATTTTGGCAGAAGTCAAATACATAGGGATCGCTTTCGGATTCATCTTCAAAAACGATTTGAATCCACCATTCGCAGGGGGAATCATTAGTCCGTTCGTCCCAAACAATTGTCACAGTTTCACCCGATTCAATCCCGTCTTCGGGGAGTCCAAATTGAAACCACTCTTCATCATCAGGGGAAGCCCACAATTCTGCAATAGCCAATTCAGAGTTGTTGGTGACTGTAAATGAAAATACGTCGTCTGCCATAGTGAGGATTTTTGGTTAAAAGGGATACAACTTGCTCTTTTCTACTCCTTTTTGGTGAGATCTGGGTATTTTCTTTATTTTTCTTTTCATCTTGGCTGGCTAGATGCCATCAATGGGACAGCCAAGAAAAAGGCGATCGCATTGTGAAAACGATCCTTCGCCATTCAGTCCCCCTTCTAGAAAAAGTTTCTATTTTCTCTAGAGAACAACCATTTAAATATTTTCTAATGTATTTTTTTTAAGAGATGATTTTTACCAATAATTTAGTGGGGTCTAAGGCCCCGTCCTTCTAGGACGGCTTTTTATTTAATTTTATGTAATTGCTGCTGCCCTGCGTGACACAGAGAGCAATTTGAGCCTACAATCATAGCATGAAGACGCTGAAGTTCAAACTATACAGTCATCAACGGAATAAATACCTCAAGCGCACCATCA
>CAKZHE010000113.1 GCA_936920195.1 uncultured cyanobacterium | reverse complement strand
AGAAAATCCCCACAAGCTCTGATTATCTGACTTGCTGCGGTTTTCTATTGCATCAAATTAGCTGAAACAGTCCACTACTACTTTTTGTCTTGGTGGTGCCAGAGTATTTTCATCAAAAATAGTGAATCCCCATCTTTGATGGAAATTTGCTAAGATTCACCGTGAAGTGTCCTCAACTCCTCTACCAGGTAGTTACCCAAATAATATGGATGTCAAAATAGTTCTAGTCGGTTTAACCATCCTGTTTACGATTTCTTGCCTGTTCTTTGGCACTCGCAATGGTTTCTATGATTCCGATAACTATCATGGCAATGGATCTGCCCACTAATTAGGCTTGAAGGAGTGTCTTTTTCTGAAAACGACGAACTAGCTTGCTTGCCCTACGCCGTGGGGCATGGCGAGGAAGGGGTATGTTTATTAATTCGGATGGGTCGCCATCGAATTTTACTCGATTGCGGACTCACGGATATTGCCCCGTTGATCGCTAATCCCTTTCCTCCGGCAGATTTAGTGCTGTGCAGTCATGCTCACCGCGATCATGCTCAGGGCTTACTAGCCTTACATCAAGCTTTTCCCAAGCTGCCCATTTATGCCAGCGAGGTGACAACTCAGCTATTACCGCTGACTTGGCCTAATTTACCATCCGCTGATATTCCCAATTTTTGTCATGCCTTACCTTGGCGATCGCCGATCGAATTGCAAGATGGTTTGTGCGTGGAATTGTTTCCCTCTGGTCATTTACCAGGGGCAGCAGCTTTTCATTTGACCTATACTGCGGCGAAACGTTCCTATACACTGTTCTATACTGGGGATTTTTTTCTGTCCAATTCCCGACTGGTGGAAGGGTTGCCCCTAGAAGGTTTGCGGGGATTGGAGCCAGATGTGTTGATTGTGGAAGGCAGCTACGGCACGGCTCGCCATCCCCACCGCCGCCAACAGGAAAATCAGTTGGTGGAGTCAATTCATCAAGCGATCGCACAACAACAATCAGTCATCTTACCTGTACCCACTTTGGGTTTAGGTCAAGAAATTCTGATGTTGTTGCGGAGCCATCACCTATTTACTGGGCGAGATTTAGATATTTGGGTAGATGGTAATGTTGCCGCTGGTTGCGATGCCTATCTGGAAATTCTGCCCCATTTGCCCACCTCTGTCCAAAATTTTGCTCGCCATCAACCCCTATTTTGGGATGAACGGGTACGCCCCAGAGTGCGGCGGTTGCAGCCATCCCAGCGCTCTCTGGTGGGGCGATCTACCTGCATTGTTCTGACAGATGAAAACCAAGATTTGAATGAATATTGGCAAGCTGGCAATTCTTGGGTATTACTACTGCCGCAACAATCGGGACGACCAAATACGATTGAATCCAGAAACGCTAATTTAGATAGTTCTGCCCGCTCGCGACGGCAGTTCAAACCCTATATTACTCAACATTATTTACTGGCAGAACATTCTGATGGTTTGGGAACTGCCCAATTAATACATAATTTACGTCCCCAACACGCCCTGTTTTTCCATAGTTCCCCCCTCTACTTGGCAGATTTAACTGGGTTGGAAGAGTTGCAAAATCGCTATCATTTGCATTCCCCCGCAGCGGGAACCTTAGTAGAATTGCCGATTGGGGAAACTTTTATCCAACCAGCCGCGCCAGAAACCAGTTATGAAGGGGAATTAACAGAATTAGAAACCGTGGTGGCGATCGCTTTACCAGATGCGATCGCTGCCGATCCTCGTTGGCAAAAATTTGCCGATACTGGTTTAGTTGAAGCTCGCTGGCAAGGGGAAGAATTGGTATTGCGGGGATTATCGCAAAAAGAATTGCTCAATCAAATTGAAGATGCCAGAAGCTCTATCACTGTTGATTGTTGTGGCATTTGTCGCCATCAACGGGGGCAGCGTTGCTGGAATCAAGCCTCCCCTCTCTACGAGTTTAAAGTTACGCCAGATGGTCACTGTCCGGCTTTTGAGTCCATATAGTTGATAATATTCCCACTATGGGTTGACAAGTTCCGCTGAGGTGGTTATATTTTTCTGTAACATCGTTATCGATGCACCTCCTAAGATCCTAAAAATCCTAATAAACTCTTTGACCTGTGTCGATTGGCGCAATATCAAGGGTTTAAGAGCCAACAACCCCATAGTTGTTTTCGAGTTCAAAAGCCTGAAATGATAGTAAATTTAACCTCTATCGATTTAGGTGTTTGGAACTGGCTCTGGGCAAGGGTTTTTTAGGGGTACTCCCTACCGATTGGGCTAAATCGGAATTGTTGGAAAAATATCAAAAGAACACCTAAAGACAATTTATTGATCGTGCGTAAAACCCCGTCCCCTTGTGGGCGGGGATGTAAGCGCGGTTAAACTAGGGGGTTCGACAC
>CAKZHE010000112.1 GCA_936920195.1 uncultured cyanobacterium | reverse complement strand
AGTCAATACCCCGGATGTTTCAGGAAATTCTGTTTCCTAGTTACAAGCCCCATCCCCTTGTGGGTGGGGCAGTTGACATTTTAGATCTCACATTTTGGGGATGGGGGTAGTTTGTTTTTCTTTCAATGCCTGCTGGAACCCTAGAACTATCAAAATATTAGATAGGGTTAAGAAAAATTCTGCGCCGCCGTGTAGCCAATCGACATTCGCTAAGGATTGTCCCAAAGCAACTTTGGCGTAAATTCCGGCGGGGATAGTGAGAAAAACAAAGAATAGGATCATGTAAAATCCGATCTTGGCTAGCGGGGGGAATTGTCCAGAACGCGCCATAAACCACAAAAATCCTATGTAAGGAAATAGGGAAAGGGCAAATAAAGTTTCTTTAGAGATCATTGGTTTGATGGGGAAAGGAATTGTTGTCCGATTTAGCTGAATTCTTGGCATTTCCTAGGTTTGCCGATCGCCAAATCCACCAAGCGGCAATGAATATGGTAAAGTTACCAATTAAGGTCATGCTGGCTTGCAATATGACGAGCCATTCTAAGGATTCGGCGTTATCAAAGTAGTGCCAGGTACAAGCACTCATGGCACTGACTAATGAGGGTAGCATGGCTACGGAGAAGACGCGCCAATAGCGATGACCGCTAACTTCTCCATAAGTCCAAATTAGCCAAATGGCGACAATCCATTCGATGACGCTGGAAATGTGGATAATCCAAGTGGGAATTGAAAGAGCGTTCATATTTTTAATCTAAAATCCACAGTGACGATCTTTAGAATCGCACTCTTTTGCCCAGCAACGTTCTAGAAGTTGAATTTTATAGAGATGCCAAAACCGACTAGGATTAAGAATAAACTTGGTTTTGGGATCAAAAAGCGGCTGGCTTAAAAACTGCCAGAGGGGAAAATTTGTTTTGGTGTGTTTGGGAGCCATAGCGCAGAAGTGCTAAAGAGGAGGAGCAAGCAATGCTGGCATCGGGGATGAAGTCAGATGTATAGCCTGCTAATATTATTTTGCCAGAGTTGAAGTGAGATTTTCTTGGTGAAATTTGCGGAATATCTAATATCCTGTCCGAGCAGATATGGTAATTCTACTAGCATAAAAGCCAGTCAATTGGTAAAAAATTGTTGCAATTTGCATCAATTGTGAAGTTGGTTTTTAGAGATGCACCGCGCAAAGACTTGCGCCAATTAATCCCACTTGAGGATTTAACACTACATGGACTGGAATTTCTTCCAAAACGGAACTAACACGGCCTTTTTGAGTGAGAGCATGGAGAAAACTACCTGTTTGCAAAAGGGGCAGAATTTTGGCAGCAATGCCGCCAGCGACATATAAGCCGTTATAGGGGAGGAGTTTGAGGGCAAGATTGCCTGCTTCGGCTCCGTAGGCTTCGACAAACATTTGTAAAGTTTGTTCGCAGAGGCGATCGCGCTTTTCTATGGCAGCATGAGCAATAATGGCGGCTGGCTCGACAGTCTTTTCAGTTTTGCCAATTTCCTGTTCCCAAATCCGGATGGTTTGTCCAATTTCAGGAGATTCTGGGGCAATTTGGCGATCGCGCAGAAACTGGTAAATTGAGACAATCCCGATGCCAGACACTACTCTTTCCACGGAAACTCTTTGAATGTTGTGCTTGTCGCGCAGATATTTCAACAGTTGAAATTCCAATTCTGAGCGGGGAGCAAAGTCTGCGTGTCCGCCTTCGGTGGGAAAAACTAGGAGATGAGGCTGCTGGATAACAAATCCTTCCCCTAATCCCGTACCAGCGCCAATTACTGCTATGGGTGCGGAGGGATTGGGGTTGCCAGCTTGTAGGGTATGTAAATCTGATGGTGGCAGTCCCAGTATCCCATAACCAATGGCGGCAAAATCGTTAATTAGGGCAACTTTGGCGATCGCTAATTCTCTCTGTAAGTCTTCTGCATTCAATGACCAACCCAGATTGGTTAAAAATGAAGTATGGTTAACGACGGGACCAGCAATGCCAAAACAAGCTTTTGTAGGTGCAGGCACATAACCCAAATGTTCGGCGGCTGCTCCCAAAAACTGCTTTACCATTATTCCCAAATCTGGGAATTCGCGGCTGGGATAAGTTGCTTGATCTAGACTATACATGATTCCGGTTTCTGATTGTTCCAGCAACCGCAAAATGGTTTTAGTACCGCCAATATCTCCTGCCAGTAATAATGTCATAGGGAATTGGGAAATAGGGAACAGGGAACAGGGAACAGGGAACAGGGAACAGGGAATAGGAATAGGGAACAGGGAACAGGGAACAGGGAAAAGGGAAAAGGGAAAAGGGAAAAGGGAAAGAGAACAGAGATGAGATGGATGACAGTTAAGATAGATAAGAGATAAGATTTATGGGTTAAAGATT
>CAKZHE010000111.1 GCA_936920195.1 uncultured cyanobacterium | reverse complement strand
GTTCGTAGTTGGGCTTCAGCCCTAATCCGGAGAGGGCTGAAGCCCAACTACGAACTTTTGCGTTCTTTTATTTGTGAACACCTACTAACTAATCGATCTCAGATCCCAAAACTGCTAAAACTATACACGATAAGCTTTACAGCCTAAAAATTCCACCAGCCTTTTTTTACACCTACCCATCCGCGCCAAACTAGCCCAAAATTGCCACAATAAAATAAATCTACCGCCTACCAATAATTATGCCTGACGAATTCCGCCAAATCATTCCGGCTCCACCGCCAGCAGCAGAAATTTTTGCCAGACATCAGCTCGCCTATGAGTTTCGGCGGGAAGCTGAATATCGCCAGGAAATGCAAAACTACTGCGCGTGGTACTATGCCACCGCAGAGGCAAATCGCCGCGAACTAACCAAATTACGCCGCGACTTTAATCTTTTGGGCTGGTTCAATCGCCACAGGTATTAATGGAAGCAATTCCGGAATTTGGACTTGAGAAAGCCCAACGCCAAAATTGGTTCCCTGGGAATTAAGGAACAATTTCCAACTCTTCTGCCCGGAGATGGGCGCGGAATTTCGCATCAAACTTAACTTGCACTGGCAAATTGGCACTGACGGGGCGACCGTGCCATTCTTGGATAATTGCTACCACTTCCCCTTCTAGCCCCTTAATATCAAAAGGTTTACCTCGGTTTTCAGGGTGATGGTAAACAACCACAGACTTTGTGATGCGAACGCGATCGCCAACTTGCATAATCCTCGTAGCCCCTCTCCAAAAACCTGCACCTAGGTTTGGTGCCTGCGAATACACAATCTTTCTATCTTTGCACACAAAGGCCGCAAAAAGTCACTTTGTTTTTTTTTACTTGGACAAGACTTAGCGAGATTTTGATTTCATCTGAGGTTGATAGCCTTGTCAGTGAAAGCAGTTCAGGTATTTGTCATGGCGATTAACTCTCCACCCTCAATTCGGAGCGCTGCGTGAAATTCAAAGAAAGCCCCTATTCTGAAACCAGAACAGGGGCAATGATCTGAATTAATGACAAGTTGCCAATTCAGCAACTAACCCTTGACCAATTAGCTGAAGCGACCACCGCCAATGAACGAAGGTGACAAATCTGACCAAGATTGTTTCACTAGGTCTTCTGCCGCCTTCACACTGCCCAGATAGTTACCCGCTGGGAGGGTGGGGAAGCGGTTGTAGGGAACCACATCTTCACCGAAGTAGCGAGCATATTCGGGACTTTCGACAATGGCGGCGACAGCTATCTTCAACCCACCATCTGCCAGTAATTTGTTGTACTTGCGAATTTCCCCTTGGGTGGCAGGAGCGCGTCCCAATAGGTGACGGAACAAGAACTCAATTACTTTGGTGTTGGGATAGGGGGTGTAGAACCGCTTGCGATAGACTTCCGAACTGGCTAAGGTACGGACAAATTCCCGAACCGAAATTTCCCCATTCCGTAACTTGCTGTCCAAGTCGGAAATGCGGAATTCACCTGGGACTTGACCGCTGAAGACATCCATTACCTGACAGTAAATGGCACTGATGACCAAAGCTGTTTCGGGACTGTTTGTGCCGGGGGTGAGACGGAAAATCCTGGCTGGCTTGCGGCGGGAAGTGCCAACACCAACTTCTACGGATTGTCCATTACCATTGGCATGGGAACGACCCAACTCAATAAATAGAGGTTGAGTTAAATCGATTTGCCGACTCTTCACTGCCAAGTCCGCGATCGCCTGACTGGTTAGTGGTAAGGTTGAGGCATCCCAGGTAGACTTCACCGGCTTGAAGCTGGGTACAACCAAATGATCGTTTTGTTTGGTCAACTGGTTGTACAACTTCTCGGTGTTCGGGAAGTTGGCAGCAGGTAAGGTGGGATAGCGGCGATAGGGAACCGTATCTTCCCCAAAGGCTTCGCTGTATTCGGCACTATTGACCAACGCATTCACAAATGCCTTAATCCCTTGGGATGCCAGCAATTGATTATACTTGCGGATTTCCGCTTGGTCGATAGGGGCGCGACCGAGGAAGTGTTTTGTCCCCAGTTCGATAACCTTAGTATTGGGATAGGGCGCGTAGAAATCCTTGATGTATAGGTTGGAGAACCCGATAGCTTCAATGAATTCCTTGACGTTGATTTCCCCGTTACTCAGCTTGGTTTCCCAAACACTCAATTCATTTTGGATGACGTAAGGAGCCACATCCCGCTCAAAGATTTGGCGGTAGGCTGCACCGATAACAGCGTTGACCAAATTCTTGTCGCCCGTTTCAGTGAGCTTGAAGACTTTGGTTTGCTCGCGTTTCTTGCTGACACCTTGGTTGGAGCGGAACTTGATATCGGGAGCGGAACGAACTTCGGTAACAGTGCCCAATTCCACAAATCGAGGCGCGGCAGTTTTCTCCACCTTCGCCCCAGTATCGCCGATGCTGCCTACGCGGAGCGATCGCAGCGCCAAACCAGCCGGAGTCAGGTAGCGCTCGTAGGGAACGGTATCTTCCCCAAAGGCTTCTGTATATTCCGGGCTATCAATAAAAGCATCCACTAGGGCATAGAAACCCTTCTTGGCGCTGATATCGAAATACTTGTTATTTTCCGCCCGTCCGTAGGTAGGCCGTCCCAACAAGCGGCGGTGAATGTATTCAATCGCCTTACAAACGTAGAACGGAGTCCAGTACAGTTTCCGGAACAGTTCTGATTTTGCCAGAGCGCGCACAAATTCTCTTAAAGTAATCTCGCCGTTTTCCAGTCGGATTTCTTGCACCTTCAGCCGTTGGCCTTCGTAGACATCCCGTCCAAAGACTTGCAGGTAAGCCGCCTTAATCACTGCCTGAGAAGAACTTTCCGAGAACTTGGTGCTAATCCCTTGGGAAGAAACCGACCGCTTGCCAAACTTACCCCCGGTAAAGCTGGGCTGTTGGTCATATTTGAACACCTTGGGTCCCAGGGAACCAGGAGCAACTCCGCGCGCGCCGGGATTGCTCAATTGGTTATTAATCCCCGGACCGCGATTAATCAGAATCCGGCGGGTATCCTTCCCAAACGGAGCCGGACTGCTGCTGGGGTTGCGAGTTTCTTTCGGGAAAATCGCCCCAAATTGAATTTCCAGGGGGTCATTACCAGAACCGTAGGGGTGCTGGTCGGGCAACGGTTGTTCGTAGGCCGCAAAGGTGGTAATAAATTGGGGAACTTTGCGGAAGGGAGCGCTGTAGCTAAACAAGTCCTGTTGGGGACCCCAGTTCCGACACTCTTGGGCTTCTTGTCCTAAACCGCGCAGGTAAGGGACAGTTTCTTCCCCAAAGTAGTCAGCATATTCTGGCGAATCAATCAGCGCATCCACTAGGGCAGGTAAACCACCGCTGGAAACGATGGAGAAGTATTTCTGTACTTCTTCCCGGCTGCTCGGTCCCCGGCCTAGGAAGTGGCGGAAAGCCAATTCGAGGGCGCGGCTGTTGATGTAGGGTTCGTAGAAGTTTTTCCGATACAAGGGGGATTTACCCAAGCGGCGGATAAATTCCTTGACGGAAATTTCGCTATTTTTGACTTTGGATTCCAAGTCGGAAATAGACAAGCTGTAGGCGCGAGTGATATCCCGCTCAAATACTTGTCGATAGGCCGCTTTGACTACTTCCGTCTTTTCGCTGGAAGACAGGCCGGGTTTCATCACAAACTTAGGCCGCCGTTCCGCTGAGATGAAGTAGATTTGGGGCAGTTGCAAGCCTTGCTGGTCGCTGGAGGGACGCTGACGCACCTTGGTGGAGGGCGTGGGGGCTTTAAACTCAGAAATCAGAATGTCGAAGTATTGGGTAACGGTGTCGGTGGCATCGGCATCCTTACGGAAATAGGTCAAAGCGGATGCCTTCATTTCTTGCAAAGCGACGATGGTGGCTTCGCCAGAACAGGCATTTTCAATGATTTCCCGCAATCCCCGGACGTTGACCACAATGATATTGGGGTCGCCAGCGACAATGGCATAGGTCACGTAGCGCAGGAACCAAGACAAGTCCCGGAGGGACTTCTGCATATTGCTCGGACCGTAACGAGCAATATTAATGGGGCGAAAACCAGCGGGGACCGGGCCGCCACCGGAGGCGCTAAATAAAGAACGCAATCCTTCTAGAAAACCGCCCTGACTTTCTACATAGGTTACTGTCCCCAGCTTCATGCCTTCTTTCGTGTCCACGGTGGAGCCGACTACAGTGGCGACGGCTGCTACCTTGGGCTTTTCTAGAAACGCAATTGGCGAGCCGCCCACAAAAATGCGGTTAGCGGCGCGGGAGACGATAAGCTCTGAGTTTTCGGTTAGCGTCTGGGCAATTTCTATACGTTTGCTGCCAGAGCGAAAATAGCTCTGCAATGTGCTTAATTCTCCGCTTTCTGGGAAGCGGTCTTGTTGCTCCGCTTGGGAAATAGTTGCAACTGGTACTGTTTGATATAGCTGCGGACGAGCAACTGAGCTTCCACCACTTGCCTTAACACTCATTGGATTCTCAAAAGCTCCCTTAGAAATTGTTACTCTGTT
>CAKZHE010000110.1 GCA_936920195.1 uncultured cyanobacterium | reverse complement strand
CATCACCCCACCTCCCCATCACCCCCATGCCTAACACTCAATGTATGATTCCCATTGCCAAGTCTCCCCAAGACTATCAGGCATTTCGGATTAGTCCTGAAGATACTAATCGACTAGCAATTATTATCGATCCTGCTATTGCCAACGCTTCCTTAACTGTCTGCGTGGAAATCTTTGATGTTGGGGGTAAAACTCCCCCCAACCGCCATCAATTTGCGGTGGAAATATTTTTTATTCTCAAAGGAGAAGGTACAGCTACTTGCGATGGTAAAACGATTTTTATCCGCACGGGAGATAGTATTTTAGTCCCCCCCACAGGCATTCACGAAATTCGCAATACTGGAACTGGACGCTTATACGCTTTATGTATTATGGTTCCCAATGAGGATTTTGCCGAGTTGATTCGTAGCGGTACGCCTGTGGAATTAGACGCAGAAGATTTTGCAGTTTTACAACGCCAAGATCCTCTTCCGGCTCAAGAGAGCCAAGTTTTGAGCTATAGCATGAGACATTAGAATTTAGGAAAAAAATTAAACCGATGTTCAATCGAATTCAATTCAATCCTGCATACACTGTAGAATCTATTGCCCCAGATCAAGTATTTTTTATTTCTGAAAGAAGTTCGGGTTGGTTAAAAGACCGCCTTTATCAGAAATTAGCAAGTTTAATTGATGGCGATCGCGATAGCGATCAAATCATTGATACCATTCTCCTGGAACTACTAGAAGAACAAGAATCCGATCCAGACAATCCGGCTTTTTTTCAAGAGGCGCTGAATACCAGCATCAAAACCCAATACGCTCTTTTTCAAATGGAGAAACAGGGCTATATTCTGCCCGAGGAAAATCCCCTACCTTCGGATTTAGCCATTTTCTGCCATCACCTAAATATTGCCCCGTCTGATGTTCATCAGCGATTGCAATCAACTACGGTTGCGGTTAAATCATTCAGTTCTGTTCCAGCAGAAGAATTGATAGCTTTGCTGAAATCTCTCCATATTCAAGTTGCCGAAACAGGCGATATTACCGTCATTTTAGCAGACAATTATCTCGACCACAGACTAGAGGAATTCAATCAAAAAGCTTGGCAATCTCAATCTGCCTGGATGCTAGTTAAACCCTTGGGAACATCCATTTGGCTGGGTCCAATATTCGAGCCTCAAAAAACTGGTTGCTGGGATTGTTTAGCCAAACGGTTGCGAGACAACCAACCCGTAGAAAGCTTTGTGGCAAGACATAAACAGATTCCGGCAATTAATCCTCCCCTAGCCGCCTTAACTTCCACTCAACAAACTGCTTTAGGTATGGCAGCCACAGAAGTATTTAAATGGATTGCTCAAGGGGAAAATCAAAGGTTAACTGGTACTCTAGTTAGTTACGATGCGATCGCGCTCCAAACCCAAGATCATGTCCTCGTCAAACGCCCCCAATGTCCTAGCTGTGGCAATGTTCCCCAAGGGTTAATTAAACAACCCCTGCCCGTAGTTTTAGGACATCGCCAGAAAAACTTTACCGAAGATGGCGGACATCGTTTTTGCTCTCCAGAAGAAACCCTGAGAAAATATCAACATCATATTAGCCCGATTACCGGGGTAGTCCGCAACTTACAGAAACTACAAACCAATAGTCTCAATCATACCTACGTCGCCAAACATCATTTTATGACGGTTTTTGACGACCTTGAAAACCTGCGAAAAAATCTCGGCGGCAGAAGTTCTGGCAAAGGGAAAACTGATGCTCAAGCCAGAGCTAGCGGTTTCTGTGAAGCCATTGAACGGTATTCGGGAGTATTTCAAGGGGATGAAATTAGAGAAAAAAGTAGTTATAATAAATTAGGCGATCGCGCCATTCATCCCAACGACTGCATGAACTTTAGCCAGCAACAATATCAAACCCGTCACCAATGGAATGCGGAATGTCAAGGCTGGTTTCAAAAAGTTCCCGAACCCTTCGATACCGAGCGCGAAATTGATTGGACACCAGTTTGGTCTTTAACTCACCAAACCTTCAAATATCTGCCCACAGCCTACTGCTATTATGGTTATTCCCCAGGCTACCAACCCGACTGTTGGGCAGACTCCAATGGTTGCGCTGCGGGCAACACTATCGAAGAAGCAATTCTGCAAGCTTTCATGGAATTAGTGGAGCGGGATGCCGTCGCTTTGTGGTGGTACAATCGGTTTCAAAAACCCCAAGTTGATTTAAACAGCTTTGACGATCCTTACTTTCACAACCTGAAACAATATTATCAAAGCATCAATCGAGAACTTTGGATCTTAGATCTGACTACAGACTTGAATATTCCCACTTTTGCCGCTGTTACCAGAAGATGCGATCGCCCAGTTGAAGACATTGTAATCGGCTATGGTACTCATTTCGACTCCAAAATTGCCCTCAGTCGAGCCTTAACCGAAGTCAATCAAATTCTCCCCAATGTTTTATTTGCTCAAGCTGATGGTAGCACCCAATATCCCCAATCTCCCGATCCTCTGGCTGTAGAATGGTGGAAAACCGCCACCATTACCAATCAACCCTATTTAATTCCCGCTGAAAATACAACTTCCAAAGTCTGGGCTGATTATCCTCAAATGGCAACAGACGATCTCCGCGCCGATGTGAAACTTTGCCAGCAAATAGTCGAAAGTAAAGGTATGGAAATGTTAGTTTTAGATCAAACTCGTCCCGATATTGGACTGCGAGTAGCTAAAGTCATTATTCCTGGTATTCGGCATATGTGGAAGCGCCTCGGTACTGGACGACTTTATGATGTTCCTATCCAATTAGGTTTGCTGGCAGTACCGCTTTTAGAGGAGCAATTGAACCCTATCCCAATGTGGATGTGATCTTTCAGATGTAGGGATACAAGGATTGTATTTACTCCAATTTAACGGGCAACAACGGAGATTCTCCCTACTTTAATTTATAATGTGTAATAACACTTGCTCTGGTATCGTCATGCTAAAACAGCGTTCGACAATTCCCCAGACAGAAACGCCTCTGCCGCCAAAGCAGACGTTACCCACAATGTACGATCTCCCTAGTGAAAACCCGGAGGAGCTAGGATTGCCTGATGAGTTTCATAGCTGGCAACCCCAGTTACTCTCGCGCACGCTCAGATTGCCAGATTATCCGAGCGATCGCATCTTTGTCGGTTCAGATTTAAACTTGTACTATGATGTCCATCATTCCCTAGGGCATCTGCGTCCAGATTGGTTTTTAGTGTTGGATGTTTCCCGATTGTACGAACAGACAGATTTGCGCTCTAGTTATGTCGTGTGGCAAGAAGGCACAAATCCCTTTTTAGTAGTAGAATTGCTGTCACCGGGAACGGAAAAAGAAGATTTGGGGCAATTCGTAGAAACAGAAGTAGATGGGATTGAGGAGCATAACGGACAAGCAACGCCAGAAACCCCGCCGCGAAAGTGGGATGTTTACGAGCGGATTTTGCGAGTACCTTATTATGCCGTATTTAGTCGATATAGCGATCGCCTGCGGATTTTTAAACTCAATGGTGGGCGTTATATAGAGCAAACCCTAGATGTAGATCGTCCTCGATTTTGGATTCCCGAATTAAAATTAGGATTGGGAGTGTGGACAGGGGAATTTGAGGGGATTAATCGCCGCTGGCTGCGGTGGTATGACGCTCTGGGAAATTGGGTACAAACAGATGCGGAGTTAGCGATATCACAAGCCGAATTAGCGGTGGCACAGGCAGAATTAGCACTGGCACAGGCGGAAAGAGAACGACAAAAGCGACTTGAGTTAGCGAAAAAGTTAAAGTCACTTTCTCTTGAACAGCTAACAGCTTTGGGCATTAACCCGGAAGACTTGGAATAAGCGATCGCTCTTGATGTATCAGCAATACGTAGTAAACTGACATTTTTACTTTCCAAATAGTCTTATGCTCCACGGATATAAAATTCTTGATGCCGATTCCCACGTTTTTGAACCGACTCAAATGTGGGCAAAATACCTCCCCTCTGAATTTAAGCAATTTGCTCCCTCCCCAGACATGAAAATTCAAGGGAAAAAGATTACCAATCAGGTTTCTGAGCAAGTGGAAAAAGAGGGTAACAAGCAGATGATGGCAGCTCACCCCAATGCTTATTTGAAGCGCTTTGATGTGGAATCCCACGTTCAAGCAATGGTACAAATGGGAGTCGATCTAGCATTTGTTTATCCTACCTATGGACTGTGGTTGTGGTCAATTGATAGTATGGCTCCAGAAGTGGCTGGAGCTTTTACCAGCGCCTACAACAATTGGTTATACGAAGAATTTTGCAGCTACGATCCCGAAAGATTGAAAGGTGTGGGAGCAATTAATCTGCACGCTCCCGAAAAAATGGTTGCCGAATTACATCGAATCGCTGAATTTGGTTGGAAAGCAGTATTTTTGCGCCCCAATCCAGTTAAAGGCAGACTTTTAAGCGATATTGCCTACGAGCCATTTTGGACAGCTTGCGAAGAATTAGGAATTGCTGTGGGCATCCATGAATCCACTCACAGCCTGTTACCAACCACAGGCGCAGATCGATTTCAGACTCGCTTTGCTACTCATGCCTGCTCTCACCCGATGGAACAAATGATGGCACTTTTAGCCCTAATTGAAGGGGGAGTATTAGAGCGCCATCCCTTGCTGAGAGTGGCATTTTTAGAATCGGGTTGCGGTTGGTTGCCCTATTGGTTGTGGAGAATGGATGAAGAGTATCGAAACTTACATTGGGAAGTCAGCCACAATGTTAAAATGCTGCCTTCAGATTACTTTCGTCGGCAATGCTTTATTGCCGTTGAGCCGACGGAACCGTATTTAGGTCAAATCATCGACTACATCGGCTCCGATAACTTGATTTTTGGTTCCGACTATCCCCACATGGATCATCAGCCAGATATCGTGAACAAAATGATCGAACTTGAAGTTATCTTGTCTCAAGAAACGGTGCAAAAAATTGTCTGGGATAATCCTCGTCGTTTCTACGGCTTGGATTGATTAGCTAGTAGTAGCAAGTCTAGTCTACAATATTGGTTTATCCCAATTCGTAGAGACGTTCCACCAGAACACCTCTACGAATTCAACTATGGTGTTGTCCAACTGTTAAAAGTTATTAAGGATGAAGAATAATAGTTTATATTCTCTCCTTCTTGACAAGATGTATTTTCTCTGTCATCTTAGTAGAGTAATGTTTTTCATTGGTTCACCAATAGCTAGGAGGCATTAGTATGACAGGAGATAGAAATTTAATAGAAGCTTCTAAGAAATTCTATAAGGAATTAGAAGAGGCAGGAATATTCGAGGGTACATTGCGAAACGCAATAGGTGGAGTAGGTGAAGTAAATGTATCGTCATCTGGCTCCGCACACTTAACTTATTTATTGCGTCTTTATAAACAGTCAAAGCAGATTTCGCAAATCATTGCCTATATATGGCGATGGTCTGATGATAACTCACAAGGACAACAAAAATCGGCAAACGATTTAGCCAGTTATTTTACTCATTCTTCTTTGGAAGGAGTTCCTGGAGCCAACTTGAAAAAACTCTTTTCAGTCAAGCCCAAAGAAAATGGGAATCAGGAAGAGAAATTGTTATACGCAGTCTTTGGGAATAAAATCAAGGATTTGATTTTTCCTATATTCAATGACTTTGAACGTGGAGAGATCAACAAAAAGCTAGGTTATCTTTTTGGGGTCGATATCAATAGCTTTCATGGAGAGATCCTAGATCCCACTTCAAACCAACCGCAATTGTTTTCGTTTTTTATTCCCTATCCTCCACGCCCAGCGCTTGGAAAAGCAACTGTTACTAATCAAGAGTTGGAAGAATGGGTTGAGAATCGCAAAAAAGAGGAATTTTTTGCAGAAAACATTTATATCCCTACAACCTGCTCTTAATTGAAACAGTTGACATTTTCATGGTCTAAAATCAAGCAAAAATAAACCAAAAACCTTAGCCTACACTACCAAGTATGGGCTAAGGTTATGTAGTTTTTCATGGCAAAAAAATTGTGATTATTAAAGATACTCAAAACCTCTTACCAAATCAAATTCAAAACCATTGGGAAATGCCAGACACGGTACTGGAAATACCCCCTCATGGCATTCCCTTGGATATCAAAAGTATTGAGAGGCTTTTAGCCGCAATAAAATTCGGAGAGCAGGCAGTTGCCTTTAAGCCAACACTACCGATTGTTTCCGAATTGGGCTTACCGCCCTATCCCACCCTCGCCTATGTATATCCCCAGAATTTTAGCGATTTATCGAAACAGTTATTTCAAGGACTTGAAAGTAAAGCTTACGGAAATCATTTCAACTCAATTCCCTTTACCTTTATTTCAGAAACTGATGTTGACGAGCAACTACATTATTTTGCTAATTATTACGGGATAGCAGTAAAACCTGCATATTTGAGAGTAATTGTGGGGAATACTTGCAATCTGAAATGCGTGATGTGTCCCTATCACAGTTCTGTGTTAAAACCTACCCATACCACAGACTTCTTCACAGGGAATAAAGCCATGTCCTGGGAGATGATGGATAAAATTGCCAGGGAATGCGGAGAAAATAAAATCGCAATTTTAATCGGCAGCGTAGAAGAACCGTTGCTGCATCCGAAACTCGTGGATTTTGTCCAACTCTGTTGGCAACAGGGAGTTCCCAGAATTCACATCACCACCAATGGGCAACTGCTGAATGAGGAGATAGGACAAAAATTATTGCAGGCTGGGCTAACCAGTATTGATATTAGCATTGATGCCGCCAACCAAGAAACTTATACTAAAGTCAGGGGTGCGAACCTGAGCCGAGTTGAATCTAATGTGCTACAGTTCATTCAACTGCGCGATCGCCTGAGAGTTCCCTGCGAAGTCAGGACATCTTTCGTCAGAAACCAGGGCGTTACCTGGGAAGAAGAGGAACAATTCCGAGAGCGGTGGCTCACCAAAGCTAACAGCGTTTTTGTTTTGAACGTGGCTAAATACGAAGAAACAAATATGCGTCTGGCCAATAGCAATAGCACTGTGGCAACCCCTCTAGAATATTACCTCCAAAAAGCTCAGGGGCGTTGGGCTTGTCTGTTTCCCTTCATCGAAATGGCTATTTTGCCCGATGGGAGGATATATTATTGTATTGAAACCCTATTTAGGCTTGGTTTTGATGGCGATATTGAGAGTTTGGGCGATTACAATCAACAAACTCTGCCAGAAATTTGGCAGGGAGATCTATTTAACCAACTTAGGCGGGATTTAATCCTAAATCAGTTAGAAAGCAGACCAGCCTGCAAAAATTGCGATATGTGGAAGTCTCAGGTTATTGCTAGATCTGCTAAAAATGGCATTTTGGCAATGACTACAACTGTAACTGAAATCTACCAAAAAGCCCAATTCTAAAAAATTGCCAAACTATCCAGATTAACTATCGAGCAACTTATGAGCGCACCCACTTACCAAATTATTAAACAAATCCATGAAAGCGATCAATCTCTAGTCTATACAGCTATTCTTCAGCCTGACGAACTGCCAATTATTGTTAAAATTCTTAAAGAAAATTATCCTAATCTTTCTGCTTTCACCCGTTACAAGCAAGAATATCAAATTATTCGCTCTTTAAACAGCGATCGCACGATCAAAGCATATCAATTGCAACGCTATCAAAACAGTCTAGCAATATGTTTAGAAAACTTTGGCGGTAAATCTTTAAAAATCTTAATGTCCGATCGCCAGTTTAGCATCGAAGAATTTCTTACTATTGCAATTGCGATAGCTGAAGGGTTAGCCGCTATTCATACAGCGAATATTATTCACAAAGACATTAACCCTTCTAATATTGTTTATAACCAAAAAACAGGACAACTGAAAATTATTGATTTTGGAATTGCCACCCAGTTATCTGAAGAAAACCAGACCGTTCGCCACCTAAATCAACTAGAAGGGACTTTAGCTTATATTGCTCCAGAGCAAACTGGCAGAATGAATCGGGGCATAGATTATCGCAGCGATTTTTATTCCCTTGGTGTCACACTCTACGAATTGCTAACCCACCAATTGCCTTTTTCAACAACTGACCCCATTGAGTTAGTTCATTGCCATATTGCTCAACAACCCACAGCCTGTCAAGAGATAATACCTACTATCCCTGAAGCCGTTTCTAACATTGTGATGAAATTGCTTGCTAAAACTCCAGAAGAAAGATATCAAACTGCTTGGGGATTAAAAGCAGATTTAGAGACCTGTCTCAACCAACTAAAAACCACAGGGCAAATTTCTGTCTTTCCTTTAGGTAATCGAGATATTTCCGATAAATTTCGGATTCCTCAAAAACTCTATGGTCGCGAACAGGAAGTTAGTCAACTATTAACTACCTTTGAACGAGTTAGCCAAGGCAGCACCGAAATATTGATGGTTTCTGGCTATTCCGGAATTGGCAAGTCAGCCTTAATCAATGAAATTCATAAACCTATAGTCCGCCAGCGCGGATACTTTATCAGTGGAAAATTTGATCAATTGCAGCGGGATATTCCCTATGCAGCAATTAGCCAAGCCTTTCAAGACTTAATTCGGCAACTCCTGAGTGAACCTGCTACAAAATTGCAAGCTTGGAAAGAACGCATTATAGAATCACTAGGGCTTAATGCTCAAGTTATTATTGATGTGATTCCCGAAGTAGAAAAAATTATTGGCAAACAACCTCAAGTTGAACAACTAGGATCAACTGAAACTCAGAATCGATTTAACTTAATTTTTCAAAAATTTATTGGCATTTTTAGTAAAGAGCATCCATTAGTCATCTTCTTAGACGATCTACAGTGGGCAGATTTACCGTCTTTAAAATTTATTGAGCTATTAATAAATGACCCTAATAGCAAATATCTATTAATAATAGGAGCCTACCGAGACAATGAAGTTGATCTTACTCATCCTTTAATGATAACTTTGAAAAAAATCAAAAATTTAAATTCTGATACAAATAACATTAAGCTTCATCCTTTGAACATAGAACAGGTAAATCAACTAATAGCTGATACGCTAAAATGTTCAACCCATAATTCAAAATCTTTAGCCGAATTAGTAATTAATAAAACTCAGGGAAATCCTTTCTTTTTAAATCAATTGCTTCAATCTTTGTATCAAGAAGATTTGTTGTCATTTGACCACAATAACAGATGCTGGCAATGGGACGTTGAAGAAATTAAAAGTATTGAAATAACAGATAATGTAATTCATTTAATGATTAGCAAAATTGAGAAATTAGAAGAAAATACTCAGAAAGTTTTAAAAACTGCTGCTTGTATTGGCAACAGATTCGATTTAGAAATTCTATCTGTGGTCAATACAAAATCTCAAGTAGATATAGCTAGAGATCTTCTATCTACTATTCAAGAAGGTTTGATTTTGCCTTTGAGCGAAAATTATATAATTCCTCTACTATTAAATAAAGAAGAAATAGCCGAGGAGACTGCAGATAATTTTTCTAGTGCTGTTCCTCAGTATCTAGAGTTGATACAATACAAGTTTTTGCACGATAGAGTTCAGCAAGCCGCTTATGAGCTAATCCCTGAAGATGAGAAAAAAGCAGTCCATTTACAGGTAGGTCGTCTCCTCCTAAAAAACACTAGAGAAGATTTATTAGAAGAGAATCTATTTGAAATTGTTAATCAATTAAATGAAGGTTTAGAATTAATCGCTGAACAATCAGAAAAAGATGAGCTGGCGAAATTAAATTTACAAGCTGGTAAAAAAGCAAAAGCATCAACAGCTTATGAATCATCTCTTAAATATTTAGAATCTGGGGTGAAATTATTAGCACAAACCAGTTGGGATTTACAATATGAGCTAACTCTAGAACTATATTCAGAATATTTAGAAATTCTCTACCTCAATAAAAAATTCAAACAAGTTGAAGAATTATCTTTGATTGCTTCACAACAGGTTAAATCAATTCTTGATAAAATAAAAATATATCAATCAAGAATTTTATCCTATTCTGCTCAAATTCAGCAGCAAAAAGCTATAGAGGTGGGGATTAAAGCTCTGATAGAACTAGGAATAGATGTGCCTCAACAAGCAAGTCAAATAGAAAAAATGGTTGCCCAAGAGCAAGAATTGCTAAATTTGTTTTTGAAAGAAAACAAATTTGAAGACTTAGTTAATATACCGAAGATGAATAATCCATATAAAATTGCTGCAATCTCAATATTACAACAGATCATACCTTCTCTAAATACTACAAACGCCCAATTACTTAGTTGGGCTATGTTAACCCAACTTAATCTTTGTTTAAAATATGCAGATCCCGATCAATCTGCTCGGACATATAGTCTTTATGGAATGGTTTTATGTGGTGTGGCAAAGGACTATAATTTGGGGTATCAATTTGGTCAACTTTCTCTAAAATTACTAGAGCAATTTAATCTTCCCCAAATAGAAGCTCTAGTTATGCACTTGTATTATGGACTGATCTGGCATTGGCAGGAATCAATCAGAAATATAGTTGCAGAGGAAAAATTACTAACTGGATTTCAAAAAGGTATAGAGACAGGGGATAATGTTTATGCCTCTTATGCAATTATAAGCTATTGCTTAATCAAATTATTTGGAGGATATACTTTACAAGAAATTGAGCCACTTTATGTTCAATATACTAAATTAATTCAAAATTTACAGCAAGAATACTCTACTAATTATATCAAACTTTGGCATAATACTATTTTAAGTCTATTTAAAGAAAAGAATCAATCTTTCTTGGTTATTGGTAGTTCGCCGACAGAAGAAAAGAAATATTTAGATCAATGGATTGAAGATAGTAATGAATGGTTACTGTTTAATGCTTATCTGACCAAAACAATTTTATATTATTATTTTAAAGATTATAGACAAGCTTGTGAGCAAGCAATCCAAGCTCAAAAATACAGTGAGACATCTGCTGCTTATTTGCCAGCGCCACAACATAATTTTTACTCTTCTCTTGCCTTTCTTGCTGAGTATAGCAATTCAGATATAGAGCAACAGAAACAATTACTGCAAAGAGTAGAAAATAATCAAGAGAGTATGCAAGAGTGGAGTAAATACTGCACAGAAAACTTTCAGCACAAATACGCTCTTGTGGAAGCTGAAAAAGCGCGCGTTTTAGGGCAGAATTGGGAAGCACAAGAACTTTATGAGCAAGCTATTCAAGGTGCTAAAAAATCCGAATTCATTCAAGAAGAAGCCCTGGCTTACGAACGTGCCGCAGAATTCTACCTATCATTAGACAGAGAAGAAATTGGCCAATTATATCTCCGGAATGCCCATCATTGCTATAGCCGATGGGGAGCCAAAGCTAAAGTTACGGCACTAGAAACTGAATATCCCCAACTGCTAGTAGTTGGCAGCAGTAGAACGTCACCCCAGACTATTAATACTACTGCGACTGGCAGCAACGGGGAAGTCCTAGACTTGACAACTGTCATCAAAGCTTCTCAAGCCCTAGCGGGGGAAATTGTGCTAGAAAAGTTGCTGGCAAAATTAATGCAATTTGCCATCGAAAATGCTGGCGCTCAAAAGGGCTACTTGATTTTAGTTAATCACAATAAATTAACTATTGAAGCAGCCAGAGAAGTAGGTAAAAATGAAGTGACTGTTTTGCAGTCTCTGGAGGTGGAAAGCACTTCTATCTTGCCACAAGCAATTATCAATTACGCCTTGCGAACCCAAGAAGATGTTGTCCTAGACGATGCTACCCATCAAGGACTCTTTATCGCTGACCCTTATATTATTCAACATCAACCCAAGTCAGTCTTGTGCGCTCCCATTATCAATCAAGGCAAATTAATTGGTTTGCTATATCTAGAAAACAATTTAACTACTGATGCCTTTACTGCCGACCGATTGGAACTACTGAGAATTCTGTCGGCTCAGGCAGCCATCTCGATTGAAAATGCCCTCCTATACCAAACCTTGGAGCAAAAAGTTGAGGAACGCACTGCCCAATTAGCCCAGGCTAATATAGAGATTACCAAACTAAACGATCGCCTGAAACAAGAAAATCTGCGAATGAGCGCCGAACTGGACATTACTCGCGAACTACAACAGATGATTTTGCCCAAAGCGCAGGAGTTAGAACAAATTCCTGGTCTTGATATTGCCGGGTTTATGGAACCAGCAACTGAGGTAGGTGGCGACTACTATGATGTCCTCAACCAAGATGGTCGGGTTAAAATTGGCATAGGCGATGTAACTGGTCATGGACTGGAAAGTGGCGTAGTGATGATTATGGCGCAAACGGCGGTGCGAGCCTTATTAGCTAATCAAGAAACTAACCCAGTGCGCTTTTTAAATGCGGTTAACCGCACAATTTACGATAACGTCCAGCGGATGAGTGCGGATAAAACTCTTTCGTTGGCTTTACTGGACTATCAGGATGGCACTTTACGCCTGAGCGGACAACATGAAGAAGTAATTTTAGTCCGTGCTGATGGCAAATTAGAACTAATTGATACTGTTGATTTGGGTTTTCCAGTGGGGCTAGAATCAGATATTGAGCCTTTTATTAATGAGTTGGAAATAGTTTTAAATCCTGGGGATGGCATTGTCCTATATACAGATGGTATTACTGAGGCAGAAAATACTGATGGCAATCAATACGGACTAGAACGCTTGTGCGAAGTAGTTCGCCAGCACTACAATTTGTCTGCAACTGAAATTCAGCAAGCTATTGTTGAGGATATTCGCGCTTATATTGGCGAACAAGAAGTTTTTGATGATATTACTTTGCTAGTGTTGAAACAGAAATAAAATACCATTCAGAAGTTATTTTTGGTTAGATTCTCCCTTAATCGTGCAACTCTGTTTAAAACAATTTTCCATATAGAGTTGCTTAATATAAGGTTTTTGGGCGCTGGGAGGAATTTCTAATAAATCTCGCACTCCAGTCAATCCCTGTCCAATAAATAAAAGTAAGGCTAATGAGTTTAAGATGACGTGGGTGTAGCGCCAGCGATTGGAACGATCTTGATAAATATTGGGCAAAATTGCCACCGAAAAAATCATTAAGAGGGTAGCAGTAATACCATAGTAAAAATGGGAAGAATACCATTCATTATCGCGACGAAATATACCGTCTTGAAAGCCTAAAAAGACTATTCCCGCCCCTGATAAAATTGCCAAGATTGCTCGCAAATAGTTTTGTCTGCTGAAATGGAGGAAGACGTAAGCAGCAATAGTGACAGCAAAAAGCAGGACAATAGATAATACTTGAGGTGGGTTTTGCGTCCAAACTTGCTTGTTAATAATGCGAGAAAAAATTGGGTATGCTAGTCCAATCAAAGATATCCCAAATACCGAACCAGCTAGCCAAAAACCTATTTGAACGTGTTCTTGTCCAACGATGGGGGGGATTCTGCTTTTACCTCCTGCCAAAGTTTCTAGCCGCCGCGATCGCGTTTGCCATGCTCGATTGACAACTATCCCAATGAAAGGAAAGATAATGGCTACGGCGATCGCTGGATGGATTAAAAGTAAAAAATCTGCCATAGAACAGGGAACAGGGAACAGGGAACAGGGAATTGGGAACAGGGAATTGGGGAACAGGGAATTGGGGAACAGGGAATTGGGGAACAGGGAATTGGGAATTGGGAACAATTGTTCCCTAGTTCCCTGGCTTAATTGGGCTGAGTTGATTGAGGTTTTTGAGCTTTTTGCGCCGTCATTTGTTGGAGCAGAATTTCCATACCTTTAGCATATTGGGGGTCATCGGGAGTGCCAATTTTGGTGCGATCGCGACTTAATCCCTGTCGCTGTTCGTCCGATAGCTCCAACACCACATCGGGAATAATCCCAGCATGATTGATATCGCGCCCATTGGGAGTATAGTATTTGGCAATCGTCACAGCCAATCCCGAACCATCTCTTAAACCCCGGACTGATTGAACTAAACCTTTACCAAAGGTTTTTGCTCCTACCAAAGTTGCTCGCTTGTTATCTTGCAGCGCCCCAGACAAGATTTCGCTGGCGCTGGCGGAACCGCCATCAACTAGAATTACTAGAGGTTTATTAGTTAAAGCCTTGTGGTTAGCAGATTGGCGATCGCTTTCTCCCTGGCGATTTACCGTCGAAACAATTCCCCCATCTTCCAACCACATCCGAGCAATTTCAATACTGGCATAGAGTAAGCCTCCGGGATTAGAGCGCAAATCCAAAATATATCCAGCTACTTTCTTTTCTTCTAGCTTTTCAATTGCCGAACGCATTTCATCGGTGGCATTGGCACTAAACTGATTTAGGCGAATATATCCCACCTCTCCCTGGGGACTGGGCTGCTCTTTCGTCCGGACAGGATGAATTTCAATCCGCGCCCGCTTCATCTTAAATTCTAATTCTTCCTTGCCCCGTAAAACTGTTAGTTGAATTTCTGTCCCCTCTTGGCCTCGAATCAGTTTCACCGCATCATTAACATTCATCCCTTCGGTACTTTTATCATTAATTTTGACGATGATATCTTTTGCCAAAATCCCTGCTTTAAAAGCTGGCGTATCTTCAATGGGCGCAATTACTACCAGTTTCTTAGTCTTCTCGTCCTGGGACAACTGAATACCCACCCCCGTCAACGCCCCAGAAGTATCAATTTGCATATTTTTGAATTCTTCTGGGTCCATGAACCTAGTGTAAGGGTCATCCAGCTTTTTCAGCATTTCCCGAATCGCTTTGTAGGCTTCTTCTTTAGTGGTGTAGGATCGGTTTAAATATTCTTTCCGAATCGCTTTCCAATCAAGCTGATTGAAAGTTCCGTCTACATATTGACGGTCAATAATTTGCCAAACTTCATCAACTGTTTCTTTTGGACTGTCGCCCAGGAAAGCCTGACCTTTAGATAAATAGATACCAGCGCCAGTAACGCCAACGATGGATAGTCCTACTACTGTTGCGCCGAGAATAAACCCGCGTTTTGTAATTACCATGATTCTTGCTGAACCGGAGGGTGAGTGACTGCTAACACAAATTTGATTTTTTCTGGATATATCCCGCTATTTTATCCAGATTTTTAAGATTAGTTCTAGACCAAGCTGTGGCACTGTTAAGTTTTACGAAATTAACGTTGCAATTGATTTTAACTAATTTGGTGGGAGTTTGGCTTGCATGAAACTACTTGAAAAGGCCATTAAGCTAAATGTAGCACAGGGGGGGGAGAGGGAACAGGTGGGGAGAGTGAACAGTGAAAATTGAATAGGGAAAAGAGAATATAGAAAATCGAAATATGTATAGATAGGTT